>JBDSRN010000045.1:0-10335 GCA_039929265.1 Steroidobacteraceae bacterium | reverse complement strand
TGCGCAGCGTATCGTCGAGCACGACGCGCCATGGCTGACGCCATGCGCCATGGACGCGCACGTTGAGCGCGGGGTCGTCGGCGAGAATGGTGCCGACGCCGGTGAGCACCGCGGAGCTGCGCGCGCGGAACTGTTGGGCGTCCTTGCGCGCGCGATCGCCCGTGATCCACCGGCTGCTGCCGTCGGCCAGTGCGGTGCGCCCGTCCAGGCTCATGGCGAGCTTCAGGCGCACCCAGGGCAGTCCGGTGCGCATGCGCTTGAAGAAACCGCAGTTGAGCTCCTCGGCGGCCTCGGCATGCAGCCCGCTCGCGACTTCAATGCCGGCTTCGCGCAGACGCTCGCCACCGGTGCCTGCGACACGCGGGTTCGGATCCTGCACCGCGAATATCACCCGTGCGACGCCGGCTTCGATGAGCGCCGTGCTGCATGGTCCGGTGCGGCCTTGATGGCTGCACGGTTCCAGCGATACGTAGGCCGTGCTGCCTCGTGCGCGCTCACCGGCGGCACGCAATGCCACGATCTCCCCATGTGGCCCGCCAGCGCGCTCGTGCCAGCCTTCTGCGATGATGGCGCCGTCGCTGACCAGCACGCAGCCGACGCGCGGGTTCGGATCAGTGGTGTCGAGTCCGCGCCGCGCAAGCAACAGCGCGCGCGACATCATCTGGCGATCCGCGTCGCTCCAGGGACTCGCGCCGTTCACGGTTTGCCCGGTGTTTTTTCTGACGGCTTTTCGGGCGCCTCCGGCAACAGCGGCAACTGGTCGCGACTGCGCGGATGGCGCGGGCGATGGCGCAGGCGCTCGATCTCCTCGCGGAACGCTTCGACGTCCTGAAAACTGCGGTACACGGATGCGAAGCGCACGTAACCGACTTCATCCAGATGATGCAGCTCTTCCATCACGAGTTCGCCGACGGTGCGTGACGGGACCTCGCGCTCACCCATGCTGCGCAGCCTGTGACAGATACGGATCACGGAATCTTCGATCGCTTCGCGACTCACTGGCCGCTTCTCGAGCGCCTTCTGCATACCGTTGCGCAGCTTGCTCTCATCGAAGGGCACGCGGCTCTGATCGCTCTTCACGACCAGCGGCATGACGAGTTCGGCGGTTTCGAATGTGGTGAAGCGCTCGCTGCAGCGCAGGCATTCGCGCCGACGCCGAACCTGCCGGCCCTCGCCCGCGAGGCGTGAGTCGGTGACCTTGGTCTCCTCGTGGCCGCAGAACGGGCAATGCATGCGACGCCTGCGCCCCGCGTCAGGGGACTAGGGCCTGTAGACCGGGAAACGCCGGCACAGGGCAACCACCTCACCGCGCACGCGCTCGATCACCGCTTCGCCGCCGTTGGCGTCGAGCACCTCGGCAATCCAGCCGGCAACCTGCGCCGCCTCTTTTTCCTTGAAGCCGCGCGTGGTCGCAGCAGGCGTACCGATGCGCAGACCGCTGGTCACGAAGGGCGAGCGCGGATCGTTCGGCACCGTGTTCTTGTTCACGGTGATGTTGGCGTGGCCGAGCGCCGCATCCGCATCCTTGCCGGTGATCTGCTTGTCCGAGAGGTCGAGCAGGAACAGATGATTGTCCGTACCGCCGGAAACGATGCGATAGCCGCGCTGCGTGAGCACTTGGCACATTGCGCGCGAGTTGGTCACGATCTGTTTCGCGTAGTCCCTGAACTCGGGCTGCAGTGCCTCGAGCAATGCGACCGCCTTCGCTGCGATGACGTGCATGAGCGGCCCGCCCTGCAGGCCGGGGAACACGGCGGAGTTGATCTTCTTCGCGATCGCCTCATCGTTCGTGAGGATCATGCCGCCGCGCGGACCACGCAGGCTCTTGTGCGTGGTGGTGGTGGTGACGTGCGCATGCGGTACGGGCGAGTCGTGCGCGCCGCCAGCAACCAGACCGGCAATGTGCGCCATGTCGACCATCAGGTATGCGCCGACCGAGTCGGCGATCTCGCGGAACTTCTGCCAGTCCCAAGAGCGCGAATACGCCGTGCCGCCCGCTACGATGAGTTTGGGCTTGTGCGCACGCGCCTTGTTCGCCACCTCGTCCATGTCGAGCAGGTGATCGTTCGCGCGCACGCCGTACGAGACGACCTTGAACCACTTGCCGGACAGGTTGACCGGTGATCCATGCGTGAGATGCCCGCCGGAATTCAGGTCGAGGCCCATGAAGGTGTCGCCAGGCTGCAGCAACGCGAGGAACACCGCCTGATTCATCTGGCTGCCGGAGTTCGGCTGCACGTTGGCAAAGCCCGCGCCGAACAACTGTTTCGCACGCTCGATCGCGAGCGTTTCGGCAATGTCGACGAACTCGCAACCCCCGTAGTAGCGCTTGCCCGGATAGCCTTCCGCATACTTGTTCGTGAGCACCGAGCCCTGCGCTTCGAGCACGCGCGGACTGGCGTAGTTCTCCGAGGCGATCAGCTCGATGTGATCTTCCTGACGCGCACGTTCGTCAGTGATCGCCTTGGCGAGCTGCGGATCGAAACCGTCGATGGTCATGTCAGTTCGGAACATGCGGGTGCCTCCAGGGGAGCCGCGCATTCTACCTCAAACCGGAAAAAATCAGGCCGCGACGAAGGCCTCGACCACTCCATTCCATGCCGCTGCGAGATTGTCGCGGTTGTAGCCTCCCCCGCCCATGCCGAGCACCCTGCCGTGACCGAGTTCATTGGCGAGTCCGCAAAGATCGCGAGCAGCGCGAACATGCGAGGCCGCCGTCAGACGCAGGTGCGCGATGGGATCCCCGCCGAGACTATCGGCACCGCACTGGAACAGGATGAACTCGGGCTCGAAGCCGCGAATATGTTGCAAGGCGCGCGGCCAGACCGCGGCGAAACCCGCGTCGTCCGTCGCCGGCGGCAGCGGGATGTTGAGCTTGGTTCCGACGGCGGCGCCCTTGCCGGTTTCATCGGCGTTGCCCGTGCCCGGATAAAGGTGCGCGCCGTCCTCGTGCAGGTCCGCGAAGATCAGCATCGGATCCTCTTCGAAGGCGTACTGCACGCCATCGCCGTGATGGGCATCGATGTCGACATAGGCGATGCGCTTCAGCCCGTGCTCGCTGCGCAGCGTTTCCACCGCGACGCCGATGTCGTTGAACACGCAGAAGCCCGCGGCATGTCCGCGCGCGGCGTGATGCAGCCCGGCGATCGGAATGAACACGCGCTGATGTTCGCCGGCCATGATGCGTTCGCAGCCGTGCAGGGTCGCACCCACCACCTGCGCGGAAGTCTCGTAGACACCGCGGTATGCCGGCGTGTCGCCGCCGTCGAGATAGCCGGTGCCCGCTCGCGAGCGATCGCGCACGTGCTGCAGATACTTTTCGCTGTGGAAACGGCGCAGTTCGGTGTCGGTGGCCGCCCGCGACTCCCCGCCATAGGTGCGCTGCGCCAGGCCACGCGCACGGAACTCGCGCTGGAACGCGGCGAGCCGATCAGTGCCGAAGGGATGCGGATCAGGAAACCCGTAGTGCCCCAGGGCATCGTCAGCGATGACCAGTACCGGAGTTGACGTCAAGTTCGAGACCTCGCGGCAAGCCTAGCATTTGGCTCATAATGCGCGCCCGCTTTTCGCTGGTTTAACCCATGGCGCAATACATCTACACCATGAACCGCGTGTCGAAGGTGGTGCCGCCCAAGCGCATCATCCTGCGCGACATCAGCCTGTCATTCTTCCCGGGCGCCAAGATCGGCGTGCTCGGCCTGAACGGCTCGGGCAAGTCCACGCTGTTGAAGATCATGGCTGGCATCGACACCAGCATCGACGGTGAAGCCCGGCCGCAGTCCGGCATCCGCATCGGCTACCTGCCGCAGGAGCCGCAGCTGGACGAGACCAAGGACGTGCGCACCGCCGTGATGGCCGGCGTCGGCTCGACGCTGAGCCTGGTCACACGTTTCAACGAGATCAGCGACAAATTCGCCGAGCCCATGGACGACGAGGCGATGAACAAGCTGCTCGAGGAGCAGGCGAAGCTGCAGGACGCCATCGATGCGGCTGGCGGCTGGGAGCTGGAGCGCAAGCTCGAGATCGCCGCGGATGCATTGCGCCTGCCACCGTGGGACGCCATCGTCGGCAAACTTTCCGGCGGCGAGAAACGTCGCGTGGCGCTGTGCCAGCTGCTGCTGTCCGCGCCGGACATGCTGCTGCTCGACGAGCCCACCAACCATCTCGATGCGGAATCAGTCGCGTGGCTCGAGCGCTATCTCGAGGAATACCCGAGCACCGTGATTGCAGTCACGCACGATCGTTACTTTCTCGACAACGTCGCGGAATGGATCCTCGAGCTGGATCGCGGTCACGGCATCCCGTGGCAGGGCAATTATTCGAGCTGGCTCGAGCAGAAAGAGCAGCGTCTCGCCCTCGAAGAGCGTGAGCAGGAAGGTCTGCGCAAGACGCTCGCCAAGGAGCTCGAGTGGGTACGCGAGAATCCGAAAGCGCGCCGCGCGAAGAGCAAGGCGCGCATGCAGCGCTACGAAGAGCTGGCATCGCAGGAGTTCCAGAAGCGCAACGAGACCAGCGAGATCTACATTCCGCCCGGCGAGCGTCTCGGCGACCTGGTGATCGAGGCGATGAACCTGCGCAAAGCCTTCGGCGACAAACTGCTGATGGACGACCTCTCGTTCAGCCTGCCGCGCGGCGGCATCGTCGGGATCATCGGGCCGAACGGCGCCGGCAAGACCACGCTGTTCCGCATGCTTACTGGCGCGGAGCAACCAGACTCCGGCGAGATCCGCATGGGACCGTCGGTGAAGCTTGCGTACGTGGATCAGTCGCGCCAGTCACTCGATGACAAGAAGACCGTCTGGCAGGAACTGTCGGGCGGTCTCGATATCATCAAGGTCGGCAACTACGAGACACCCTCACGCAGCTACGTCGGACGCTTCAACTTCCGCGGCGCGCAGCAGCAGCAGGTGATCGGTGAGCTCTCCGGTGGCGAGCGCAATCGTGTGCACCTCGCGAAAGTGCTGAAATCCGGCGGCAACGTGCTGCTGCTCGACGAGCCCACCAACGACCTCGACATCGAAACGCTGCGCGCGCTCGAAGAGGCACTGCTCAACTTCCCGGGCTGCGCCGTCGTGATCTCGCACGATCGCTGGTTCCTCGATCGAATCGCCACGCACATCCTCGCGTTCGAGGGTGATTCGGTGGTGACGTTCTTCGAAGGCAACTACCAGGAGTACGAGGCGGACTACAAGCGACGCAACGGCGAGGAAGCCTCGCAGCCACATCGAGTGAGGTACCGCAAGCTGACCGGCTAGGACTCCGGGCCCTGCATCGCCCGAAGCATGTGGTTCATCACCTGGGTGTGTTCGTGTTGCGGACTGAACAGGATGACTTCCGAGTCCTGCACAACGCGGACGCTGTGGCCGGGCGGCCAGTAGAAGATGTCGTTGCCTTTGCAGGTATCGACCTTGCCGTTCGTGTAAGTCACGACGAGTTCGCCGGCTAGCATGTAACCCCAATGGGGTGCCTGGCAGGCATCGTCCTTCAGTCCCTTCAGGAGCGGAGCGATGTCGGTGCCGGCACCGAGGGAGAAGTATTCGGCGCTGATCTTTCCGAATCCTGTTGCATCGCCGAAGTCCACCGCCTGGCGAGCAATCGCTCCGGGGATGTTGATCTTTGCGGGAATCTGCTCTTTGGTAATGCGCATGACCTACTCCTGATGAGCGAAGCGAGATGCGATGAGGCTAGCAGACACGCCCCGACGGCGCACGCCGGGTTCAGTTCCTGCAATATCGTGCCAGTGTCGGAGCCGAAAAAATGGATTCCTTGCAGCCGCATCCCATCAAGGCAAGGCACTGCAAGATCGCGGGTCACAACCACCTTCACCCCACCCAGCGTCGCGCATTCCTGAACATTCGCATCCAGCCGCTGTCCTCGCCTACTTTCGGCGGGTGCCAGGAATTCTGCGCATAGCGGTACACGCGCTCGGGATGCGGCATCGTCAGTGTCACCCGACCGTCCTGGCTGGTGATCGCGGCGATACCATCGGGTGTGCCGTTGGGATTCGCCGGATAGGTCGTCGCGACGTTGCCGTGGTGATCGATGAAGCGGATCGCGACGAGCCCCGTGCCGAGCGCGCTGCGTTGGGCGTCGTCCTGGAATTCAGCGCGGCCTTCGCCGTGCGACACGGCGATTGGCAACCACGAGCCTGCCATCCCGTCGAAAAACAACGAGGGTGACGGCAGCACCTCGACCAGACTGAAACGCCCTTCGAACTGCTCGCCGCGATTGCGCACGAAACGCGGCCAGTTCGCGGTGCCGGGGATCAGGCTCTTCAGCGCAGAGAGCATCTGGCAGCCGTTGCACACGCCGAGCGTAAGCGTTTCGCCACGCGCGAAGAACGCACTGAACTCATCGCGCGCGCGCGACTGGAACAAAATGGATTTGGCCCAGCCCTCGCCCGCACCCAGCACGTCGCCATAGGAGAAGCCACCACAGGCGACCAGGCCGCGGAACTCGCGCAGCGACGTACGGCCTTCGAGAAGGTCGCTCATGTGCACGTCGTGCGGCTCGAAACCCGCGCGTTCGAGCACCGCGGCCATTTCCACCTGACTGTTCACGCCCTGCTCGCGCAGTACCGCCACTGCAGGGCGCGCGAGATTGAGATACGGCGCGGCGATGTCCTGATCGGGATCGAAGCTGAGGGCAACGCTGAGGCCGGGATCCTCGAACGACAGCACGGCGGCAAATTCTTCCTGCGCGCACTGCGGATCGTCGCGCAGCTCGCGCATGCGGAACGATGTCTCGCTCCAGCTCCTGCGCAAGTCCTGCCAGGTGACCGACATCTGCAACTGATCGCCGTGGAAGTTCAGCAGCGCATCCTCGCGCAGCGTGGCGACGGTGTGCGCCAGCTCTCCAAGGAAGTGCGTGGCAAGCACATCGCGAACGGCCGAGCGATCGCTACTGGCGATCTGCACCACGACACCGAGCTCTTCGCTGAACAGTTGTGCCAGCGCCCCGCCCTGCTGGCCCTGCAGCTCGGAGGGTAGCGTGACATCGAGGCCGCAGTGGCCCGCGAATGCCATCTCGCAGAGCGTCGCGAACAGTCCGCCGTCGGCGCGATCGTGATACGCCAGCAGCAGGTTGCGTGCGCGCAGCTCGCGCAGCGCTGCGGCGAGCTGCAACATGCGCGGAAAGGAATCAAGGTCGGGCGGCGTGCTGCCCAGCGAGCCATACACCTGCGCGAGAATCGATCCGCCGAGTCGGTTGCGGCCCGCGCCCAGATCCAGCAGCACCAGTTCCGTATCGCCCACGTCGCGGCGCAGCGTGGGCGTGAGCGTGCGCCGCACATCGGCGAGCGGCGCAAAGGCCGACACGATAAGCGACACCGGCGCGACGACGCTGCGACCTTCCCATGCCGTCTTCATCGACAGCGAATCCTTGCCGACCGGAATCGCGATGCCGAGCGCAGGACACAGCTCTTCGCCCACCGTGCGCACGGCCGCATACAACGCGGCGTCCTCGCCTGGCTCGCCGCACGCAGCCATCCAGTTCGCGGACAGCTTTATGTCCGACAGCGACGCGACATCCGCGGCCAGAATATTGGTGAGCGCCTCGCCCACCGCGAGCCGCGCCGCGGCAGCAGAATCGAGCAGCGCGACCGGTGTGCGCTCGCCCATCGCCATTGCCTCGCCCGAGTGATTGGTGTAATCGCTCAGCGTCACGGCGACATCGCTGACCGGTACCTGCCACGGACCGACGAACTGGTCGCGAGCGATCTGCCCGCCCACACTGCGGTCGCCGATGGTGATCAGAAAAGTCTTGTCCGCCACCGCCGGATGCCGCAGCACGCGATGCGCGGCTTCACGCACGTCGATGCCGCGCGGAAGCGAGCCGACCTGCCGCTCCGCGCTGCGCACATCGCGCGTCATGCGCGGCAGTTTGCCCAGCAGCACATCGATCGGGAGGTCGACCGGGGAGTTGCCGAAGAGTTCGTCGTGGACGTTGAGCACACCATCATCGGTGAGCGTGCCGATTACCGCGTACGGACAGCGCTCGCGTTTTGCGATTGCCTCGAATACGTCGAGCTGGTGCTCATTCACCGCGAGCACGTAGCGCTCCTGCGCCTCGTTGCACCAGATCTCCATCGGCGACATGCCGGGCTCGGCATTGGGCACGCGCCGCAGCTCGATGCGCGCACCACGCGCGCTGTGCGCAACCACCTCCGGCACGGCGTTGGCCAGCCCGCCCGCGCCGACGTCGTGGATGAGATGCAAAGGATTGTCGGCGCCGAGCGCCCAGCAACGATCGATCACCTCCTGCGCGCGTCGCTGCATCTCGGGATTGCCGCGCTGCACGGATGCGAAGTCGAGGTCAGCACTCGAACTGCCGGAGTCCATCGAGGACGCCGCGCCCCCGCCGAGCCCGATGAGCATCGCGGGGCCGCCGAGCAGCACGAGTTTTGCACCGACCGGCACCTCGCCCTTGTCGACATGCTGCCGACGCACGTTGCCCAGGCCGCCCGCGATCATGATGGGCTTGTGATAGCCGCGGGCGCGCGTCGCACCGGGTTCGAATTGTTCGAAGGTACGGAAGTAACCCGCGATGCACGGGCGACCGAACTCGTTATTGAACGCGGCGGCACCGATCGGACCATCGAGCATGATTTCGAGCGCGGAGGCGATGCGCGCGGGTGCGCCAAACTCGCGCTCCCAGGGCTGCACGAATCCGGGTATGCGCAGATTCGAAACGGAAAATCCGACGAGCCCGGCCTTGGGCTTCGAGCCGACGCCGGTGGCACCTTCATCGCGGATCTCCCCGCCGGAACCGGTCGCCGCGCCGGCGAATGGCGAGATCGCGGTAGGATGATTGTGCGTCTCGACCTTGAGCAGGATGTCGATCGGCTCCTCGCTGCCGCGGTACACACCCGTGGCAGGATCAGGAAAATAGCGACGACCGTGCGAGCCTTGGATCACCGCGGCGTTGTCGCGATACGCGGACAGCACGCCTTCCGGATTGGCCGCATGCGTGTTGCGGATCATCGCGAACAGCGACTTGCCCTGCGCCACCCCATCGATGACAAAATCAGCATTGAAGATCTTGTGGCGGCAGTGCTCGGAGTTCGCCTGCGCGAACATCA
This sequence comes from Steroidobacteraceae bacterium, assembly GCA_039929265.1. Classification (GTDB taxonomy): domain Bacteria; phylum Pseudomonadota; class Gammaproteobacteria; order Steroidobacterales; family Steroidobacteraceae; genus ZC4RG30. The sequence goes on along the minus strand of JBDSRN010000045.1, from coordinate 1,256 downwards.
TCAGCTCGACGTCGCTGGGATTGCGGCCCAGCCGCGTGAAATTCTCGTAGAGGTAGTCGATCTCGTCGGGCGCGAGGGCGAGCCCCATCGCGCGGTTCGTCGCCTCGAGCGCTTCGCGTCCGCCGCGCAGGATATCCACGATCGCGAGCGGTGCGGGCGCCGCGTGCGCGAACAGCCGGGCCGCCTCCGCGAAGCTCTCGACCACCGTCTCCGTCATGCGGTCGTGGATCGCCCGGTCCAACGCGCGCCGCGATCGCTCCGATAGCGGTCCCGGATCCCGCGCCGTGATGTAGTAGGCGATGCCTCGCTCCACGCGCACGACGCGGGCGAGGCCGCAGTTGTGCGCGATGTCGGTCGCTTTCGATGACCACGGCGAGACGGTGCCGAAGCGCGGGATCACGAGGAGGAGCACGCCCTGCGGCTCACCGGTGGCGGCGGTGCCGTAGGTCAGCAGGCGCTCGAGGACCCGCGTCTCTTCGGCCGCGAGCGGCTCGGAGGCGGCGACGAAATGGACGAAGCGCGTGTCGACCGTGATGGCTTCGGCCAGCGGTCGGGGGAGGGAAGCGAGGAGCTTTTCGACGCGGAAGGGAGAAAGGGCAACCGCACCGGGCAGCGTGACCACCGGCTGCAACGGCGCATCTTGCGGATTCATCGACGAATTATACTACTGGACCCAAGCAGGATCGCTTGCGGAAGGACCCGTCATGACGCTCAGATTGCTCAAGGCCGCGCTCGCCACGATCGCCACCGCTGTCGCCCTCGCCGGCGGACCCGCGCTCGCGATCACCAATGGCGATCTTGACGGAACGCGCCATCCCTACGTCGGCCTCATGGTCGCGCAGACCGCCAAGGGCGAGCCGCTCTGGCGCTGCAGCGGGACGCTCCTCTCCCCGACGATCTTCCTCACCGCCGGCCATTGCACCGAAGCGCCGGCCGCGAAGGCCGAGATCTGGTTCGACGCGGATGTCGAGCACTTCATCCCGCAGAACGGCTACCCCAACAAGGGCGAAGCGAGCGGCAAGACCTTCACGCATCCGCAATACGATCCGAACCGCTTCTTCCTTTATGACCTGGGCGTGGTCGTGCTGAAGAAGCCCGTCGCGCTCCCCAGGTACGCGGCGCTGCCTGCGCAGGACGTGCTGGACCGCATGGTCACGCTGCGCGGCCTGCAGGATGTCACCTTCACCGCGGTGGGCTACGGGCTGCAGCAGATCAATCCCGTGTTCGTGGAATCGGAGCGCGTGCGCATGGTCGCG
>JBDSRN010000044.1:0-2275 GCA_039929265.1 Steroidobacteraceae bacterium | reverse complement strand
ATTGGCGCGGTGGCCCGCTCAATCCGCCTGTCAAACCGACTGGAGAGAGACAATGAACAAGCTGGTCAGGACGCTGATGTGTTCGGGGATGCTGCTTGCCGGCGCGCAGGCCTTCGCGGCCGAACCTGTCGCGAGCGATTCAAAAAATAGCCCCAGGATGATGACACCTGAACAGTTGGCGAAGCAAGACGCCGCCATGAAGGACTGCGTGACACAACAGAAGGCTGCGAACACCACGATGTCCGCGTCCGCTATCGATTCCGCGTGCAAGGCTCAGCTCAAGATGAAGCATGACGGGATGAAGCACGATGGCATGAATCACGACGGCATGAAGAAGTAGGGCTCTTCAGGCTGGTTGTGCACAAGGCCGTCTTCGGGCGGCCTTTTTCTTGACTGCACGCTCGCCGCCCTTTGCACACTTATGCCACTAGTTACTTGCGCGCGCATGATTGGCGCAGCAGCAAGAACGAACGCCGGCGGTAGACGTCGCGGACGCTGATGCTCAGCACCATCGATGCGAGCGTGCTGGAGGTGCCACTGCAGTCGCAGACGCCCTGGCAGCAGGCGCGCACGTGGATGCGCTTCCTGCACACCGGCGAACCTGCGGTGTCATCGGGCAGAGGATCGTGGGGCTCGCCTCGCTTGCCGCTTGTTTCCTCGTCTACACTAATGTCGCGCTCGCCTCGCGGCGCCTGATATTCAGGTAGATTCCGATGGAACTGAACACGCTTCTCATCCCGACCTTCGTGCAGATGCTCGAAAGCCTGAGCGCGCAACTCGACAAGGCAGCTGCCTATGCCGCCGAGCGCGGCTTTCCTTCGGCGACCCTGCTCGAGGCGCGACTCGCCCCCGACATGTTTCCGCTGGCGGCACAGGTCGCGTTCGTCTGCACGCAGGCCCGCGAAGTTGTATTGCGCCTGACGGGGCAGCCGACGATCGGAACGCTACCGCCCTGCGCAAGCCTCGAGGAATGCAAGACGCAGATCGCCGCAACGATCGAATTTCTGCGCTCGACTTCGGTAGCGGACTTCGAATGCAGCGACGGTCGCTCCATCGATCTGGTGATGCCCAACGGGGTCACGTTCACCATGCGCGGCTGGGAATTCGCGCGCGACTGGGCCCTGCCGCAGTTTTATTTTCACCACGTGACCGCATACGCGATCATGCGCAACACCGGCGTCGCCCTCGGCAAGCCGGACTATGTCGCGCACATGCTCGGCTATCTACGCAACGGAGGTTGATTCGAGCGCATAGCCTGCTTCGCGCCAGGCCTTGATACCGCCGTCCAGGGCGACTGCGCGCACAAATCCCATCTCGCGCAGTGTCGCAGTCGCCAGCGTCGAGATTCGGCCGAATTCGCAGCATACGACGATGCGCAGCGTGGGATCGGGCAGGTCCTGGTTCACCCGCAGCTCGAGCTGTCCGCGCGGCAGCAGACGTGCTCCTGGAATGTGCCCGCTGTCGAACGCATCGCGTTCGCGCACGTCGAGTATCAAGAGCTTGCCATCAACCGTCCTGACCCTGGAGTGCAGCTCGGCAAGCGACATGAATGGCACCACGGCAGTGGCCTGGGCAAGCATCTGCGCCACCGTTCGCCCGCCGCTCATGTTCGTGCGCAGCGCCTCGGTGATGTGCGTGGGCATGCTGATGTTGAGATTGTTCATCAACTCGACGAATGCAGCGCGCTCCTTCACCTGCAGTCGTGGATTGCCGGAAATCTCCTCCGCGAGCGTCGTGTGGCTCCGGCCCTTGTACTCGTGCGCCGGATGCACGAGCAATTGCGGATCAAGATTCAGTATTCGATTGAAGAGGCTGTCGTGCAACTCTTCGGGATTCCCGCTGGGCAGATCGGTACGTCCGGTGGCGCCGATGAGGAGCGTGTCGCCTGTGAACAGCCGGTCCTGTATGCGCAGACACATCGAGTCGCGCGTGTGTCCCGGCGTATGCAACGCCTGCAGACGCAACCTGCCGATTGCCAGCATTTCGCCGTCGTCGAGCCGCATGTTCACGAACGGCGCGGGACTCTCGCGATGCATGACGACTGGCACATCGAGCTTGCGGGCGAGCAGTTGTGCGGCCGAGAAGTGGTCCGCGTGTGTATGCGTATCGATGAGGTAGTGGATGCGCAGCCCATCGCGCGCAGCCAGGGCAACGTAGCGGTCGATGAGGCTGTCCTCCGGGTCGATCAACGCAGCGGCGCAGCTGTCGGCGCAGCCGATGAGATACGACTGACAACCGCCAGCCGATAGATGTTCGAAGATCATGTGCGAGCTCC
>JBDSRN010000043.1:0-9212 GCA_039929265.1 Steroidobacteraceae bacterium | reverse complement strand
CGAGCCCATGTTGGGCTGCGAGGTGAGGCCGCTGAGCGCATCCACGGCCGCGTCCACCGCATCGGCACCCGCGGCCACTGCCGCCATGACGCTCGCCGCAGCAATGCCACTGGTGTCGTGCGTGTGGAAGTGCACCGGCAAGCCCACCTCCATTTTCAACGTCTTGACCAGCTTGTAGGCCGCATCCGGCCGGCACAGGCCCGCCATGTCCTTGATGCCGAGAATGTGCGTACCAGCGGACTTCAGCTCGCGCGCCATTTTCACGTAGTAGTCGAGCGTGTATTTCTTTTCCGAAGGGTCGCTGAGATTTCCCGTGTAGCAGATCGCCGCTTCGCACAGCCGCCCGGTCTCCAGCACCGCGTCGATCGCAACGCGCATGTTCTCCACCCAGTTGAGCGAGTCGAACACGCGAAACACATCGATCCCGCCTTTTGCGGCCTGCTGGACGAAATAGCGTACGACGTTGTCGGGATAGTTCGTGTACCCCACGGCGTTCGCCGAGCGCAGCAGCATCTGCAACAACAGGTTGGGCATCGCGGCACGCAGCTTCGCCAGGCGCTCCCACGGATCCTCCTTGAGGAACCGCATGGCGACATCGAAGGTCGCTCCGCCCCAGCACTCCATCGAAAACAACTGCGGTAACAGGCTTGCGTAGTACGGCGCGATCGCCGTGAGATCGATGCTGCGCATGCGCGTGGCAAGCAGCGACTGGTGCGCGTCGCGCATCGAGGTGTCGGTGATCAGCACGCGCTCCTGCTGCAGCATCCACTCGGCGAACTTCGCCGGCCCGAGCTGGTCGAGCAGCTGTTTGGTGCCGGGTTCCGGCAACGTGAGCGCCACCTTCGGCATGCGCGCGGGGCGGATGCGCGCGGGCCTTGCGCGGCCCTGCACTTCGGAGTTGCCGTTGACGATGGTCTCGGCGAGCAGCGTAAGAATTCGGGTGGCTCGATCGCGCCGCCTGCTGAGGTCGAAGAGCTCGGGCGTGTTGTCGATGAAGCGCGTGGTGTAGTCCCCGCCCGCGAACGAGGGATGCATGATCAGCCGGTCGAGGAAGCGCAGGTTGGTGACTACGCCGCGGATTCGAAACTCCCACAGCGCACGGTGCATGCGCGCGATGCACTCCTCCGGCGTGGGCGCCCACGTTGTCACCTTCACCAGCAGCGAGTCGTAGAAGCGCGTGATGGTAGCGCCCGCATACGCGGTGCCCGCATCCAGGCGCACGCCGAAGCCGGCGGGACTGCGGTACGCGGTGAGGCGGCCGTAGTCGGGGATGAAGTTGTTCTCCGGATCCTCGCTCGTCACCCGACACTGCAGCGCATGCGCGGTGACGCGAATATCCTTCTGCAACGGTACGCCGCTCTCCGGCGCGCCGATTGCAGCGCCGCCAGCGATGCGGATCTGCGCCTTGACCAGATCGATCCCTGTGACGCACTCGGTGACCGTGTGCTCCACCTGGATGCGCGGGTTCACCTCGATGAAGTAGAACTTGCCGGTGTCGGCATCCTGCAGGAACTCCACCGTACCCGCGTTCACGTACTGCGCGGCTCGCCCGATCGCGAGCCCCGCTGCGCACAGCGCGCTGCGCTGCTCGCCGGAGAGGAACACCGCCGGGGCGCGCTCCACCACCTTCTGATTGCGCCGCTGCACGCTGCAATCTCGCTCAAACAGATGCACGAGGTTGCCATGCGTGTCGCCGAGGATCTGCACCTCTATATGTCGCGCGTGACGCACCAGCTTCTCGAGATAGACCTCGTCGTTGCCGAATGCGGCCTTGGCTTCGCGACGTGCGACGGGCAGCACCTCGGCCAGCTGCGCGTCGTTCTCGACGATGCGCATGCCGCGACCACCACCGCCCCAGCTTGCCTTGAGCATCACCGGATAGCCGACCTTCGCCGCCATGCGGAGCGCTTCATCGAGCTCACCGGACAACGGGGGTGTCGCAGGCATCACCGGCACACCGGCCTTCTGCGCCAACTGTCGCGCCGACACTTTGTTGCCCAGACTGCGCATGGTGTGTGGCGAAGGGCCGATGAAAATGATCCGCGAGTCTGCACACGCCGCGGCGAAGTCCGGGTTCTCTGAGAGGAAGCCGTAGCCCGGGTGTATGGCATCCACCTTGGCCTCGCGCGCGACACGCAGGATTCCTTCGATGTCGAGGTACGCCTCGACCGGTCCCTTGCCCACGCCGATGAGATAGGCCTCGTCGGCCTTGGTCCGATGCAGTGAGAAACGGTCCTCCTGCGAATAGACAGCAACGGTGCGAACGCCCAGTTCGCTGGCAGCGCGCATGACACGGATGGCGATCTCGCCGCGGTTGGCGATCAACACGCTTTCAATCCGAGCCAAGGGCGAATCGCGGTCGTCTACCCTCATTTCATTACCGCCGCCGCGACGCAGCGTTGGCGCTGCGTGCAAGGTCCTTCGATGCTCAATTCAACTACGCCGCCCGGTCATCGCGGCGTTGAATTCAGAAGGACGCCGGCGCCGAAGAAGAATCATGCCGATGCCTCTGCTCGCCCCTGTAACGAGTGCCGTGCTGTTGAGAAGTTTCATCACCGCTTTGAGTTCGCTTGGGGTGTGGTGCCCCAGCCCTTGGATGGGTAGACGTCGTGGCAGGAGGCGACGACATTAGTGAAACGTTATAATATTGAGCCGGCCAGCGCAATCCTCACGGTGTGCCTCTCCGTCCAGGAAACCATTTCGCCGCGTCGGGACAGCAGGTGGCGAGTGAGAGGCCTTACGCCGCATTCCGTGTCCCGTTCCAGTTCGCACGAGCGCTCTGCGACTGCCGCTCGCACTGTTCCCAGTGCCTGCGGGAGAAACAACACGGCCATCTGCAAAAAGGCGTTGCGCTGGAAGCCGGCGCAAATTTGTTTTAGCACAACGGCCACATCGGTTTGTAACGCAGACATTCGGGGCAGATGGAAGCGCATCATTCATTAGTGAGCCGATCTGTAAAAAGACCTGCCCTTCGGGAATCCTCAAGTCATGATGGAGTTCACGGCCGCGCGGTGGATTTATTCGTGTCAACTAAAAGCTGCAATTCCCTGACGCTCATCATCGCGAGTGCGATAGCTCTGTTCTGCAGTTGCGATGCTGCCGGTGCGGCGGGACTGCCGCTGAACGAAATAACGCAGCGTGTTGAGCCTGATCACACTCAGTCCCCTGGCGTAATGCTCCGTCTGGCGCGTGCAGCATGGATACCAGGGGGAGCCAGAACCAGTAGCTCGAAGATTTACGTCTTCACCGACACGCAATGTCCTTACTGTCACACCCTCTGGCAGCAAATTCATGCGGCGAACCCGCAAGTTCAAGTGCGATATCTGCTCGTCGCCAAACTGCAACCCGTGAGTTGGGACCAAGCAGCGGCCATACTTCAGGCTAGTGATCCACTCGTGGCGCTGAACCAGCACGAAATGCGTTTTAGCGAAGGGGGAATCGCTCCCGCAAAACAGGTCGCGGTGGCGACGCGTGAGAATCTCGAATTGAACAATCTGTTCATGGACACCTTGGGGATTTTCGCAACCCCCGCGATCGTTTACGCCGATGAGGCTGGCGTGACGCGCATTCTACAAGGGCTGCCTTCTGCCGAGCGCCTTCAAGAATTGCTTTCTCAAGGGCGCTGATGCGACTAGAACTCGTTAACAGCGGTTAACACTTTCGTCCGGCCCCGCGTCATAATGGAGCATGGGCCTTGACATTCCCACGGAACCTGTTGGCAGCATTCCTCGTCCGCGGGCGCTGCTCGACGCCATCGCGGCCTGCGGGGACGGAACCGACGAAAGTCTCGAGCCTCTGTACGCCGCCGCCATCCAGGACACCGTGGCGGAATTCGAGGCGACCGGGTCGCTCGTCATTACCGACGGCGAACAACGGAAGTACCAGAACTTCTGGACGTATAGCGTGGAAGGGCTCCCAAACACCTCGCCAGACGGGTTCCGCATCCCGTTTGCCGCCGGCCACGTGCGCCGCATGCCGCGGCTGACTGCTGGACCGTTTCACTACAAGCGTTATGCGGACGCATACCTCGATGAAGCGCTGAAGTACGCTCATGTGCCCCTGAAGCAGGCCGTCATCTCGCCCTCCGCTCTGAGCCTCATGTATCCGAACAAGAGCATCCCGGGCTACTCGCGCGACGCCTTTATCGAAGACCTGCTGAATGAACACGTGACTGAAGTCCGGCGCTGCCTGAACAAGGGCGCCCACAAGGTGCAGATCGACTTCACCGAGGGCCGCCTGGCACTGAAGATCGATCCGTCCGGGGAGTTGCTTTCGAGCTTCATCGATCTCAATAATCTTGCGCTGGCGAGGTATTCCGACGCGGAGCGACAGCGCCTGGGCGTGCACACATGTCCGGGCGGGGACCGCGATTCAACGCACAGCGCGGAGGTAGACTATTCCGAGCTCTTGCCGAGTCTGTTTCAGCTGAACGTGTGCAGTTTCTACGTGGCACTAGCGGGTGAACATGACCAGGCGCGCGTCCTTCAATTGATTCGCGAGTATCTCCAACCACACCAGCGCGTCTTTGTTGGAGTCACGTCACCGATCGACCCGCGCATCGAGACGGCCCAGGAGGTGTGCGATCGCGTCCTGGAAGCCGCCCGATTCATTCCACTCGACCAACTCGGCACGACAGATGACTGTGGCTTCGCGCCATTCTGCGATGACGTCTCTACACTCCGGGATACTGCATTCGCAAAGATTCGCGCGCGCATCGAGGGCACGGCTCTGGCAGCGCTGAAACTGGAGGCCGGTCGTGGCGGAAGCTGACGAGGACAAGCAGCTGCGCATTACCGCGCTGAGGAACATAGAGACCATTCAGCTGGCGCGTCGACAGGCGGAGCGTGAACTCCTCGAAGCAAAGCAAGTTCTGCAGAGCCGAACCGAAGAGTTGGAACAACAACGCGAATGGTTTGAGGTCACGCTCGCAAGCATCGGCGATGCAGTCATCACGACCGACATGGAAGGTCGATTGACGTTCATCAATTCGATGGCCGAATCGATGACCGGATGGTCGAGTGAAGACGCACGCGGACAAGTGCTGGCACGCGTGTGTCGCCTCATCGACCAGGACACGCGCCAACCGGTAGACGATCCCATTGCAAGGGTTCTGTTGACCGGGACGGTCGTCGAGATTGCCGGCAATACGTCACTGCTCCGCAAGGATGGATCCGAGATCGTTATTGAAGATAGCGCCGCCCCCATTCGTGATCACCGGGGTAAGCTCGCGGGCGTAGTGCTGGTGTTTCGCGACGTCACACAACGTCGTCGCGACGAACGGGCACTGCGACGAAGTGAGCAGCTGCTCTCTGACTTTTTCGAGAACGCGGCAGTCGGGCTCCACTGGGTGGGCCCGGACGGTATCGTCATTCGGGTTAATCAAACCGAACTCGATTTACTTGGCTATACCCGGGAGGAGTATGTCGGGCGGCACATCGCCGAGTTCCACGCTGACAGCCACGTCATCGATGACATCCTCGACAAACTATCTCGCGGACAAACCCTGGAAGGATACCAAGCGCAGCTGCGTTGCAAGGATGGTTCCATAAAGCATGTCCTGATTTCGTCGAACGTCCTCTGGGAGGATGGTAATTTCATTCATACTCGCTGCTTTACTCGTGACATCAGCGCGCAGAAAATTGCGGAGCTTGCGTTACGGGAAGAGATCACGACTCGCCAAAATGCGGAAGCAATGCTTCGTGAAACAGACCGGCGCAAGGATGAGTTTCTGGCCACTCTAGCGCACGAGCTGCGCAATCCTCTCGCGCCGATACGTCAAGCTGCGCTGATTTCTACAGCGCCACAAGCCACCGACGCTCAGAGACGCTGGAGCCACGAGGTCATCAACAGACAAGTGCAGCACATGTCCCTGCTGCTGGACGATTTGCTGGATATCTCCCGTGTGACACGCGGGGTGCTCGAGTTGCGCCCGAAAATGGCAGAGCTCGCCTCGGTAGTGGAAGCTGCGGTCGAAACCGCGCGTCCATTGATCGAGGCCAAGCAGCACCGGTTGACGATCGATGTGCCCCCAACCTCTGTGATGTTTGCGGGCGACCCTCTTCGCCTCGCGCAAGTCTTGTCCAACTTGCTGACAAATGCGGCCAAATATACAGATCCCGCAGGCGAGATTCGCCTGGCTGCGATCGTTGCAACCGATCAAATAACTATCACCGTCACGGACACCGGCATCGGGCTTCCGCAACACGCGCTGACGGATATTTTCTTGATGTTCTCGCAAGTGCAGTCCAGTCATGATCGCACGGAAGGAGGACTCGGTATCGGTTTGGCGCTCGCAAAGGGTCTCGTGCAACTGCATGGTGGCGAGATTGAAGCCAGAAGCGCAGGCCTCGGCAGGGGCAGCGAGTTCATCGTTCGGCTCCCACTACGCACGACCGGGGCATCCGAGCAGCTTACTGCGAGGCCGGTGGCCGAGAACCTCCCGGCAAAGCGACGCGTGCTCATCGCCGATGACAACCGCGATGCTGCAGAGAGCCTCGCGATACTCCTCGAGCTCGATGGTCACAACGTGACCGTTGTAGACAATGGGCGCGCGGCGCTTGCGACGTGCGTTGCTCTGTTGCCAGAGGTTGTCATTCTCGATATCGGAATGCCAGAACTCAACGGCTATGAAGTCGCACGACGCGTCAGACAGCTTTGCCGGGGCGATGCGGTCACTCTGATCGCCGTGACCGGATGGGGGCAGGAGTCTGACAAGGCCATGGCGCTGGCGGCAGGCTTCAACCATCATTTCACGAAGCCCATCGAACCAGAGCAAGTTATCACCCTGCTAGGCTCGGCTGCTCAACGTGCATGAATGAGTCGTGAAGTCGGCCCCATCCGCCTTACATCAGCTCATCCAGTTCCCACTATTTGACGGACGCGTCTCCTACATATAAAACGTGCGGCGCAAGCCCTAATGCCACACGCCCTGCATCTTGTCGGGCGATAAAATGGTCGTTATGCGACCCCGGAGGTTATATGGCTGGCAAGAACACCGCGGTCTTTGGTATCTACCCGTCGAGCGCAGCCGCCGAACGAGCTGTTGATTCGCTGGTTCAGGCCGGGTTCGCAAGCCCGAGCATATCGGTGCTCCTTGCGGACACTCGCAGCACGAAGGAATTCGCACACACCAAGGACACCAAGGCTCCTGAGGGGACGACAGCGGGCGTAACCACAGGTGGGGTCATCGGCGGCACACTCGGCGTGCTTGCGGGTATCGGCGCGCTTGCAATTCCTGGCGTTGGCCCCCTCATCGCCGCGGGTCCCATCATGGCGGGCCTTGCGGGCCTCGGCGTGGGCGGCGCAGTTGGTGGACTCGTTGGCGGGCTGATCGGCTTGGGAATTCCCGAGTACGAAGCGAAGCGCTACGAAGGACGGGTGAAGGACGGCGGCACGTTGCTGTCCGTGCACTGCGATTCCTCCGACGAGATCGATCGCGCCAAGCAGGTCCTCAAAGCAACTGGAGCGGAAGACATCGCGTCCACGGGCGAAGCATCTGCCGCCAAGCCCGGAACGGTACGCGACAGCAGTGCCTATGACGTGGGTAGGCGGGCATGAAGGGCCTGGTCGTAGTATTGCTCGCATCAGCGTCGTCATTTGTAGTTGCGCCACAATCTATGGCGCAAGACACAACGCTGCCGGCGGACAACTCCGCGAACAACCGGCCGGATCGAGCGGCAAACCAGGTGACGGCCGACGAGCAGTCCAACAGCAAGAAGGACATGGCTCTCACCCAACGTGTCCGACAGAGCGTTATGGAAGACAAAACGCTGTCGGTCTACGGTAAAAACGTGAAGATCGTTTCGGCCAATGGCGCGGTGACCCTCAGCGGAGTGGTCCGTACGGCGGCGGAAAGGGAACAGATCGGCATTCGGGCCGCGGCGATCGCGGGCAAGGATCGGGTGATGAACGAGTTGAAAGTGGCACCTGCTGATTGAGGTGACGCCCTGTAAACGTAAGTCTGTGAACGTAAGTGGCGACCAGTGGGTCGCCACTTTTTACATGTCCGCCCAGTGGCGCCGCGCCTTACATGGTTCTGGCGGAAGCGCCTGGACTCATCGGGGCCATACGCGATGTTTGTGTCCAACAAGTCCAATCCAATGGCGTCGAGATGGGCTGGCGCCCACTTGCCATAGCCGTGAATGTCTCCTCTGCCCAGTTTGCCGAGCGCGCGGTCGTCCGCGTTGTGGAGCGCGCGCTGGCGGACTTTCCGTTACCCGCATCGAGCCTCGTCGTCGAACACGGCACTACATTGCAATCGGTAAACGACCTTCGTGCCTTGGGTGTCCTGGAGATGAAGGTGGTCGCCGAGGCAGTCGAGACTCAGGAGCAGAGGTGTTCGAACAGCTGGTGAGATCCATGGGCATGTCTCCTGGCAGGTTTCCAGAAGCCTTGTTTGAAACACAACTTTGAGAAGATCGGTCCCACGGTCACGGCACGAGTGCTTTCAGCGCCCGGAGATCGAGGTGGCCAGATTCACAAACGGAGCGGAACATCTTCGCCGACGAAGCACCGTTGGTCCGGGCACTCGTCAGCCAATTCGCGCCAGCGCATCCTTGAGCTTCTGGCCCACTTCGCGCGCCTTGTCCGTAAGCGCGCTGTTTTCGATGGCTTGCATGGACGCGGCAGGATCAATTGCGGCGACTTCGGTCTGACCTCCGCCCACGTCCTGCACCACCACATTACATGGCAACATCGTGCCGACCTTGTCTTCGAGCTGCAGCGCTTCATGGGCCATCCGGGGATTGCAGGCACCCAGAATGAGGTAAGCGCGAAAATCCTCACCCAGCTTCGCCTTGAACGTCTTGGCGAGGTCGATCTCGGTAATGATTCCAAATCCCTCCGCAGCCAATGCCTCGCGCGTGCGCGCGACAGTCTCGTCAAAGGGCAGTTCGATGAGCTTCAAGAAATAGTAGGTCATGGGGTGCCTCAGTGGTGGCGGAAAGAATCAGATTTACACTACGGCAGCGATGCTGGTCGGCGTCACCACGCCGCACGCGTGACACCGGCGGATTGGTCGAGACAATGTTCAAAGGTCGTTTAGAGTCACAAGCCTATAAATTGCCCGAGGTTGCGATAGAGCATGTGGGCGTATCCGTAATTTTGTGTGCGAGGCGGATTAAACATTCAATCGGTCTCGTCAGTTCTTGGCCAGTGTAAATCGGTCTTCGTACAGAATGGCAAACTGGTTCATCGCTCCTTTCCAGTCGAAC
>JBDSRN010000042.1:0-16186 GCA_039929265.1 Steroidobacteraceae bacterium | reverse complement strand
GTTAACGAATGAGTCACAAGGTCTACGTTGATTTCCCCGGACGCATCCTGATAGTCGGCTTCGGCAGCATCGGTCAGGGCGTGCTGCCGTTGATCCTGCGCCACGTCGGCATCAAGCCCGAACGCATCACGATCATCACCGCGGATCAACGCGGCGCGGCCGAGGCCGCGGAATACGGTGTGCGCTTTGTGCAGGAGACGCTCACGCGCGACAATTTCCGTCGCTTGCTCGAGCCGCTGCTCGGACGCGGCGATTTCCTGCTGAATCTTTCGGTCGATGTTTCCAGCATCGCGCTCGTAAAGTACTGTCGGGACAAGGGCGCGATGTATCTCGACACCTGCATCGAGCCGTGGCCCGGCGGTTACACGGATCCTGCCGTGCCCGCTGCGCGCCGCACCAACTACGCACTGCGAGAAGAGGCGCTCGCCTTGCGCACCGCCGGTGGCGCGAACAATTCGCGTGCACCCACTGCAGTGATTACGCACGGCGCGAACCCCGGCACGGTCTCGCACCTGGTGAAGCAGGCGCTGATCAACATCGCCTCGGATCTGGGCGTTACGATCACCGAGCCGCGCTCGCGCGAGGAGTGGGGCCAACTCGCGCGCCAGCTGGGTATCAAGACGATCCACATCGCCGAGCGCGATACGCAAGTGTCCTCGACGCCGAAGGAACCCAACGAGTTCGTCAACACGTGGTCCGTGGATGGATTCGTATCCGAAGGCTGCCAGCCGGCGGAGCTCGGCTGGGGCACGCACGAACGCAATTTCCCGCGCGATGGCAAGCGTCAGGAAGCAGGCAACGGCGCCGCGATCTACCTTGCGCAACCCGGTGCCGCGACGCGCGTGCGCACGTGGACGCCCATGGCCGGACCTATCCATGGGTTCCTGATCACGCACAGCGAAGCGATTTCGATCGCCGACTACCTCACGCTGCGCGACGGCACGCAGGTCGTATATCGGCCCACTGTGCACTATGCCTATCACCCCAGCGATGCCGCGGTCCTGTCCCTGCACGAGTTCGCCGGTCGTAACTGGAAGATCCAGGATCGCAAGCGGATCATGATGGGCGACATCGTCAAAGGTATCGACGAGCTCGGCGTGCTGCTCGCCGGTCACAAAAAAAACGCCTACTGGTACGGCTCGCAACTCTCGATCGACGAAGCGCGCAAGCTCGCGCCGTACAATAGCGCCACGAGTCTGCAAGTCACGGTGTCGGTGCTCGCCGGACTCGTGTGGGCGATGGAGAATCCGAACTGCGGCATCACCGAGCCCGACGAGATGGATTTTCGTCGCAACCTCGAGATCTGTATGCCGTATCTCGGCACCGTCATCGGCGCGTACACCGACTGGACGCCGTTGAGCGATCGCGAACAGCTGTTCGCCGAAGACCTGGACAAGACGGATCCCTGGCAGTTCAAGAACGTGCGTGTGTAGCTAGAGATACTCGATCGCTACGATCACCAGTCGCCGCAATCCACCCGGCAGCTCGATGCTGATCTGCGCATCGAGCTGCTTGCCGAGCAGAGCGCGGCCGAGCGGTGAGTCCATGCTGATATATCCCTCGCGTTGATCGAACTCGTCGGGCCCGACGATGCGATGACGGAACGTCTCGCCGCGCTCGTCCTCCAGCGTCACCCAGGCCCCGAAGAACGCGCGGCCGCGATCCGTCGCGGGCTGCTCCACGATCGTCATCCCATCGAGTCGCTTGCGCAGATGCCGCACTCGGCTGTCGATCTCGCGCAGCCGACGCTTGCCGTAGGTGTAGTCCGCGTTCTCCGAGCGATCGCCCTGCGCGGCCGCCGCGGACACTGCGTGCGTCACTCGCGGTCGCTCGTCGCGCCACAGCGCATCGAGCTCGGCACGCAGGCCCTGGGCTCCTTCAGGAGTGATGTACTTGGAAGCCGGAGGTGCCGGCGCGCGATATCTGCCCATGTTTTCCGCTCAGCGGTGCGTGCTGCGACGCAATTGCGCCGCCTGTGGGCTGTGCCCACGTCTATCTGTGCGCGCCTTCACAGTCGGCCGCGACGCCCCGGCATACCCTGTTTACAGGATTTCGGCAGAGGCCCGATGAGCAGCAAGTACTACGCCCACTTTGTCGCCGATGCTGTGGAAACCCCGCATGCCGGCGAGTACACGGGTGTCGTCGAGCTCACTCGACCCTTGCGCCGCGAGGCCGAGTTCAAGGAGTTGCGAGCCGTACTGGCGCGCAATTTCGATCTTGATTCGGATGACATCAGGATACTGCACTGGGCCAGGCTGCATTGAACTGAACGCTTTCGCGATCCCCTGGCAGGCTTCATGCTCCTCAACAAGTCTGCTTTAGAGCCTCGACATTGTCGGGGCTTTTTTTTGGCCATGTGCGCTGTGCCCGCGCTTTGCGCTAGGATCGCCGGAAGTCACGGAGGCATTATGTCCGCAAACAAATTCGGCCTGCTGCTCGTCGTCTCGTTGCTGCTCGGCGGTTGCGGCGTGAACACGCTGCCGACGCAGGATGAGGCGGTGAAGGCGGCCTGGTCCGACGTGCTGAACCACTACAAGCGTCGCGCGGACCTCATTCCGGCGCTCGTCGAAACCGTGAAAGGCTTTGCCGCGCAGGAGCAAAAGGTACTAATTGGCGTCACTGAAGCGCGGGCGCGGACGGGCTCGATCCAGCTCACGCCCGAGTTGCTGAACGATCCGGTGGCGATGGAGAAATTCCAGCAGGTGCAGGGCCAGCTCTCGCAGGCATTGAAGAGCCTGTTCGCGGTCACGGAGAACTATCCGGAACTCAAGTCCGATGCCAATTTCCGCGAGCTGCAGGCCGAGATCGCCGGCACCGAGAATCGCATCGCGGTCGCACGCAACCGTTACATCGACTCGGTACGAGTCTACAACACCACGGTGCGCTCGTTCCCGACCAACCTCACCGCGATGGTGCTGAAGTACAAGGTGAAGCCGAACTTCAGCGTCGAGAACGAAGCCAGCATTTCGCAGCCGCCGAATGTGAGTTTCGAGCCTGCTCCGGCGCCGGTGGCGAAGTAGGTAACGTGATCGCTGGCGTGCATCGCACGCTGCTCGCCTGCGCGGCGTTGCTGTTGCTCGCGACCGGCACCCTGCAGGCGCAGGAACTGCCGGCAGTCCCGAAGCTCCAAGGCCGCGCAACCGACCTTACGGGCACGCTCACCGCCGGCCAGCAGGCAGAGATCGAGGAGAAGCTCGAGGCATTCGAGCAGCGCAAGGGTGCGCAGATCGCGCTGCTGGTCGTCGACACGGTGAAGCCGGACTCGATTGAGGGCTACGGTATCCGCGTGATGGACACCTGGAAGCTCGGGCGCGCGCTGCCCGATGATGGCGCGCTGCTGCTGGTCGCGCTGCAGGATCGCGAGCTGCGCATCGAAGTGGCCGATGGCCTCGAAGGGGCGCTCACCGATGGTATCGCCAACCGCATCATAGTGGAGACCATCACGCCGCTGTTCCGCCAGGGCGACATCTACAGCGGTATCAACGCCGGTCTTGACCAGATCATCCGCGTGGTCGACGGCGAGCCGCTGCCCGAGCCCGATTCACGCTGGCAGGGTGGCGGCGCCACCGGTGGGAATCTCGGCAACCTGCTGCCGTTCGTGCTGTTCGGCGTGTTTGCGCTCGCGCACGTGCTGCGCGCCGCTCTCGGTCGCGGCGTGGGCGCGGTGGTGACTGCGGGCGCGACCGGCGGCATCGTATGGGTCCTGTCGCGTTTTCTACCCGTCGCGCTGGTTGCCGGTGTCGCCGCGCTGATCTACTCGCTGATGGCAACGAGCCTGCGCGGGCGTGGCGGCACGGGCGGCTGGCGGGGCGGTGGCTTCGGCAACGGCGGTTTCGGTGGCTGGGGCGGTGGGGGCCGGGGCAGCGGAGGCGGGGGCTTCAGAGGTGGCGGCGGACATTCCAGTGGCGGCGGCGCATCGGGTCGCTGGTAGGCTCGATGCAACTCCTGCGCGCCATATGTCATCTGTGCGCCCCAGCCTGGGCGGTGCGGCGGCGTTTCACGCCGCTGGTGCTCGCGCGCATCGAAGCCGCGATCGCCTCGGTAGAGCAGCGCCATGCCGGCGAAATCCGTTTCGCGATCGAGAATGCGCTCGAGCCAGGCGAGCTGTGGCGCAATCTCACGGCGCGCGACCGCGCGCTGCAGATTTTCGGGCTGTTGCGCGTGTGGGATACCGAGGCCAACAATGGGGTGCTGATCTACGTGCTGTACGCCGAGCACGCGGTGGAGATCGTCGCCGATCGTGGCATCGCGCGGCAGGTGGACCAGGCACGGTGGGACCAGGTGTGCGCCGCCGTCACCGCAGAGTTCCGCGCCGGGCGCTTCGAGCAGGGTGCCGTACAGGCGATCGAGGGGGTCGCCGCGCTGCTATCGGCGCATTTTCCCCAGGCGCGTGGCGACCCGGACGAACTGCCGAACCAGCCTGTCCTGTTGTAGGCAAAATGACTGTAGGACAGCACCAGCTGAACCACCAGCCCGCCGGTGTCATACTTGGGGGCATGACGTCCAAATTGCGCGCTACCTTTGCCTGCGTCGTCCTCGCCGCATCATTCGCAACTCTCGTTGGCTGCTCGCTGCTCGACCCTGCGCGGGAGAAAGACAAGCTCGTCGTCGCGCCGCCCGCGCCGATCGAGCCGCAACTCGCTGCGCCCATCGATACGCATCGCTTCGAGATCGATCCCGAAACCGATGACGTCGTCGGCGCGGTGCAGGTGACGATCGCTTCGAAGGAAGACACGCTGCCGGACATCGCGCGGCGCTTCAACATCGGCTACGAGGAGATCGTGCGCGCGAACCCTGGCGTGGATCCGTGGCTGCCGGGGGCGGGCAAGGAAATCGTCGTGCCCACGCAGTTCATACTGCCGAATGCGCCGCGCCAGGGCGTGGTGATCAACGTCGCGGCGATGCGCATCTGGTATTTCCCGGCGCCGGTGAAAGTGAAAGGCAAAACTGTGAAGCGACTGCCGGGCGAGAAGCAGGTGGTGTTCACACACCCGATCGGTGTCGGCAAGGTCGGCTGGCGTACGCCCGAGGGCGTCACGAAGATTGTCAGCCGCCAGAAAGATCCGACCTGGCGCCCCTCCGCCGCGGTGCGCAAGGAACACGCCGAGAACAACGATCCGATTCCCGCCGTGATTGGCCCGGGCCCCGACAATCCGCTCGGCAAGTACAAGTTCACGCTCGGCTGGCCGAGCTATCTCATCCACGGCACCAACAAACCCTATGGCGTCGGCCTGCGTTCGAGCCACGGCTGCATCCGCCTGTATCCCGAGGACATTGAGAAGTTCTTTGCGGCGATTCCGATCGGTACGTCCGTGCGCGTGGTGAACCAGCCGTTCCTGTTCGGCTGGCACAACGATCAGCTGTACCTGCAGGCGTACACAGTGCTCGAAGACGACCCGCGCGACTGGAAGAAGTCGCAGCAGAAACTGTTGTCGAAATCCTTTGCGCAGCGCATACAGAAAGAGCTGGAGGCGCGCGGCGAAAAAATCGATTGGGAACGCGTCGCGGCGCTCGCGCACGATCCTCGCGGCGTGCCTGTGTCGATCTCCAGCAGTGATGCCACGCTCGAAGCGATTCTCGCCGCAGCGCCGCGCGTCGCCAATCGCGTGCCGGAAGGCTCGAACTGGGATGGTGGCGGTGTCCAAGCTGCTGCCGGGGAAGATGACCTGAAGCAAATGGTGGAAGAGCGCGACCCGGATGCCGCTGCCAGTGCGGCGAGCGCCGGCCCGGTCGAGCCGCCGCCGGAAAAGACGACGAAGAACACGCCGCGCACCTGAGCCGCGTCGATCTGTGCAGCGGAGCAGCGACGTGCTCCGACCGATCGGCTATAGTCCGCACGCCTGCGTGCCGGACGAAATGCGATGGGAGAGCTCTCGGAGTGGTTGAACATCATGCTTGGGGAAATTTCCCGCAAGCAGGATGACGCCGTGCGCGCGCAGCGCGAACATGAGTTGCGCGCCGAGTTTCCGGTCGCCCGCGGCGCCGACACGCCACCCGATCCATCCCTGGGCACCCAACGCTAGTGGCTGCTGTGGTCAGTGCTCAGGTTCTGGCCGGCATCGAGACCGGCGACGCAAGCGGACCGATCCCCCACGCCCACACTGCCATCACGGCATTCGTCGGACGAACGCTGAAAGGACCGGTCAATCATCCCGTCACGGTCCACAGCTTCGGAGAATTTCAGCAGCGCTTCGGCGGGTTATGGCAGCCCTCCACGCTGTCGTACGCCGTCGAGCAGTACTTCGAGAACGGCGGCGCGACGGCTGTCATCGTGCGAGTGGTCAACGGCGGTCGCGCGCCGCACCTCGACCTGCCCGCAGGCTACGGTCGGCTCACGCTCACCGGCCTCTCGCCCGGTTCGCGCGAGTACCTGCGCGCGTCGGTCGACCACGACGGGATCACCGAGGCTGAGCCGGACCTCTTCAATCTCGTCGTGCAGCGTCTGCGCACCCCGGGCTCCGAGCTGGTCGAGGAGCAGGAGATCTTCCGGCGCCTCTCGATACTCCCGGAGTCGGAGCGCTTCGTCACCGATGTGCTGGCGGAGTCCGCGCTCGTGCGGGTGGCGGCGCGCGCGCCACAATCGCGCCCCGAGCGCACCGCGCCGCGGGATCCGCGCAATCTCATCGGCTACGTCGCGAGCAACACTGATGGGGATGACGGCGATCCGCTCACCGACTACGACCTCATCGGCTCCGCGCTGAATTCCACGGGTCTGTTTGCCCTGCACGACTGCGACGAGTTCAACCTGCTGTGCATTCCGCCGCTGTCGCGCGAGAACGATGTCGGCATGTGCGTGCTGCTGGTCGCCGCACGTCTGTGTCGCACCCGTCATGCGCTGTTGCTGGTGGACTCACCTTCGGGCTGGACCAGCATCACGGATACGCTCGGCGTCATGCCGCGCTGGCCCTTTCAGAGCCAGGACGCGGTGATGTTCTATCCGCGACTGCTTGCCTTCGACCGTCTGCGCGGCCGCTTCGAGAGCTTCGCCTCCAGCGGTGCCGCTGCCGGCATGATTGCGCGTTCCGAGACGCTCGGACCCCTGTGGTCGGTGACCGCGACGGACGAAACCGTGCTGCGCCCCGGCTTGCGTCCCACGATCGCCATCAACGAAGAGGATCGCGTGCGCCTCGCGCAGCTCGGCGTGAACGTGCTCAGCTCGGTACGCGCGCCGGGTCGCGCGCTGCTGCCCATGCGCACGCTGGCGGCCAGCAGCTCTGCCGCCAGCGACTGGCGATTTCTACCCGCGCGTCGTCTCGCGCTGTTCATCGTCGCAAGCATCGAACGCGGTACCCGCTGGGTGCTGTCCGCGCAGAACACCGAATTCACCCGTGCACGCGCGCGCTCCCAGGTGGAGGCGTTCCTTGCCGGGCTCGAGCAGCAGGGCGCGTTCAATGGCATCATCCCGCATGGCGTCAGCGGCGAGTCGGGCCACTTCGCAATCTGTGACGAGCGCCTGAACGACGCTGCGCAGATCGAGGCAGGGCGCTTCAATCTGCTGTTCGGTTTCGCCACCTCCCGCGCCAGCGAATTCCACACCCTTCTGTTGACTCACACGCCCGGCGCGACCAGCGTGCGCCCGGTGAGCGTCAACCGCCTGGTCACGGTCGGCAGCCGCGTGGCTGTCGAGATCGAAACCTCGATTCTGCGCGGGCTGGTGGACGCCCCCTGTCGTCCGGAATAAGACGCGCTGCACGGCAGCGGCCTGGCGGATGGCGCTAGACTTCGTCGGTGACTACCAAACGATATGTCGTATTCTCCCACGGCAAGGACAGCGAGCCGTGGAGTCGCAAGATCACGGCGCTCGCCGAAACTGCGCGCAGCGAAGGATATGAAGTGGAGTCGGTGGACTACCGTCCGCGGCCCGGCAGTGCCGACGCGGACACGCCAGCCGAGCGCATCACTCGTCTTGCAGATGTCTGCAAGAACCTGCATGGCGAACTTGTGCTCGTCGGCTCCAGCTATGGCGGCTATGTTTCCATCGTGTCGGCGGCGACGCTGCATGCGCGCGGCCTGTTCCTCATGGCACCCGCGCTCTACATGCCGGAACTGCCCGAGCTGCGTCCGCGCTTGCTCGACTGCCCGACCACCATCGTGCACGGCTGGCGCGATGACGTCGTCCCGTTCGAGAACAGCGTGCGCTTCGCGCGCGAATATCTCGCCACCCTGCACCTGGTCGACGATGACCATCGGCTGCATGGCCAGATGCGCTTCATCAAGTATCTGTTCGAGCACTTCCTGATCTCGCTCGACATCCCGGCAGCGTTGACATGAGGCGTGGCGCGCTGGTCTGCCTGCTGCTCGGCGGCGTGGCACTGTCGGCATGCGGCAGCTCCGCTGCGCCCGAGTCTGCGCCGCGCGTGGAAACCGTCATCGATCCCATGCTGCAGCAGATGGAAAGGGCGAAGCAGCAGGGCGCAGAGATGGAAAAGCGCAAGGACCGGCTGGATATCCAGCTATAGGCGCAGTAGCACTGACGCTCCGGCGCTGGCGGCGCTAACATCACGTCATGGCGCGTCTCCTCGGCAGGATACTCATGCTGTGGGTGCGTCATGCACTGGGACCCGAAGATGCTGCGGCGCGTCTCGCGCGCAACCCCCGTCCCGTCTGCTACGTGCTCGAGCAGCACCACGCGAGTGACTTCGCGGTGCTGCAGCGGGCGTGCGCGCGCGCGCGATTGCCACGCCCATCGCGCCAGGTCGACCTCGGCGACTCTGGCAGGCAGCGTGCCTGTTTTGCGCTGACGCGCAGCGTCGGCGTGTGGCGCTCACGCCTGGATCGACGTGCGCCGCCGGCGCTGCTTACGCTGTTGCGCGCGCTCGCCGATCAGCCGGAGCTCGATATCGCTCTAGTGCCCGCAGCCGTCTATTGGGGCCGCGCTCCGCAGAAGGAACGCTCCTGGCTGCGACTGATCTTCTCTGAGGACTGGGCATTGGTAGGCAGTCTGCAGCGCTTTTTCACCGTGCTGATCAACGGGCGCAACACGCTCGTGCAGATCGGCGAACCCATTTCGCTGCGCGCGCTCGTCGCCAGCAACGCAGGTAAGCCTGCGCTGGCTGCGCGACGCATTGCCCGCGGCCTGCGCCTCGAGCTTGCCAAGCAGCGTTCTGCGCACCTCGGCCCCGATCTGTCGCATCGCCGGGTCATCGTGCAGGAAGTGCTGAACACACATCGCGTGCGTGCCGCCGTTGCTTCCGAACGCCGCGAGCGCGGCATTTCGCGCCGCGCAGCGCTGCACATCGCGCGCCAGCACGCCGACGAGATCGCGGCCAATTACTCGCACGCTTTCGTGAACGTCATGGCGCGACTGTTCACCCGGCTCTGGAATCGCCTGTACGACGGCGTGGAGTTCGGTCACGCCGCGACGTTGCGCGAGGTCGCGCCCGGCAACGAGATCGTGTTCGTGCCCTGCCATCGCAGTCACATGGACTACATGCTGCTTTCGTACGCGATCTACATGCAGGGTTTCGCCGTGCCGCACATTGCCGCGGGCATCAACCTCAACTTGCCGATCATCGGCAGGTTCCTGAGGAAGGGCGGCGCGTTCTTCATCCGTCGCAGTTTTCGCGGCAGCTCGATGTACACCGTCGTGTTCATGCAGTATCTGGCCGCGATCATGGCCCGCGGCCATTCGATCGAGTACTTCATCGAAGGAGGTCGCAGTCGCACGGGCCGCCTCCTGCAACCCAGGACCGGCATGGTCTCGATGACCATCCGAAGCTTCCTGCGCGAGCCCACGCGCCCCATCGTGTTCGTGCCGGTGTACTTCGGCTACGAGCGCGTGATGGAGGCGGCGAGTTATGTCGGCGAGCTGTCGGGCCAGCCGAAGAAAAAAGAGAGCACGCTTGGCGTACTACGCTCGCTGCGGCTGCTGCGCGAGAAGTTCGGGCGCGTGCACGTGAATCTCGGTGAGCCGGTGCATCTCACCGCGTTGCTGGATCGCCAGGAGCCGGAGTGGCGCCATCTCGTCGCCGAAGAGCAGGTGCGAGCGTCGTGGCTGAACCGCTCGGTCGACGAGGCGGCGCTGGCGATAATGCGCAACATCAACGCTGCCGCCGCGGTGACACCAATCAACTTGCTCGCGCTCGTGCTGCTCGCGACACCCAGGCATGTGATGCTCGAAGCCGATCTTCGCCAGCAGCTCGAGCTGTATCTGCAGCTGCTGCGCAGCGTCCCGTATGGACCGCGCGTCACCGTCACGTCGCTGAGTGCGACGCAGATCATCGCCTACGGCGAGTCGATGCAGGTGCTCGTGCGCGGCGACAACCTGCTGCGACTGGAGGCGACACGCGCACCGTTCATGGCGTACTACCGCAACAACGTTCTGCACCTGCTGGCGCTGCCGTCACTGCTCGCCTGCTGCTTCTTCTCCAATACCACGCTGCGCACCGAGGACATCCAGCGTCTCGCATGGCGCATCTACCCTTACATCTCGGCCGAGCTGTTCCTGTGCTGGGAGGAGAACGAGGTGCCCGGCCTTGTGCTCGACATGCTGCGCGCGCTGGCGCAATGCGGTCTGCTCGAGGCGAGCGCCGATGGCGCGACCTGGCGTCGACCCGCCCCGGCCTCCGCGCAGGCGATGCAGCTTTCGCTGCTGGCGCAGCCGATGATCCAGACGATCGAGCGCTACTACCTCGCCATCGCGCTGCTTATCCGCGCTGGCAGCGGCACGATAACGCAGAGTCATCTCGAAGAGCGTTGCAAAACCATGGCCCAGCGCATGGTCACCCTGTACGGCTTCTACTCGCCGGAGTTCTTCGACCGGACGTTGTTCGAGGGTTTCATCGATCTGCTGCGCGCGCGTGGCGTGCTGCGTCTGGACGGCGAAGGCAAGCTCGCTTTCGACGATGTCCTCATGCGCATCGCGAGCGACGCGCAACTCGTGCTGTCAGAAGCCCTGAGGCACAGCATCCTGCAGATTACGCACGGTTGAGATATGTGCGCAGCGCGTGCACCTGCGCGGTACTGAACTGCAGGCCGAGTTTCGTGCGGCGCCAGAGGATGTCATCGCTGCTGCGAGCCCATTCCCGGGTCACCAGGTAGTCGACTTCGGCGCGCGCGAGCCCTGCGCCGAAATCCACGCCCAGATCGTTCACGTCCTTGGCGCTGCCGAGCACGAGGCTCATGCGCGTGCCGTACAGTCGCGCGAGGCGCCGCAGTGTTGCATCCGGCAGCCACGGCCACCGTGCGCGCGAGTGGACGAAGAACAGATCGAAGTCGCCGCGTGGCACGTCGCCTCCGGGCAGCGCGAGCTCCGCGGTCCACGGCACGCGCGACGGATCTGCCGGCAGCTCAAAGGTCTCGAGCACCTGTTCCAGGGCCGCCTCGGCGAGCTTCCGGTACGTCGTGATCTTGCCGCCGAACACGGACAGCACGGGTGCGCCATCGGCACTGCGATCGAGCTCGAGCTCGTAGTCGCGCGTCACAGCCGATGGGTCGCTGGCGGCGTCGTCGAACAGCGCGCGCACGCCGGAGTAGCTGTGGAACACGTCTTTCGGTGCGAGCTGGCGTACAAAGAAGCGGTTGGCCGCATCGCACAAATACTGCGTTTCTTCCGGTGAGATATGCACTTGTGCCGGATCGGCATCGAATGGGATGTCGGTCGTGCCCACCAGCGTATAGCGTTGCTCGTAAGGGATGGCGAACACCACGCGTTGATCGATGTTCTGCAGCAGCAGCGCGTGCTCGCCTTCGTACAGTCGTGGCACGATGATGTGGCTGCCCTTGATCAGCCGCAGCCTGCGATTCGCGCGCAATCCCGCAATGCCGCTGAGCAGGCGCGTAACCCACGCACCGCTGGCGTTGATCAGCATACGTCCCTGGAGTTGCACGGGCTGCCTGGTGTCCGTGTTCGCACAGTGCAGCGTCCATTGCCCACGTTCCGGTTTCGCCTCCAGCACCTTCAGGCGCGTGTGGATCGCCGCGCCGCGTTCGCGCGCATCGAGCGCGTTGAGCACGACCAGTCGCGCATCATCCACCCAGCAATCCGAATACAGGAAACCGCGGTCGAGCTGCGGTTGCAGTCCGCTGCTCCAGGGGCTGCCGGCGATGCGCACCGCGCACGAAGCCGGCAGTTTCTCGCGCCCCCCCGCGTGGTCGTATAGCCAGAGGCCCATCCGGATCTGCCAGCGCGGGCGCAGTCCTTCGACGTGCGGCAGAAGGAAACGCATGGGAGATATGAGGTGGGGTGCGATGGCAAGCAGGCGTTCGCGCTCGCTGAGCGACTCGCGCACCAGGCGGAACTCGCCATGCTCGAGATACCGCAGCCCGCCGTGGATCAGCTTGGTGCTGGCGGACGAGGTGTGCGAGGCGAGGTCGTCCTGTTCGATGAGTGCGACCGAGAAGCCACGTCCTGCGGCATCGCGCGCGATGCCGGCGCCGTTGATGCCGCCGCCGACGATGAGCAGATCGTAGGGGTCAGCGCCCCTCAATCGTCGCTGACCCTGCCGCGCAGGCGTTTGGTGCGCTGTGCGCGCGTCTTGGTGTCCAGCCGCTTCTGCTGCGAGGAGCGTGTCGGGCGCGTGGCTCGGCGTTTCTTCGGCGCGATGCGCGCGGCCTCGATCATCTCGCTGAGGCGCACGAGCGCCTCGCGCCTGTTCTGGTCCTGGCTGCGGGTCGTGCGCGCGATGATGACCACCGCGCCCTCGTTGGTGAGCCGGCGCCCCGCCAGCACGCGCATGCGCGCCTTGCTCGCCGGATCCAGTAGCCGCGTGTTGGCGAGATCGAAGCGCAGCTGCACTGCGGTCGAGACCTTGTTGACGTTCTGCCCGCCCGGCCCGGAGGCGCGCACGTAGCTGAAGGAGAGGTCGCTGTCGGGCAGCTCAATCATCGTTGCGACTGTCGCGCTCGATCATGCGGATCTCGCGCTGCGCGACGGGGATCTTGATGCTGTGGTGCTGGAACAGCTTCCAGATGGCGCGATTCACGTCCGAGCGCACGTTGTTCACGCCGTTCTCCGGATCCGCGATCCAGAAGCGCAGCTCCAGGTCGATGCCGTGATCGCTGAAGTGCATCAGACGCGATACCGCAACCGGCTCCTGCAGCACGCGCGGATTGTAGTTCGCCGCGTCGACGAGCACGGACAACGCGAGCTCCGGATCGTCCTGATAGCTGATGCGCACGGGCAGCTTGAGTCGCACCTTGCGGTCCGAATAGCTCCAGTTGATCACCGAGTTGGTGATGAGGTTCTGGTTTGGCACCAGCGTCTCGACACCATCGCGATCGCGCACCACCACGTAGCGGCCGCGCAGCTCCTCTACCCAGCCGAAGTTCTCGGTGCTGGTGCCGGTAACGCCGGTGAAGCTGATGACGTCGCCCGGCTTGATGGACTTGTCCAGCAGCAGTACGAAACCGCTGACGAAATTGCTGACGATTGACTGCAGGCCGAAGCCGAGGCCGAGACCAACGGCACCGGTGAGCACGGTCAGCGCGGTGAGGTCGATGCCGGTCGAGTTCACACCGATCATCACGCCGACGGTCAGCAGCAGGAAATACGTGAACTTCGAGATGCCGATGCGTGTCGACATCGCAAGCGCCTCGATCTTCATCACGCGTCGCTCGATGGCGCGCGAGACGAGGCTGCTTACGATCACGAACGCGGTCACCACGACAATGCTCTTCAGCAAAGCCCACAAACTGAACGTGTTCTTGCCCGGGATGAGGTCGATGGAGTCGAGCGTGCGTTCGATCACGTCGAACCAGCCGAGCAGGGCGAAACTCAGCAGGAACCACAGCACCGCGACCACGCGCAGTTCCCAGCGCACGAACCACGACATGGGTCCGAGCACGAGGCGTAGCAGGAAGGTGCACAGGCGCACCACCAGCAGTGCCGCGGCGATCTGCAGGGCGATGTCGGTGAGCGATGGCTTGAGATCCATGACCACCACCAGTCCGCGCGACAGCAGGATCAGCACCAGCGCGATAAAGCTGTTGGTGAGGATGACGCTGCCTTCCACGACGCGTGGCTGCCACCCACTCCGCGCCTCGAATCCCCTGCGGCGATACCAGCTGCGTGCGATGTGCCCCAGCGCGAGCGAGATCAGCACCGAAGCAGTGATGAGCAGCAACTCGGTCAGGGTGGTCGGAGAGGTCAGGTGCTCGAAAAAGCTCTTCAGGCGGTTGTGTTCCATTGCGCGATCAGGCGTTCAGATCGGGAATGGCCTGGCTTTCCAGGCGCAGGATCTGATCTTTCAACAGCAGTTTGCGTTTCTTCAGGCGTCGCAACTGCAGTTCGTCCGTGTGAATGTCGAGCGTCAGGCGCGAGATGATGTCATCGAGGTCGCGATGTTCGATGCGCAGCTGCCGCAGACGTTCGATGTTGCGGAACAGCTCACGGTCGACGTTGTCCTCGGTGTCGTCGGTCATGGGGCAGGGTGCTAGCGCGGGGACAAGCGCGCCAGCAGCGGCGCGATCTGGTCGGGTAGCTTAGCGAAGCGGCCGAGCGGGCGCCACGGCAGGCCCGGTTCGTGGAAATCCGACCCTACGGAGCCTGCGAGCCCGAAGCTGCGCGCCAGCGCGCCGATACGCGCGGTCTCGTTCTGCGACATGCCTGGCAGGCTCACTTCCAGCGCGTTGCCGCCCGCTGCCGCAAACGCGGCGACCAGTTCGTGCAGGGCGCAGTGGGACAACTTGTAGCGGTGCGCATGCGCGAGCGCGGAGTGCCCGCGGCATTCGCCGATGAGCCGTACGGTGGCCGCCACCTCCGGCCATTGCGATGTCGTGTAGCCCGGCTTGCCACGCGACAGCCAGCGGTCGAATGCGTGTTGCGGATCCCTGGCGAGGCCGCGCGCGACAAGCGCCCGCGCGATATGCATGCGCGTGGGCGTCATGGGTTGTGCGAGCAGCTCGGTCGCCGGGTCCCAGCCGGCGAAGTCACGTTCCCGCGCGAGCTTCGCGCCGATCGACGCAACCCGCATTGCGCGCCGCTGTGCCTGGGCGGACAGGTGCGTGACCAGAGCAGGATGTTCGAGATCGATGCCCAGCCCCACTACGTGGATCTCGATGGTGCCGCCGCCGCGCATCGGCCAGCCTGCCGTGAGCTCTACGCCCGAAACGAAGCCGATTCCCGCGGCACTGCACGCCGCGTGCGCTTCGGCGCAGCCCGCGATGCTGTCGTGATCGGTGAGGGCCAGCACCTTGAGCCCACGCGTCGCCGCGAGCGCGACCAGGGCGGTCGGACTCAGCAGCCCGTCGGAATGCAGGCTGTGGGTGTGCAGGTCGATCAGGTCGAACATCGGCACGTATGATACGCGCGCACATGAAAAACCTACTCGACTGGAATGCGATCGACACGGTACTGCTCGATCTGGACGGAACGCTGCTCGATCTCGCGTTCGACAGCTACTTCTGGCACGAGGTCATCCCGCAGCACTATGGCGATGCGCACGGGCTGGAGGCGGTCGAGGCGCGTGCCGAGATCGCGCCGATGTTCCGCGCCTGCGAGGGCACCATCGACTGGTACTGTGTCGACTACTGGTCACGCACGCTGCAGCTGGATGTCATGGCGATCAAGCAGTCGCATCGCGAGCGTGTGCGCTGGTTACCGGGTGCGCAGGAGTTCCTGCGCGAGCTGCGCGAGCGGGGCAAGCGCGTCGTGATGCTGACGAGCTCGCATCCGAAGGTGCTGGCGCTGAAGCACGAGCGCACACAGGTATGCGATCACTTCGACGCGGTGTTCACCTCCCACGAGTTCGGCATGCCGAAGGAAGATGCGCGCTACTGGTCCGCGCTGCGCAAGGTGGAGGAGTTCGATCCGCGCCGCACGCTGTTTGTGGACGACAATCTCGCGGTATTGCGCAGCGCGCTCGCTGCGGATATCGCATTTCTGCGTGCAGTGCGGCGCCCGGATTCGATGGCACCGCCGCGCGAGCAGGATGAGTTTACCGCGGTGGATGCGGTGAACGAACTGCTCTAGCGCCGTCCGCCGCCCGAACGACGTTGCGGCGGCCTGCCGCGATTCGGCGGTCGACCATTTCCACCGCCGCCGGGACGACCACGCGGGCCGTCCGGGCGATCGTAGCGGCTGATGCGCGGCGGGAAGATCGCGTCGGCCGCGAGCAGCTCGCGCGCCACGGGGGCCGCTGGAATCTTGTGCCCGATGTAATCCTCGATCTCCGGCAGCGCGATCGCGTATTCCTCGCAACCGAAGCTGATCGCATCCCCCTCGGCGCCCGCGCGCGCGGTGCGGCCG
>JBDSRN010000041.1:0-5972 GCA_039929265.1 Steroidobacteraceae bacterium | reverse complement strand
TGCTGCTGATGAGACGCGAGTGCTCGATGAGCAGCACGCGCACTTTGGCAAAGCTGCGGCCGAGCACGAAGTGTTTGATGATCTCGAGGAACGGCGTCTGGTCGTACAGATCGGGCTCGAGATCCGGGGTGTAGATGGACATCAGGCGCTGCGCGTTGCCGGCGGCGCGATTGGTGACTGCGCGGACTTCCTCGAGGGAGGTGAGGACCTTGACAGCCTCGCCCCTGGGCGCCGGGGCCGGACCGAGCACGGGCATCGGAACCGGCTGGGTGGCCCGTGTTCGAATGGAAGTGCGCTTTTCCCCTGCCATCGGGCCGATCTTATGGCCGCCTGGTCGACGGGTAGCGTCGATCAGGTCACGTTTTGCAGGGGAAAAGGGCGGTTTGCCCTGCAACGCGACGCGGCGCACCCCAAGTCGCCGTGGATTGGCGACATCAGCTGCGCGCGAGGCGCGCCGCGAGCCCGACGTAGTCGGACGGGGTAAGGGCTGCGAGGCGCTGTTTTTCCGCCTGGGCCAGTGGCAGGGTCTCTATCAGTCCGGCGAGGAGCGCGCGATCGATGCGGCGGCCCCGGGTGAATTCCTTGAGGAGTTCATAGCCATCGGGCACACCCGCTGCGCGCAGCACCGTTTGCACGGCTTCACCGAGCACTTCCCACGCCCCCTGCAATTCCTCGCCGATGACCACTGCATCGGCCTCGATCTTGCCGAGGCCCCGCTGCAGTGAGCACCAGCCGATCGCGCCATGGCCGAGCGCGACGCCGAGGTTGCGTAATACGGTCGAGTCGGTGAGATCGCGCTGCCAGCGCGAGACCGGCAGCTTCTCCGCGAAGTGCCGCAGCAGCGCGTTGGCGACGCCGAAGTTGCCCTCGGCATTCTCGAAGTCGATGGGATTGACCTTGTGCGGCATCGTCGAGGAGCCGACTTCGCCCGCCACTGCGCGCTGGCGCAGGTAGCCGATGCTGATATAGCCCCAGATGTCGCGACTCATGTCGATCGCGATGACGTTCGCGGCCGCGCAGGCATCGCAGTACTCGCCGATCCAGTCGTGCGGCTCGATCTGCGTCGTGTGGCTGTTGTACGCGAGCTCGCAAGAGAGCACGAAGCTGCGGCTGATCTCCAGCCAGTGCGCACCAGGTACCGCGACGAGATGTGCATTGAAGTTGCCGACTGCGCCGTTCCATTTACCGAGGATTTCCACCCGCTCCAGACGCTGCAACGCGCGCGCGAGGCGCGCACGCACGTTGGCGAATTCCTTGCCGAGGGTCGTCGGGGTGGCAGGCTGACCGTGCGTGCGCGACAGCATCGCGAGCTCTGCGTAGCGCGCTGCAGCCTCGCCGAGCGCGTGCACGATGGCGCTGATCGATGGCACGAGCACTGCGGTGCGTGCCCGCCGCAGCAGACGGGCGTAGCTGAGGTTGTTGATGTCTTCGGACGTACAGCCGAAATGCACGAGCTCGAGCTGCGCGGGCGTTGCGCCACTGGCTTGCAGCTGTTCGCGAACGTAGTACTCGACGGCCTTCACATCGTGGTTGATGCGTTGCTCGATGCGCTTGACCTGCTCGGGCGCATCGGTATCCGGCGAAGCCGCGAGTGCTTCGATGCGCGCGAGGGCGCTGGCTGACCACGGCTCGTGCAGCAGGGAGGGCAGATGCTGCGACATGTGCAGCAGCCACAGTGCTTCGACGCGAATACGCTCGCGTATGAGCGCAGCTTCGGACAACAGGCCCGCGAGAGATTCTGTGACCGCGCGATAACGGCCATCGATGGGCGAAAGGGCGTTGAGAGTGCTGGGATCCATGCTTGGTTCAAGTCGCAAATGGTAGACTGTGCATGATAACGCAAGGCATTTGATTCGGAGCAGCAGCGCATGAATTCGACTTCCTTCCGCACCGAGCGCGACAGCATGGGTGAGCTCAAGGTGCCGCAAGACGCATTTTGGGGCGCGCAGACGCAGCGCGCCGTCCAGAATTTTCCGATCAGCGGCTACCCGATGCCACGCGGTTTTATCCGCGCCGTCGCTCTGATCAAGCAGGCGGCAGCTGCCGCGAACGCAGCGCTCGGGCTGCTGGAAAAGCCGGTGGCCGACGCCATCATCGAGGCGTCCGAGCGCGTGGTGGCCGGCACGCACGATGCGCAGTTCCCGATCGATGTCTTCCAGACCGGCTCCGGCACCAGCACCAACATGAACGCCAACGAGGTCATTTCGCACCTCGCGAGCAAGTTGCTCGGCAAGCCCGTGCATCCCAACGATCACGTGAACATGGGCCAGAGCAGCAACGACGTGATTCCCACAGCAATCCACGTCAGCGCGGCGCTGCTGCTGCGCGAACAGCTACAGCCCGCATTGGCGCATCTCGTGCAAACCTTGCAGCGCAAGGAGCAGGAAGTCGGCGCCGTCGTGAAGACCGGACGCACGCATCTGATGGATGCCATGCCGGTCACGCTCGGTCAGGAACTGTCCGCCTGGCGCACGCAGATCGAGAACGGCAAGGCGCGACTCACGGGTGTCGAGCAGCGACTGTTCGCACTCGCGCAGGGCGGTACAGCAGTGGGCACGGGTATCAACGCGCACCCGGATTTCAGTGTTGTGTTCTGCAAGGACCTCGCGCAGCGAACCGGCATTGCGTTCAAGCCCAGCCCCAACTATTTCGAGTCGATGTCGACGCAGGACGCGGCAGTTGAGCTCTCGGGCCAGCTCAAGACCATTGCCGTCAGCCTGCTCAAGATCGCCAACGATCTGCGCTGGATGAACAGCGGACCCCTCGCGGGTCTGGGTGAAATTGCACTGCCCGCGCTGCAGCCGGGCAGCAGCATCATGCCGGGTAAGGTGAATCCGGTGATTCCGGAAGCGGCCGCGATGGTCGCGGCACAGGTCATCGGCAATGACGCCACGATCACTATTGCGGGCCAGTCAGGCAATTTCCAGCTGAACGTGATGTTGCCCGTCATCGGCTACAACCTGCACGAGAGCATTCGCCTGCTGGCGAACGTCGTGCGTCTGTTAGCGGATACCGCGATCGCCGGTTTCACCGTCAACAATGCGCGGCTCGCCGAGGCGCTCGATCGCAATCCCATCCTGGTCACGGCGCTGAACTCGGTGATCGGTTACGACAAGGGCGCAGCGATCGCCAAAAAGGCTTACGCCGAGGGCAAGCCGATTCTGGAAATGGCAGAGGAGCTCACGGACCTGTCGCGCGACGAATTGCGCAAGTTGCTCGATCCCGCTGAGCTGACGAAGGGCGGCATCAAGGGCGGCACCAGCGGCGGCGCATGACATGTATCAACTGGCGGGGGCGGATTCTCGATCGGCTCGCCGGGACGAAGCCATCTCACGACGCCGCGCACTCGCGCATTGCGGGCGTCAGCTCGAAGTACGACGCGATGTTCCGCGAGATGTATCCGGACACTGCGGTTCCCGCCGCGGTGCTGGTGCCCATCATCGAGCGCGAATCGGGATGTACGGTCCTGCTCACCGTGCGGGCAACAGGCATGCGCCGTCACGCCGGACAGATCGCCTTCCCCGGCGGTCGTATCGAGGACACCGATGCCGACCCCGCCGCGGCGGCACAGCGCGAGGCCTGGGAGGAGATCGGGCTGCCATCAGAGCACTGCACCGTGGTGGGCTACCTGCCGGATCATCTCGTGTTCACGGGCTATCGCGTCACGCCGGTGGTCGCGCTGGTGCGTCCCGGTTTCACGCTGAAATATGACCCCGGCGAAGTCGCAGACTCCTTCGAGGTTCCCGTGTCGCATCTGTTCGATCCGGTCAATCACGGCTTTCGCAAGGGCAGCGTGCGCGGGCGGGCCATCGAACTTCACGAGATCCCGTTCCAGAATCGCGCAGTCTGGGGCGCGACAGCCGGTATGTTGATCAACCTGTACCAAGTCGTGTGCGGCGAGGCCGACGCGGCGTGAGTTCCCCTGCGCTCGAGCAACTGCTGCAGATCATGGCTCAATTGCGTGATCCGCAAGGCGGGTGCCCTTGGGATCGCGAGCAAACGTTCGCGACCATCGCCCCGCACACGCTGGAGGAAGCGTACGAGGTCCTCGATGCGATCGAGCAGGGCGACACTGCGCAGCTTTGTGACGAGCTCGGTGACCTGTTGTTCCAGGTCGTGTTTCTCGCGCGTATAGCGCAGGAGGCGGGGCAGTTCGATTTCGACGCGGTCGCCGCCCGCATCGTCGACAAATTGCTGCGCCGGCATCCGCACGTTTTCGGTGCCGCCGCGTTTATTGACTCTGCGCAAGGGCAGAGCCAGTCGTGGGAATCCCTCAAGGCAGTGGAGCGCGCCGCGAAGGGCGCCGACAGCCTGCTCGCGGACGTGCCGATGGCGTTGCCCGCGCTGTCGCGAGCGGCGAAACTCGGGCGGCGCGCAGCGCGACCGGGTTTCGACTGGAGCCACGCATCGCAAGCGCGCGAAAAGGTCAACGAGGAGCTCGCCGAGCTCGATGCAGCGATCGCCAGCGGCAATGCGCTGGCCATCGACGAGGAGTTGGGCGACCTGCTGCACGCCACGACGAGTTGGGCGAGGCATCTCGGAATTGATGCGGAGGCGAGCCTGCGCGCTGCCAACCGCAAATTCGAGTTGCGCTTTCGTGCGATGGAAACGCTCGCCGTGCAACGCGGCATCGCGCTTGAGAGTCTCTCGCCGTCGGGCTGGGACGGACTCTGGAATGAAGTGAAAAAGCTGACTCCCGGCTGAACGGGGCATTCAGGCCGGATTCATCGTCACCGGTCTAACCTCGCTCCCACATTCGGAAAAACTGCTGCGCGGGCGCGCGGCGTCCGGATGCGGCGAGGAGAAGGTCATGTTCAGCAAGCTGGTGAAGGGTGTGGTGGTGTCGGCAATGGCCGTGGTAGGGCAGAGCGCGCTTGCCGCCGGTCCCCACGATTTCAACCGCCACAACGATCGCAACTTCGACCGCGGCTACGACTACGCACGCGTCGTGGATGTCGATCCCATCGTGAACCGCATGCGCGTCTCGGTCCCGACCCAGCAGTGCTGGAACGAGGAGCGTTATGAGTCGGGCGGCTACCGTCAATCGAGCCCGCGTCAATCCAGCTCCGCCGGCGCCACGCTGGTCGGTGGCCTGCTCGGCGCGGTGGTCGGCAACCAGTTCGGTCATGGCGATGGCCGAAGGGCTGCCACGGTTGCAGGTGCGGTGCTCGGTGCCGCGGTGGGCAGCCAGACTGCGGCGAGCCGCGGTCAGCGTGACGACTACTACGACGAGCCCATTCGTCGCGACGTGGAACGTTGCCAGACGCATTACGAGGATCGCGTCGAGGAACGTATCGAAGGTTACCGCGTGAGTTACGTGTACAACGGCCGCCGGTACACGACTCAGATGCCTTACGATCCGGGTAACCGGATTCGCATCCGGGTCAATGTTCACCCCGCGGGTTTTTGAAGGGCGGATGTCGGTTGCGGGCAGCGTGCTGCTGCCCGCAACTTCCTTTTGGAACCGGGCGCATCACGAACTAGGATAGGCGGATGCCCAAGCCGAACATCACCAACCTCTTCGTCGCTGTGATTGCGATGGCAACGCTGGGCGTGCGTGTCAGCAATGTGTTCGCTTCCGGCGGAGCCGGGTTCGACCGCTTGGCCGGTGCGCATATCGAAGCCCACGCGGGGGTCTCGCTCGATCAGGCGATCCAGATGGTGGAACAGCAGTACGGCGCCAAGGTCGTGCGCGCCACGGTCGGTGAAGACAACGGTCGGCGCGTGTATGTACTGCGCCTGGTCTCGGAGCAGGGTCGCGTCTGGACCGTGCGCGTCGACGCTGCGTCCGGTCAGATGATGTAACCAATGCGAATCCTGATCGTCGAAGATGAAGCGGCGTTGCGCACCGGTCTGCGCGACAGTCTCGCTGGTGCCGGATTCACCGTCGATGAGGCTGCCGATGGCGCGGAAGGCGAGTTCGCGGGCCTGGAATATCCGATCGACGTCGCGATCGTGGACCTCGGCCTGCC
>JBDSRN010000040.1:0-15630 GCA_039929265.1 Steroidobacteraceae bacterium | reverse complement strand
GCGGCAGGCCTAGAATCGTCCGCACAATCTCCATGCCTTCGGTGACTCGACCGAACACCGCATAGCCTGGATCCCCATCGGGCTTGCCATCGAGCGACACGAGATCCCCGACGATCAAGAAAAAGTCGGCGGTCGCGGTTCCTGGGTCCAGGCGCGCCATCGAGATCGCGCCATCCACATGACTCAGACCGGTGCTCGCGGGTGACTCGTGCGAGATGGGCGGATAGGAGAGCTGGGGATCGCCCTTGAGTCCACCCTGCACCAGGCCGTACTTGCCTTCCTCGCCAATCTTCACGGCGCGATAGAATGTGATGTTGTCGAAGCGCTTCGCATCGACGTAACGCAGGAAGTTTTTCGTCGTGAGCGGTGCGCGCTCGGCCTCGAGCGCTACGCGAATGTCGCCAAGATTGGTGTGCAGCACGACCGGTGTCGTTGCGGTGGGCGGCGTTGCTGGAGATGCCGCAGGTGGCTGCGTCTCCTGCGCAAACGCGGAGATGCTCGCTGTCGCGGCGAGCAATGCTGCGATGAAATGGCGCCTGCGCTGCATGCGGCACCATCATGCCACGTCAGTGGATGCTGATGTGAGTGCCGAACAGCCCGACGGCGCCTATCAGGATGTTCTTCCTCAGCAAATTGCCCGCCATCAGTTTTATGACTTGTCGCTCTTGACCAAGGATCAAAACTCCGACGCCCATAAACGACATGATGGGCTCGCTCGATGGGACTCACCTGGGCCGGGGGCATACTGGAGCTGTGGCATGCCAATTGGCAAAGCGAAGTCAGAGCTGGCCGTGCACCTGGTAGACAGCGAGGTCGATCAGGCGCGAGAACCACGGCCGGCGATTCCATTCCTCCAGTGTCACCTCGCGACTGCGGCGCAGATCGTCCTCGTAAGCGCTGCGCAGTTGCGCGGCAATCTCCTCCCCACGCAGCCCTATTCCGACCTCCTCGTTGAGCGCGAGCGAACGCGAGTCGAAGTTGGTGGAGCCGACGTGCGACCACACGCCATCGATGATGACGATCTTCTGATGAATCAGCGTCGGCTGGAACTCGTATAGCCGAACGCCCGCACGCAGCAAGTCGCCATACAGCGCGCAGCCTGCGCGGCGCACGAATGGACTGTCGGTGTGCGCGCCTGGGACCATCAGATGCACCGCCACACCCCGACGCACCATCATCGCGAGCAACTTGCAGACACCATCATCCGGCGCGAAGTATGGATTCTGGATTATGATTTCGTGGCGCGCGCAGGCGATCGCCACCGTGTAGAGCAGCGCCACGGACGACACCGCGTCGCCGGAGGAACTGCTGACCACGTGCGCTTCGACATCGCCTTGCCGCTCGAGTGGAGGGAAACATCCCGCACCGGATGGCACGCAATGCGTCTCCTCGATCCAGTTCTCGACGAACACTGACTGCAGCCCCTGGACCACCGGCCCGGTCACACGCACAGCGGTGTCGCGCCAGTGCTGCTCGTCCTGGCCGTCGCCTAGCCACTGATCCGCGATGCCGTGCCCGAACGTGTAACCAGTTTCGCCATCGACGATGAGCAACTTGCGGTGAGTGCGATGATTGAAGCGCTGCAGATTCCACCAGCGTGGTTTGCAGTAGTGCGCGAGTTGTACGCCATTCTTGCACAGTCGATCGATCTGCTGCTCGTCCGCACTGGACGCGCCGAGTGCATCCAGCATAACCCGCACCTTCACCCCGGCGCGCGCCTTATCCACCAGCAGATTCACGAAGCGCTGCTCGATCTCGCCCGCCGTCCAAACGAATGTCTCGAGATGTATCGTGTGCCTTGCGGCGCGCATGTCTTCTTCCATCGCAGGAAAGAGCGCGCCGTTCTGCAATACCGTCGCGGCGTTGCCTTGGTAGGTGGCGCCTTTGGTGAGTCCAGCGAGCGTTCTCAGGTCATCCCGCAAGGACGGCAGCGTATCGAACTCGAGATCGACATGTGGCGTACGACTGCGCACCGAGAGCACGAACCAGATCGTTGCGACCAGCGCCCCCGCAGCAAGCAGAAGAATTGCGGTTACCATTTCAATTCACGATACGCCATCCAGCACAATACGAGCGAATTGCCCACGAGTATGCGTTAGTTGTCGGTCAGCAGCACAGGCACTTCGTGTTGCGTGGCGCGTACCTCGTTGATCACTTGCCCCGCCCATCAACCCGCGGGAGACCGCCAACGCGGAATATGCCTGCGCCGTTTCCCGCTCGCGCGTCGGCACGGCTCAGGCGTAGGAGACCCAGCCGCGCCACGTGAACGCCGCAAAAAACAGCGTCACTTCCTTGAATCCCGCTTCTTGCAGGATCGTCTCATCCTGCTCCGGTGTGAGCATCGGCACATGCGCATCGACGGCAGCGCGAGTCCGCTCGGCTTCCTTTGCGTCGGCACCCGCCGCCACGGCATACGCGGCATAGCGTGTCAGCCAGCGTGCGCGCTCGCTGATTCCTTGCGGGTAACTGCCATGTGCCACGACAAGTGGCGCACCGGGTTTGAGTCGATCACGCAGGTCGATGAGCGTACGACGTCGATCATCTGGCGCGAGAAAATGCAGCGACAAGAGACACGCTGCCGCGTCGAAAGGTCCCTGCGGTGCAGACTCGAACCGACCCTTGACGAGTTGTACGCGGGGAAGCTGCGGGCCCAGCGTGCGCTCGGCGAGCTTCAGCATTTCCATGGCGGGATCCACGCCGACGAAGCGCCAACCCGACTGCATGTCCGCCAGCGCCTTGAGCTCCAGGCCACCGCCCACACCGAGGACCAGCACCGTCGCATCCCACGCGGCGCGCTCAGCGAGCAGGACTCCGGCCATGCGAAACAGCGATTCGAAACCGGGTACGTAGCGCTGCAAGCCTTCGGTGTAGCGCGCGATGGCCTGTCGATCGGAGAATGCACTGCGGAATACCGGGGCGCCGTCGTCGGACTTCATTGCGCCAGCCTACAACATGCGGCTCCGGATCAGCACGCGCGTTATCTCGCAGGTTTGCCTCCGCCGTAACTCGTGTCGCGGCCCAATGCCGGAGATGTTCCCGACACCTGCCTCGCCCCTGGTGCGGGCGAAACGCGCCACGCCCGCCAGCGCCGTGTAGAAACTGCCGGTGCGCAGCGTTTTCATGCACGCGTCGTTCGCGACATCGCAGTTGCCGAAGATCCACATTCCGGAGATGACGCCAGCAGCCAGACCTGCTCCGTCGCATCCACCTTGCCTTTGAGACCACCGGCCAGCGTATGGCGCGCGAGCGAGCGCGGCTTGCGATCGCCATAGAGTGCGCGCACCTCGTCCGCCTCGACCGAGAATGGCGGGCCAGCGACGGCCTGCTGGTCGTACTCCAACGCGACGAGCAACTGCGGTGCGCCGCGCGTGATGCGGGTGAGATGCGCTGCGTAGCAGCGCCGCATTTCAGAGGGCAATGCGATGAGGGCTGCGCGATCGTAAACCGCATCCACGACACCGAGCGAGTCGGCGGTCAACGCGAAGAAATCGCCGACGAATACATCGAGCCCCGGCGCACTGCGCTTCTGCATTGCGCCCGCCTGGTCGATTGTC
The DNA here is from genome assembly GCA_039929265.1 of Steroidobacteraceae bacterium. GTDB lineage: Bacteria > Pseudomonadota > Gammaproteobacteria > Steroidobacterales > Steroidobacteraceae > ZC4RG30. Next base: position 12,076 of record JBDSRN010000040.1, on the reverse strand, counting down.
GCCTCGCGCTTCAGACGCGCAAACACTTCGCCAACTGCAATCGCGCTGAGCTCCGCACCTACGACGCGATGACCCTCTCCAAGCAGCCAGTCGATATCGAGCGTCTTGCCGCACAGGGGCAGGAACACGCGCGCACCACGGGGCAAGGCGAGCGCGGAGGCGTGCGTCGTCAGCAAGGGATTGGCTGCGGCCTCGTGAAAACCAGTCTGCCCGGTGGCCCAGCGTTCGTGCCAGAATTCTGCCTGCATGGCCTAGTATGCCCAGATTGCACGGCCTCGCCACACCCCGCCCCTACTGGTCGACGATCGCCATCTGGTGCGCGATGGCCATGGCAGTGCTCGACACACCGCGTTGCTGCTGCCATTCGCAGCACTCGGAGATCGCGGCATCGGTTACAACGCGCTGATGGTTGGCTCGAAGGCATTGCCAGATACACCAAGGCAGGGTCACAAGCCGGACCATCCATCCGGTGCATTGAGCGTTCTCACGATCGGCACACCGGCGCTTGCTGATGGCGTCGGCGTGGCCCATTGCCGCCGCGGTCACCGAGCCGCGGGCCGGGCGGCTCGCAGACAGGTTTTTGCCGGATTGCTCGGCCAGACGACCGGCGCGGTGGCCGTTGGGGCGGGATTTCACTGGATGGGCCTGGCCTGGGCGCTGCACCGACACTGCTGTGCGCCGCGGCCGCGGCGGCCGCGGCGGCGATGCTCGCAGCGCTGGTCTGTCGGTCGCGACTGCAACTGACGTGACGCCTGCGTCGCGCGTGATTACGATGCGGGGATGATCAAGTTCATCATCGCGCTCGTCATCGTACTCGCCGTTGTGCTCGGCGGCCTGATGTCCTTCCGTCGCAACAAGCGCCTGGGGCAGCCGTCGCAGGACGTGATCGACCGCGTGAAGGTCCGCGAACAGGAGATCCAGGCGAAGGAGCGCGCGGAAGGCGACTACTGAGCGTCGCTCAGTCGCGCGGATACTCGAGCTGCATGGCAACGAGCTTGGCGGTGGCTTCGCCGTAGCGTGTCTCGATGGCGGTGAGGGCTGCATCCAGCGCGAGTGCCGGCGCCGCCGCGCCGATGGCAGGCAAACGCTGCTCCGGCAAGGCTTCTCCAGAGAAGAAATCCGGCAGGATCTTCAGGCCACTGCGGGTTTCGATGGTGCCGGGCGATCTGCCGATGGTGAGCGCGCGCGAACGATAGGTGCGCGACCACGCGTCGGTCACCAGGGCGAGCGACACTTCGTCGACACCATTGTCGATCTCGATGCCGAGCTTCTCGTGCCGCCACGACGCGTGCTTGTTCATAAGCAGGGTGAGTGCGAACGGCCGGGTGAACGCGAAGGCGGCGCTGCTATGGCGCGCATCCCAGCTCTCGCCGCCGAGCTCGCGCGCAACCGACGCCGCCTTGTCGCGCCCGGCAATCGCCTCGATCAGCGTGAGCATCGTCGGAATCGACGCCGTAATGCCGGTCGTTGTGACGATGCGTCCATCGCTGACGAAGCGCCGGTCAGCTACGTAGTGGATTGACGGATACCGCTCACGCAGTTGCTTCACGTAGTACCAGTGCGTAGTCGCACGCTTGTTCTCGAGCAAGCCGGCGGCCGCGACCACCTTTGCCCCCGCGCAGATCCCGATGATGATCGCGCCTTTCGCCGCCTGCTGCTGCAACCAGCGCAACACCTCTGGATCGTTGTCACGACTCATCGCCGGCACGATCACATAATCAGCGCCCTGCGGATGGTATTCGTCGAACCTCACAACCGTGTCCTGCGGTAGCACATTGAGCGCGGGATACAGCTTCACCGGTCCCTCGGAAGTTGCAAGCGCAACGACGTCGGCGACATCGGCTCGCTTGAGAATGCCGTACGGCACCAGATAGTCGCTGGTTTCGGTCTGCGTACCGTTGTTGCCACCAACGATTGCCACCAGCGGGCGATGGCCATCCAGTGGCCGTAGTGCTGTCAGGGTGGCACGCGACTCCTCTTCGCCGATTGTCGAAACGGCATGACTCCCTGCAGCGCCCGGTAGCGTCAGGAGCCAGCCCCCAAAACTCGCGAACCCCAAACCAACGAGGGCCGGGACACCCCAAAGTAAAACCATAAGCCTCATGCGTGGAGTCTGGCACGCCGGCAGCATGAGACATGCAAACCCGAGGTTCGGTCGTTCTGGCGTTGGTGCTGCTGTGCGCCGGCTGTTCCAATCGCGGACGGCGCGGTTCTGGTGAGGGGGCGCCCCCCGCAGGTCAATGTCGTCACCGCGATTGCCACCAGCCGGCTGATGGCATCCAGATCGAAGCCGTCCGCACCGCAATGGCGAACGAATTGGTGCAGGTGACGTCCAAGACATCCGACACCCTGAGCGCGCGGAGGTCAAGCGCGTCGAAGTCAGGACCGGGCGTCGCGTCCCCTGCTCGGTGGAAATCGTCAGCGGCCTGCAAGCCGGCGCTCACGTGGTCATCGAGTCGACACAGAGCGTGCTCGATGGCACGTCGTGCGCGAAGCCCTGACCACCGCGCCCGTTGCACCTGTACCTGCACGAGGCTCCTGAGCGATGCGCATTTCCGAAACCGCGGTTCGCCGCGTCACGAACTCCACGCACTACGTCAGTGCATCTGCTCCGGTTGTCGAGACCAAGGTCACTCATGCGATTGACGAAGTCGCCGCAGTTCGTGAGTCGGCAGCTGGATCGGTTGCTGGGCAAGCCGGTCGAACAGGCGTCGAGCAACGCGCCGCTGGAATGAGCGCGAGCGCTAAATGATGTGGCGGCAGGCCCAGTAAGTCAGCGCAGCCATTAGTGCTGCAGCCGGCATCGTCACGATCCACGCATAGACCAGCGTGGTCGCAAGATCCCAACGCGTGCGCGAGGGGTTCTGCACCGCGCCCGCGCCCAGGATCGCGCCCGTGATGGTATGCGTCGTCGAGACGGGTATGCCGTAGCCGGATGCGAGGAACAGCGTGAGCGCGCCACCCGCGGACGCAGCCGATCCGCTTGCCGGCGTGAGCGGCGTCAGCTTCTGCCCCATGGTCTTGATGATCCGCCAGCCACCCGACATCGTGCCGATGGCGATGGCGCTGTAGCAACTCACGATCACCCAGTTCGGTAGATGATCCGGGGTCGCCAGGCCCCGGGCCATGAGGAGCATCCAGATGATGCCCATGGTCTTCTGTGCGTCGTTGGACCCGTGGCCGAGACTGTAGAGCGCACTCGAGACGAGTTGCGCACGTCTGAACCAGCGATCGAGCCGAATTGGCGCGATCCGGAAACACGCCCAGCTGATGGCGAGCATCAGCAGTCCGCCCAGCACCAATCCCAGCATCGGCGAGACGACGATGAAGATCGCCGTCTTGATGATACCCGGTGCGAGCAACGGCGCAGCACCGGCCTTGGCCATTGCCGCACCGATCAACCCGCCAATCAATGCATGCGACGAACTCGATGGAATGCCGAAGTACCACGTGATCAGGTTCCAGGCGATCGCACCACACAGCGCGCCGCAGATCACCGCGTCATCGACGAACAACGGATCGATGATGCCCTTGCCGATGGTCGCCGCAACCTTGTGCTCGAATACGTACATCGCCAGGAAATTGAAGAACGCCGCCCAGATCACGGCCTGGTAGGGCTTCAGCACGCGCGTGGAGACGACGGTCGCGATCGAATTTGCGGCGTCGTGGAAGCCGTTCAGGAAGTCGAACACCAGCGCCAGGGCCACGAGAAACCAGAGCGTCATCACCACGGGATCGGAGAACACGATCAGGCGTTCTGCAGAGTGATATTCTCGATGAGGTTCGCGACGTCCTGGCACCTGTCCGTCGCCGCTTCGAGCAGTTCGTAGATGGCCTTGAGCTTGATCAACTGCCGGATGTCAGGCTCGTCGCGGAACAGTTTGGAAATGGCATCGCGCATCACGTGATCCGCCTGCGACTCCAGATTGTCGATCTCCCGGCACAGCTTCATTGCTTCAGGCGCGTTGCGCATGTTGCTCAACAACGCCACGGCAGACTGCATGCGCTGGCAGCAGGTCTGTAGCTGTGAAGCAAGCTCGACTGCCGGCTCGGTGACCTGCCGCACGTCGTAAAGCGTCAGGGATTCTGCGACGTCCTGCATCAGGTCGAGCACATCGTCCATGCGCGAGATCAGGCGATGGATGTCGTCGCGATCGAGCGGAGTGACGAAAATGGTCTGCAGCAGCGCGACGGTTTCGTGCGTAATGCGATCGGCATCGTGCTCGAGATCGATGATGCGCTCGATGCGTCCGGGCCGCGCAGCCGCGTTGTCGTAGTCGCGCAGCAAGCTGGCGAGTACGCCACCGGCCTCCGCAATCAGGCTCGCGTGCTGATTGAACAGCTCGAAGAAACGATTTTCACGCGGAACAAGCTTGGCGAGGATGTTCATGGCTGCGCAGTATAGGCCAGACGGTGCCCACAATATTCGCCCGCAGCGACTGGGAGGCCAACCCGAGGCCACCGGTGAAGGTACCCGGGCCGCCGATCGCCCTGCGGCCGTCTGACTGGCAGAGGTGATTCAACGCAATTCGAACCTGTCAGGTTCATCACCTTCATCCAAGCCGCGACGAAGTCCATCACGAAATTCTCCTGCGCATGCGAGCTGCCACAGGCCACTGCCAGTGCGCGCAACACTGCATTCGAGCCGACCACCCGATCGGCACGTCTTGAGGCCCATCGACCCGAGCGCGACGTTGCCCGTGAGGATCACCATATCCGCCCAGGAGCGCTTGCTGATGTACGATGCCCTGACCAGCCGCCAAAATTGCCGAGCGAACCGCATCCCGGCATCCGGTAACGCCCTCGTTGGTGCTGGCGTCGCAACCTTGTGAGTTACCCTGCCGGGTGAGTTCGTCCCTGCTCCCACGGCGCCGGCCGCCACGCTTCAAGGGGCCAGTCAACCTCGGACTGCCTTCTCGATCGCCGCGACGTCGATCTTCCGCATCCTCATCATCGCGTCGAAAGCACGCTTAGCTACTTTCTTGTCCGGATTCGCCATCGCCTGCGTCAGCACGACCGGCGTGATCTGCCACGACAGACCCCACTTGTCCTTGCACCAGCCACACTCGCTCTCCTGGCCACCGTTGCCGACGATCGCATTCCAGTAGCGGTCAGTCTCGGCTTGGTCCTGTGTCGCGATCTGTAACGAGAACGCTTCGTTGTGCTTGAAGGCAGGACCACCGTTGAGCCCGATGCACGGCGTGCCGAGAACCGTGAAATCGACGACGAGCGTGTCGCCCTGCTTGCCGTCCGGATAGTCGCCGGGGGCTTTGTGCACGGCGCGCACGCCGCTGTCCGGGAATGTCTTTGCATAGAAATTCGCAGCCTCCTCGGCATCGTGGTCGTACCAGAGACAGATCGTGACCTTGGAAACGGGAGTCGTCATGTGATTCTCCTTGCCGTTACTCGCTTTTCGGACCGACGATACCGAATGGCGCACCCTCCGGATCGAGCGCATTGACGATCCAGTCGCCACCCGGCACTTCCACCGGGCCCATCAGTATTTTGCCGCCACCGGATTCGATTGCCCGCTTCGCGGCTTCCACGGAATCCACGCCGAAATACAGATTCCAGATGCCGACCGGAACGTTGGCAGGCTTCTGCATGATCGCGCCGAGACGAACACCACCGTGGTCGATGAAGCAGTAGTCACCCATCTCACCCATTGGCATGGATTCGTTGAACTCGAAACCGAAATGCTTTCCATAAAAATTTTTCGCACGCGCGAGATCCGAACTCAGCAGCTCATTCCAGCGCACGCGCTGCGAGGCCTTGGGATCGAACACTTCGCTCTCGGCGTCAGGGATGCCGGGGGGCGGGATCGGATTCATCAGGTAGAACGGGGTACCCATCGGGTCCGCGACCATCGCAATCTCGCCGACCGGCAGCGACATTTTTGGCATCAACATTTTGCCACCATCAGCTTCGATGGCCTTGATCGCGATATCCACATTCTCCACATGCAGATAGGCAAGCCAGATCGGGCGTGCGCCGTTCTGCTGCATCTCGGGCGTGAGCTTGAGCACACCACCGGCGTTACCGCCGTCGCTGCGCACGATCATGCGATAGTCCTGGCCGCCGTTGGCAGCGGGCTGCTCGGTGATCTTCCAGCCGATGACTGCGCCATAGAACCTGGCGGCTGCGGTGGAATCCGTGGTCATCAATTCGTACCAGATGAAGCTACCGTCGGGTCGGGCCATGTCTTTTTCCTTCTTCAGTGGTATCTTGAACAACAGCGCAATGTAGCGCTTGAGATGCGTGAGCGCTTTCAGCAGAGGCGCGCGGTCACCCCGCGCCTTGGACAACACGTAGCCACCCTGCAGCACAGTCTGGGTGTAAAGGGCGAGATCCTCAGCGGTGACGGGCGCGAGGGTCGGGTATTGCGCCAGCGCCGCGCGGAAGTCGATGGCCACTCGTTCTGCATGCGCGTTGATGGTATCGCCGCACGCGACGCGGATGGCCTCGGATGTGGCGAACGTTTCCTGCACGGTGGTGCCGACGAAGCAGGTGAAATTCTCGAGTGGTCCATCGACAATCGCCGCACGGAAGTCGAGGTAGCCGAAGATGCGATCGAGTGGATCGGCGTGACGGTGATACTGCGCGTCCGCGAACAGCGGTGCTGTGACAGTTTCCCAGTGGCGGGCAGCTGCAACGCCCAGGTGTTCTTTTGATGCGAAGTGATGGAAGAACGCGCCCTTCGTTACCCCGACCGCCTTGCAGAGCTGGTGGACGCTGGTGGCGGACCACCCTTGCTTGCGCACCAAATTGAGCGTGGCATTAAGGATGGCAGTGCGCGCATCCCCGCGCGGCGGGGGGTCAGCGGGTAGTGGGGATCGGCTCACCATGAGTCCATCACAAACCGACCGGTCGGTATGTGTCAATAGCAGAGGTCCGAATGTGTCCCGGCGACTATCGGGCTCGCGTTGGCTTGCGCTCTGGATTTAGCCCCTGAACATGCGCGTTATTGCCGCCGCAAAGTACTCCTGCGACCGGACGATCGGCCTGCGTGTCGGGCTGCCATGGCGCGCTCCTGCTTGATGGGTGAAGCATCGGTCCACCCCGCCCCGTACCGTAGCGGCGCACGCGCACTCGTCAGTTCGGATCGTCCTGCGTGTCGCGTGAAATTGGCAGACCATGGTGTTCCGATCGTTTCAGGAGATTGCCGTGACGACAGCTCTCTGGTGTGTACTGATCGCCGCCTTCCTTCCCTATGTAGCGGCGTTCGTGGCCAAAGGTGGCGACCGATCTTTCGACAACAACGATCCTCGCGCATGGATCGCCAAACAGGGAGGACTACGCGCCCGTGCGAACGCAGCCCAGCAAAACAGTTTCGAGGCATTCCCGTTCTTCGCTGTAGCAGTGCTGGTTGCACACATGCTGCGCGGGCCGCAGTCACAAGTGGACATGCTTGCGATGCTGTTCATCGCGGCCCGGGTGGTCTACCTCGGTGTGTATCTTGCCGGCATAGGCTGGCTGCGATCGCTGGTGTGGGTGGTCGCAATGGTCGCCACGGTGTGGATATTCGTTGTCGCGGCGCGGTAGTCGTCCATCCAGCGATCGTGCCCATGATGGCCCGGAAGACTACTTCTTCGCCTTGGCCTTGGCCTTGGCCTTTCGTTTCGCCTTTTTTGCCGTCGTCCTGGCGACTTTGCGCACCGGCTTGCGCGCAACCATCTTGAGGACACTTTCGCCCGATACTGGATCAGTCAAACCCACACCGCCCCCCAGATCCTCGAGCATGTTCCTGAACTGGTCCAGCATGCCGATCATCCCGCTGCGAGCCGCCACAATATTCTGGAAGTTGCGCCATTCGCCGACAAAGCAGAACGCCCGATCACCGGTCTTGACCAAATTAATGCTGATGAGACCCTTGAATGCGGGTTTGAGCTTGCGATGCGCCTCGACGAAGGCGGTCTCATTGCCCGGCTTGACGCGGAATCGAACCACATTGAACGCTGACATGATTGCTTCCTCGTTGTATATGCGCTCATCGCATCATACGACCGATTTTGCCCGTCATGCACACACTCAATGCAGGAATATTCGTTCAGCCGTACGCTGCGAACCACCCAAAGTGCTCACGCTCTCGCGGCTCGACGGGCAAGCCGAGCTGTCGACCGATCACCGTTGTGATTTCGCGGAACGCGGTGGCGCGATACGCGGACGACACCGCGCCACGCTCCAGCAAGAGCCGATAGAGTCGTGCGCACGAGTCGATGCACCGCGGGCCATCGACATTACCCCACCATGCGGGCCGGTGCGTCGATCGGCAATTTGCCCCCACCCCTTCACCCACGGCCCATGCCGCGCTGCGCATGAGCTAACCTCCCCATATGACAATGGGCACTCTTCTCGTACATCGCCTCGCAGCGACTCTCGTATTGCTGTGGACGGCTTCAGTGATTGCCGCCGCAACACCCGTCGACCTGCTCGCGGCGGCGCGGACGGAGTTCCAACAAGCCTACGGCCGCCTCGGTCTCAGCCCTTCGCCGACTGAGCCACCCGACAGTCAGAGTCTGCGCGGCTATGTCCTGTATCCGTATCTGCAGGCCGCACGTCTCGCACAGGCTCTGCGCGAGGCGGGCGCCAACGTGCCGGCCGCGCTCGACGAGGAAACCGCGGCGTTCATCCGCCGCCATGACGGCCAACCTGTGACGCGCGACCTGGGCAGCAGCTGGCTCGCCGGCCTCGCCGAACGCAGACAGTGGGAGCGCTTGCTGGCGTTTCACCGTCGTGCAGAGGACGACCTGGCGCTGCGCTGCCACGTCTTCACCGCTCGGATCGAAACGCAGCAGACTGCAGGCCTCGCCGCGGAGATTGCACAGACCTGGCTGACACCACGCAGCGTTCCGCAATGCGAGGGCGCGTTCGAATGGTTGCGCGCTTCGGGTGGACTGGACGATGCACTGGTCGAGCAGCGCGCGCGCCTCGCGCTCGAAGAAGGCAACGCTGGGTTCGCCCGGCAGATCGTCCGGCTGCTGCCACGCGAACGCGCAGAGCCGCTGCTGCAGTGGAGCGCGCTGCTCGAGAATCCGAAGCGCGAAATCGACGCCCTTATCGCCTCGCCAGAGACGGCGGTTACGACGCCAATCCTGCTTGCCGGATGGGCACGCCTTGCGCGCTCCGACCGAATGGCAGCAAAACAGCGCCTCGATGCACTGGTGAGCGCGCGACGCATGGACGCGCGTACAGCCAGTCCCTTCGTGCTGGCACTTGCACTGCCCCTCGCATGGGACCGGGATCCCGACACACTTGGGTACTTCGCACGTGTCGAGGATGCGGACATCGATAGTGCCGCGCGCGAATGGTACGCACGTGCAGCGCTGTGGGCCGGTGACTGGAAGCAAGTCGCACGCTGCATCGCCGCGCTCAAGGACGAAACTCGGCGCAGCGCTCGCTGGCGCTACTGGTCCGCACGCGCCGCGACATCCGAAGGCAACGATGCCCGCGCACGCACACTGTATGAATCCATCCTTCCGGACGACAACTACTACTCGGCGATGGCCGCCGCGCGCCTGAGCCGCAAGGCAACGCCAAATGCGCAGACCCTGCCCGTGGACGAGGCGCAGCTGGCCAAGATCGAAACCATGCCGGCTTTCGTGCGCGCGCGCGAATTGCGATTGAGCGGACTTTTGCGTGATGCAATGACGGAATGGCGTTTTGGCCAGGACACCCTGCAGCCGAATGCCCTGCCCCAGGCCGTACACCTCGCCGCACGCGAAGGCTGGCACGACCAGGCTATTGCCACCGCAACGGCTGCGCGAGTGTTCAATGACTATGCATTGCTCTATCCACGACCTTACGACGCACCGGTGCAGTCAGCAGCGAAGCAGTCCGGCCTCACGACTGAAATCATCTACGGTGTCATTCGCCAGGAGAGCACCTACCGCGTTGACGCGGTTTCGTCCGCGAACGCACGCGGGCTCATGCAATTGCAGATCGATACCGCGCGTCGCACCGCGCGCCGGTTCAAACTGCCAGTGCCGTCCGAGGTCGTGCTGGCGGATCCTGCCAAGAACATCGAGCTGGGTGCGAGTCACCTGCGTGAACTGCTCGATCGCTTCGGCGGCCAGATGCCGATTGCGCTCGCGGGTTACAACGCGGGGCCCAATGCGGCGCAGCGCTGGATACCGGTTGCTCCGATGGATCTCGATGTGTGGATCGAGAACATTCCGTACAACGAGACGCGTGGCTACGTGCAGCGGATCCTGTGGCATAGCGTCGTGTTCGGCTGGCTACGCAGCGGGAAGCCACAGGAAACACACGAATGGCTCACTGCTGTCAAACCGTGAGTTTCCCAGCGTAGTTGCGCCGAAGTGAGATCATGCCGGCCGCCGAACAGTTGCAAATCCTGGGAACCAGCCCGACGCGTCGCTTCAAGGTCGATTTCATCCCGCCCATCGCAGCCGTATCGGGAACTGCAATCCGCAGCCTGCTCCTTTTTCCGTGACCTGATCGACCACTGGAGCAAAGGTCAGCAGCTCAGTGCGGCAGCTTCGACTCCAGCAGATTCACAAGGCGGATCTCGGGAAAGTCGCGAAACAGGTTCATCCCCTGTTTCGCGATACCGCGCGGAACCCGACCGGTGAGGTGCGCAAAGCGCCCCGCATTGTCTGCGAACACATCGAAGATTCCAAACTCGCCGCCGCCGACGCGAAAATCGCGGCAATGGAAACCGAACCACGCCATGGTGTTCGGCTCAGTATCGACGACGCGTTCGGAATCACAGAGATAGCCTGCCACTTCATCGGTGTGGCCGATCTGCGCGTGGAACGTGAGCAGCAGGGCCTTGCTCGGAGCGGCACTTCCTGATGATAGCTTGGCGCCCAGCAGGTCAATGAAATCGATCCGCGGCAGATCCACCAGCAGTTCCTCGGCACGGGTTTCCAGTCCGCGCGCCGCATCGCCTCGTAGGTGCATTTGGCGAGGCTCGTCGCTTTCGAACGCGCCGAAGATGGCGAACTTGCCCCGCCCGTACTGCATTGCAAACCACGCTGTGGTACCCGCTTCTGTCTCGATCATCGGTCGAAGGGCATGCAGCATCGATCCAACTGCTTTTTCTTGTCCATGCCGGGCTTCGAGTCGGATCAGCAATCCTCGAGTGACCATGGCGACACCTTGTATTGATGAGTCAGTAGACCAGTCACGCTAGGACTAAAACGCGACTGCTACAAGCACCATTTGGAGCGAGATGGAAAACACGCTTGTGCAGCGCAACGACGTCTTCGGATCGAACCGAAGGATCGCTTTTTCGTGTCGAGCCCACCAACGACCTGCCCGCCCCCACTGGTCCATCACCCGGTGCACCTGTCGCCGTAGTTGTAGTGGGTATGGTCGAAAACCTGCGATGTGTGGCCCGCCGTTGTTGCTGCCGTCAATCGTGATCGCATCCGCCAGCCGGCGGCAACACCACACACCGAGCACGTTCGCCTGTGAGTCTGTTCCGTTCGGGAATTTCGCAAACGCCTGCGCAGCAACTGCGCGACAAACGTGTTGTAGTTCGGGCCCGGCGACTCTCGACGTGTCTTTGCATGGATCATTTTTCACCGCTGCTTCGATGCGCAGCCAACTTATCGACTCCCTTGCCCCGGCGCCAACGGTTGACTTCGTACACCGTGAAGGCCTTCGCCCCACGGGCTTCACCCCGCGAGAAACATGAATGAGACCAACTCCAGGGACGGCCAAAAACCATTGTGCCGGAGACATCGGGCCAAAGTTCAGGTGGCAGCAGGGTTCGGCAAGACGAATACTGAGAAGCCTCGATCTCCAGCCTCAGCGACCTGCGGGGCGAGTTGAAGGTCAAGAGAGTGTGCCGCAATGAAACTGATCCAGATCCTGCTGCCCACACACGACAACGACGGCCGGCGCATCGCACCGCGGCAGTTCAAGGCGACGGCGCGTGCACTCACCGACCGCTTCGGCGGGCTAACCGCTCACACCCGTGCGCCGGTAGAAGGAACGTGGAAGCCTCTGCGCGTCGCGCAGTACGACGATCTCGTGATCTACGAAGTCATGGCACCGCGACTGAACCGCACATGGTGGCGAAGGTTTCGTGCGCAGCTGGAACGTGAGTATC
>JBDSRN010000039.1:0-11180 GCA_039929265.1 Steroidobacteraceae bacterium | reverse complement strand
GGCTGACCCGCGAGCGCGGTGGCTCGCAGGAAGAAATTTCCGCCGAGTGAGAAACCTGCGAGATGCAACGCCCGCTCCTGCATCTGGCGCTGCAGCGCGAGCAGGGCACCCATCACTTCTTCGATGCGACAGGAGTGGAACAAGTCCTGGTTGAGGTGGTGCGTGTCGCCGTGATCGCGCAGGTTCAGCCGCACCACTGCGTAGCCCGCGAGCAGCAGATGCTGACCCAGCGAGAGGATGTACATCGAGTCCGCGCTGCCCTCCCAGCCGTGCAGCAGCACGACGATGCGGCCGTTCGGACGCTCCGGCACGGCGTGGAACGCTTGCAGTGTCACGCCGTTACTGCAGTCGAGCAGCAGCTCGCGACTGCGCGCATGCAGCAGCGCGGTCCGACGCGCGACGGTGCGGCGTCGCAGCGGCAGGCTCGACAGCATGGATTGCAGGTGCGGGTTGCGCAGCCAGAACGACGGCCGGAACTCGCTCAAGTTTGCGGGTGCCAGCGAATCTCGATGCGATTGTTGGCGGCGGCGACCGCATTCCACTGCGCTGCGGTGACCTGGGTCCCGCTCGCCGGGTACGCGGCGACGATGGCCTCCGGACTGCCACTTCCCACACGCACCGCGATGCCGCTGTTGTTGCGCATCTCCGAGATCATGTTTGCGAACGGCAGCGATTCACGACTCTCGCCCGGAGGATTTCCGACGAGTGCGCAGTCGGACAGCGCCGTCTCCGCGGGCGCGAGCGTATAGCCTTCGCTGGCGTTGCCGATGAGACAGAAGCGACCCGCGAACGTCTCGACGTCGACAGCGCCGCGAAACCCCTGCTCTGCGAGCCTGCGCAGGATGTTGCGCACCCGCTCGACCCGCGTACCCGACAGCGGCGCTTCACCGAACGGCACGACCTCGACAATCGTCGCCGGGGCGACCGAAGCGGCAACCGGCGCGACGGCCGGACGAGCCGGTCGGCTGGTCTGCGTCGGCGGCGTGCGCGCAGGTGCGGGCGCAGGTGGGCTGGTCAGGGCCTCGACGCTCGCGAAGCCGGGTTCCAGCGTCGCCGGTTCCGGCTGGGTTTCGATGCGCTGCTGTGCTGCTGCGACCAGCCTGTCCAGGCGTGAGGCGAGCGCGCGCCGCTCTGTCGTCTCGTACATCCACAGCGCTGTCACGATCAACAGTCCCGCCAGTGCCGCGGCAGCCAGGCCGAAGCCACGCCGGTCGACCTGCGGCGGGAACGGCGGCGGGATCACGGGCACCGGCAGGTCCTGCAGCATCATGCGCACCTCGTCGACGACGCGCTCGGACTGCGCATCGAGACTGGAGGCGACGAAGCGGCGCACCTCGGCGATCTGGTCGCGCAGCAACGTCTCGCCATTGGTGGTGAGAGTGAGCGCGCTGTGCATCGCGGCCGTGGTTGCAGCGGGCGAAATGGTGGTAGTCGCAGAGATGTCGCGCTCCGCCTCGGCGCCGGCGACCGGGAAAGTAACGCGATTCTCGCTGCGCCGGTCTTCGATGAGGTGCAGCTCGTACAGCACCTTCGACACATCTGCCGGACGGATCTGCTTCGGCATGACGCCGATTGCGCCAAGCGCGCGCGCCTGACCGAGATACAGCTCACCTTCCTGCGAGGTGTACATCATGATCGGGATGGTCGCGGTGCGCGGATTGTTCTTGATGGTCTGCACGGCCTGGAAGCCATCCATGCCAGGCATCAGGTGATCCATGAAGATGACATCAGGACGATGCCGCGTCAGATATTCGATCGCCTGCTCGGCAGATTCGGCGGAATCAACCTCGAGCGCGTACGTCTCGAGGATGCGGGTGAGAAAAGCACGCGCCGACTTCGAATCGTCGACGACCAAGGCTCGTCTGCCCGCCATTGCCCGCTCCTCCCGCTAGTTCATCGAAGTCTAGCGCAGCTTCGAGGAAAGCGAGGAGTCCGTGGGGATTATGTAGGCTGACGTACCGTGCTGACGCGCTCGTCGTGCGCTTGTAGATTGACCTTGCGCTCGACCAGTTCACGGTACAGCTCAGGCAGGCGCCACACCATCGTCGTGGATGACTCGCTGCGGGCGTATCGCGGCCGCGGGCGCCGGCCTGCGCGCCACGCGGGCAGGATAGGCGAGTGTCTGCAGCACCCCGCCCGCAAAGGGTTCGACACTGTCGCCACCACAGTCGCGCCGCAACCGGTGATCAGGATCGATGCCCTGCCCAGATGGGCGGTGGACACCACGGGGCCACCTGTGCCATCGCATCGAGCAGCACGAGGCAATGCGTCTCGGTGCGCGAGGCGATCACGAGCAACGCTTCGGGCGCCTGGTGCCGCACCTCGACGAAGGCGTCGATGAGTAACCGATGCTCTTCTCGTGCTTCACACGACCCACTTGCAGCAGCGCCTTGCGCTCGGCTGGAATGCAGCGATCAGCCCGCCCAGCGGCAGAGGTTGAGGTCCCGCCGCGTCCACATGTCCTACCAATTCAGTTGTACGTGCCATGCCGGGAAGTATCGGCACCAGGCAAGTCAGGCCGGTGACGCGCGCGTGAAACTATTGTTGCCACCGGCCTTATGTGCAATCTGGCGGCCGGACGCTGCAATTCGCCATACTGCCCGCATGGACATCGCACATCCCGCCGCCACGCGCTGCCCGACGTCTTTCCTGGGCGCGCATCACGAGCGCAATGAACGCCGCACCTGGGCCGTCGTGGTCATCACCACGGTGATGATGATCGCGGAGATCGCCGGCGGTGCCTGGTTCGGCTCGATGGCCCTCGTTGCCGACGGCTGGCACATGGCGACGCACGCCGCCGCACTCTCCATCGCCGCGCTCGCCTATCGCTATGCGCGCGCGCACGCCAACGATCCGCGCTTCGCGTTCGGCACCGGCAAGGTGGGGGAGCTCGCCGGCTTCGCCAGTGCGGTGACGCTCGGCCTGATCGCATTGCTCATCGGCTGGGAATCGGTGAACCGCCTGCTCGCGCCGCAGGCCATCGCGTTCGATCAGGCGATCGCGATCGCGGTGCTCGGACTGGTGGTCAATCTGGTCAGCGCGGCGTTCCTGCATGACAACGGTCGCGACCCTCATCACGACGATGACGATCACCAACACGAGCACGAGCATCACCACGACACCAACCTGCGCGCCGCATACCTGCATGTGCTCGCCGACGCACTTACCTCGATCCTCGCGATCCTGGGGCTGTTGGCCGGTCGCCAGCTCGGCTGGAACTGGATGGATCCGGTCGCCGGAATACTCAGTGGCCTCGTGATCGCCAAATGGTCGATCGGCCTGATGCGCAGCGCGGGTCGGTCGCTGCTCGACGCCCGCGACACCGAGGCACTGCGTCTGCGCATCCGCGAGCGCCTGCAGACGACGCCCGCCGACGAAGTGGTCGACCTGCACCTGTGGCGACTCGGTCCCGGCCACGATGCGCTCATGGTGTCGATCGCCTCCGATGCGCCAGCGACCCCGGATGTTTACAAGGCGCGCCTGAGCGGGCTGCCCGGGCTCAGTCACATCACCGTCGAAGTGAACCGGCGCGCGACATGATGCGCAGCGCCCTCGTGCTGCTGCTGGCGTGCGGCGCGGGACCGGGTGGGGCCATCGATCTCATCCAGATCGAAGCCGACAGCGTCGCAGTCGCCGGCGCACGGCTCACCGGCATGCGCGCGAGCCTCGCCATCTCGGATGGCGAGCACAGCGTTGCGCTGCTCGAAGCAGTTGCCGTGCAGGTGCCAACCGAAATACTCGCGCACACCGGTGCACTGCGCGAGCTGCGCGTGCGCTGCGCCGATCCGCTCATCAGGGAGCCGCGCTTCGCCTGCCCCGCCCTGCAAATCGACGTGCGCAGCGTACGCCTCGGTGTGCTGCAGATGCGCGCTCGCGTCGAATCGAACAAAGCCAACGCGAATTTTTCCGGCACCGGCCCGACGCTTGCCGGAGCGAAGCTGGAGTGGAACGGCTCTCTTGCACCGCAAGGTTGGAATTTGCGCGCGAGCGCGCCCGCGGTCAGCTTCGATGCGCTGCAGAAATTTGCGAGCCCATGGCTCGCGGGAACGGCTCTGCGGAAGACACTGGCCGAGTTCAAGCCCACGGGCAGCATCACGCTCAGCGGCGAAGCACGGGGTCGCGGCGCGCAACTCGCGCGCGCGACCGCCGGCATCGCGTTCACGAACATCAACCTGACAAATGAAGCCTCGACGATTATCGCCGAGAAGGTCGCAGGCCGGCTCGATGTGCAGGCCAGCGGCAATCTCGCGGAGCCCGCCGCGACGCTCACGCTCAGTGCAACCGCGGGCCAGGTGCTCGCGGGCCCGGTGCTGCTCGACTTCAACGTGAACGCCCTGCAGGTGGACGCCGATGCGCGACTGGACAAAGGAGCGCTCAGCCTGCCGCGCATAGTGTTCACGCAGCAGCGCCTGGCGCGCGGCAACGCGCAGGCAACCTTGATGCTGTCGCCCTTCGCGGTCCGCGAGGCGAGCGTGGTTCTTGAATCGCTGCAATTCCCAGCGGCGTACACGAGCTACCTGCAAATCCCCCTCACCACCACGGCGTTCAACAGCCTCGCGATGACAGGCAGGGCCCGCGGTTCGCTGCAGATCCGCGACAACGCACCGCTGCGCGCGGACTTCGTGCTGACGGACATCGCGCTGCACGATCCCGCGAAACGAATCGCGATCACTGGCCTCGTCGGCAACTTGCGCTGGTGGTCCGGCGCGCAGGAAGGCCCGCCCGCGCCCTCGTTTCTCCAGTGGCATGAGGCGGCGATGTTCGGCATCGAAGGCGGCGCCGCGCGTCTGGATTTCCTCGCGCACGACATGGACTTCGAGTTCTTGAAGCCCGCGCGTCTGCCAATCTTTGATGGCGCCGTGCTCGTGGAGAAGCTGGTGGCGCGCGGCATCGGACGCGCCGACATGCAGGGCGCATTTGCGGCACAGATCGAACCCATCAGCATGGCGCGCATCTGCAAGGCATTCGGCTGGCCCGAGTTCCAGGGGCAGATCTCCGGACGGGTGCCAGGCCTCGAGTTCCGCGACAATCTGCTGACACTGGGCGGCAACCTCGAGGCGACGGTGTTCGACGGCAGCATCGTCGCCAGCAAGCTGCGCGTGCGCGATCCATTGGGCAAATGGCCGCGCTTGTACGGCGACATCGTCGCGCGCAATCTCGATCTCGACCAGATCACAAGCACGTTCGAGTTCGGCGGGATCACGGGCCGGCTCGATGCGGACGTGATCGGACTGGAAACCTTCAACTGGTCACCGACGGCGTTCGATGCGCGTCTGGCCACACCGAAAGGCGATCGTTCCCCGCATCGCATCAGTCAGAAGGCCGTCAAGAATCTCTCCAATATCGGCGGTGGAGGGGGTGGCGTGACTGCCGCGCTGCAGTCCGGATTCCTGCGTTTCTTCGACACGTTTCACTACGACCGGCTCGGCTTATCCTGCAAGCTGCAGAACGACGTGTGCCTCATGAACGGCGTGGAGCCGGCGAAAACCGGCTACTACATCGTCAAAGGCAGCGGCATCCCGCGCATCGACATCATCGGCAACTCGCGCCGTGTCGACTGGCCCACGCTGATGGCGCAACTCGTCGCCGGAATGAACACCGACAATATCGTGGTGAAGTAACCCCACTTCGGAGTTAACATTGCGCGGCGGAGGGGTTCAGGGACGGTTCAGGCCGTCACGTCAGAATGATCCGCGCAACAGGAGTATTTGCATGCGCAAGACCACACGAACCGCACGCCTCGCCGGGCTTACCAAGGTGGTGCTCGCGAGCATGCTCGTCGCCGCCTGCGTCACAATCAATGTGTACTTTCCCGCGGCCGCCGCGGAGAAAGCCGCCGACCAGATCATCGATGCCGTCACCGGAGCCACCGGCGCGTCGATTCCCGTGCGTCCGAGCGGCCCGCCCACGTCCAACCACTTCGATCAGGCGAACCCCGTCGCGGTCGTTGTCGGTCGCCTGCTGCACCTGCTGGTGCCAGCTGCGCAGGCGCAGGAAGCGAATCTCGACATCTCTTCCCCTGAGATCCGCGCCATCACCGGCTCAATGCAGGCGCGCTTCGGTCAGCTCAGCAAGTACTTTGATGCCGGCGTTCTGGGCATGACGCAGAGCGGCCTGATCGAAGTGCGCGATGCCAGTGCCGCGCCGTTGCCCGAGCGTGCCATCGTCAACCGCCTCGTCGCCGAGGACAACAAGGATCGCGAAACGCTGTACGCCGAGATCGCCAGGGCGAATGCACATCCCGAGTGGGCGGCCGACATCCGCAAGACTTTCGCGCGCCGCTGGGTGGAACGCGGTGCGCGCACAGGCTGGTATTACCAGGACCCCGGCGGGGCCTGGAAGCAGAAGTAAGACTCAAACTCGCTCTGTGACGGAGCAGGCGCGCTCAGGCAACTGGCGCGCCTTTTTTTATGCTCCGCCGATCCTCAACGATAGAGGTTGATCTCGTCCCGCAGCGTGCGCGCAGCAACGCCCGCCGCAGGGGCGAACTCCTCGCCAGTGCCCGCGTAGATAATCCCGCGCGAAGAACTGATGATCAGCCCGGCGCCGTCCGGCGTGCGACCCGCCTGCACCGCGGCCTTCAAATCTCCGCCCTGCGCGCCGATCCCCGGCACCAGGAATGGCATGTCACCCACCAACGCGCGAATCTCCGCAAGTTCGCCCGGATAGGTCGCGCCGATCACCAGCAGGCAGTTGCCCGCCGCGTTGGCGTCACGCGCGATGCGCTGCGCGACGATGCGATACAGCTTCTCGCCGCCTACTTCCAGGTCCTGGAAATCGCGCGCGCCGGGATTCGATGTACGACACAGCACTATGACGCCACGACCCTTCCACTTCAGAAATGGCTCGAGCGAGTCCAGACCCAGATAGGGATTCACGGTGACCGCGTCGGCACCGTAGCGCTCGAACGCTTCCTGCGCATATTTTTCCGCAGTGCTGCCGATGTCGCCGCGCTTGGAATCGAGGATCACCGGAATGTCCGGATGATGGTCGTGAATGTACTTGATGGTCTCGGCGAGTTGGTCTTCGGCGCCGACCGCAGCATAGTGCGCGAACTGCGGCTTGTAGCAGCAGACGTACTGCGCGGTCGCATCGATGATGTACCGGTTGAACTCGATGACGCCGCGACGCGCGAGGCGCAGGGATTCAGGAAATTTCGCCGGTTCCGGATCCAGTCCTACGCACAGCAGCGAGTTGTTGCGCGCACTGGCCCGCGCGATACGCTCAATGAAGCTGCCCTTGTCAATCACGTATGCCCGTCCCGCGATACAGAAGTACGTTCGCCCAGACGAACAGGCCAATCACGCACACGATCATGATGCCGAACGCGGCGGCCACGTTCACGTCCGAGGTACCGAGGAAGCCGTAACGAAACGCGTTGACCATGTGCAGGATGGGATTTGCGAGCGAGATGCGATGCGCCCAGTCCGGCAACAGTGACACGGAATAGAACACCCCGCCGAAATAAGTGAGCGGCGTGAGCACGAACGCGGGAATCCAGTTCACATGATCGAAGTTCTTCGCGAATACCGCATTGATGAAGCCCGCGAGCGAGAACACCATTGAGGTGAGCAGCACGGCGGCGAGCACGATGCCGATGTGGTGGATGTGCAGATGCGTGAAGAACAGCGCGACGATCGTGACCACCCCTCCGACCATCATGCCGCGCAACACGCCGCCACACACGTAGCCGAGCACGATCACCCACGTGGGCAACGGGGAGACCAGCAGCTCTTCGATGTGCTTGCCGAATTTCGCACCGAAGAACGACGACACCACGTTCCCGTACGAGTTTGTGATCACGGACATCATGATGAGTCCGGGAGCGATGAACTGCCGGTAGTCGAAGCCATCCATCGCACCGACGCGCTTGCCGATGATGCTGCCGAAGATCACGAAGTACAGAGTCGCGGTGACCGCCGAGGGCACCAGAGTCTGCGCCCAGATGCGCGCGATGCGCTGGTACTCGCGATAGATGATGGTGGTGAAACCAATGCGGCGGATCGTGCCGAGCGGAAGAATTGCGTTGTTCATGCGCCGCGGTTCTCCACCAGGCGCATGAACACCTCTTCCAGGCGGTTCACCTTGTTGCGCATGCTGAGCACCTCGACGCCCTGGGCAGACAATGCGCCGAAGATGTCGTTGAGGTTCTGATCCTTCGACACCTCGATCTCGAGCGTATGGTCATCGACCAGCGCGATGCTGTGGCCGGCAAGCGCCGGCGCCACTGTGATCGAGTTGCGCAGATTGAACAGGAATGTCTCCGTCTGCAGTTTGCGCAGCAGATGGCTCATGCGATCGCGCACGATGATCTCGCCGGTGTTGATGATCGCGATGTTGCGACAGAGCGTCTCGGCCTCTTCGAGATAATGCGTGGTAAGGATAATCGTGGTCCCCTGCTCGTTGATCTGCCGCAGGAAGTCCCACATCGTGCGACGGATCTCGATGTCCACACCAGCAGTGGGCTCATCGAGGATCAGCAGCTTCGGCTCGTGCATCAGCGCACGCGCGATCATGAGCCGGCGCTTCATGCCGCCCGACAGCGCGCGCGCCATGCCCTTGCGTTTGTCCCACAGCGCGAGCTGCTTCAGGTACTTCTCGGCACGCATCTTCGCAACGCTGCGCTCTATCCCGTAGAAACCCGCCTGGTTGATGACGATGGTTTCGGGCGACTCGAACTGGTTGAAGTTCAGCTCCTGCGGGACGACGCCGATGCAGGACTTGGCGCGCTCAAGCTGCGAGTCGATGTCGTGACCGAACACGCAGACCTTGCCGGCGGATTTGGTGACCAGCGAGGTGACGATGCCGATCAACGTGGTCTTGCCCGCGCCATTGGGGCCGAGCAGCGCGAAGAAGTCCCCTTCCTCGACGTCGAGATCTATTCCCTTGAGCGCCTTGACACCATCGCCATAGGTCTTCGTGAGTCCGCTAACCGTCAGTGCTTGCATGCGGCGCAAGTGTAGTCAAAAACCCGGTGTGCAGGGACGCGCTGTAGCGTCGCGCGAAGAAAAGGCGCGTGGACCGCTGGATCCACGCGCCTTGGGTTCGAGATATCGGCGTCGGGTTACGGACGCTGAACGAGAACCTTTTTCACCCAACCAGCATTCGCGCTGCCCTGCACGTTGATGAAGCCATCCTTTTCCGGCCCGATGACGATGAGCTCTTCGCCCTTGATGAGCGTGGCGACCGACTTCGCATCCGCCGCCGGGTTCGCGAGCAGCTTGACGTTACCGATCTTCGGCGTGATCACATCGCCCTCATTGAACACATCACCCGCGGTGATCTTCTTGCCCGCCTCCTGCTTGAGCGTGCCGACTTCGCGCTGCAGGCTCGCATCGCCCTTCACGACATCCACGATCTGGTTGTAGTTGTTGAGGAAGCTCGCGGCGACGACTTTGCCCTCAGCCGTGTTTGCATAGCCGCCGGCGCTGCCGAAGCCCCCGCTGCCCACACCGAAGATGTTGAGGTTGAGATCGGCCTTTTGCGCGCTGCCCTCCGCCGACGCGACCTGGATGCCGCTGCGCGCATCGGCGACCAGCATGCTGGTCTGCGCCTGCTTGAACTTGAGGCCACCCGCGACCGCGCCGAGAATTGCAGCCTTGCCGCCGAGCAGACCACCGAGCGAGCCCGCCATGCCACCCGCATTGTTCTGCGAGAACACCACCGCCGGCGTGAGGATGAAGTCGGCCGCCACCATCTGACCCCCGCCGATGTTCGAACCTGCGCGCGCCTGCCCGCCTGCCGCGAGTTCACGTTCCTGCATCATGTTCTGCATGCCGAGGCCACGCTCGACGACGATGAAGCAGTTGGACTGCTGAACCATCAGCCGGATGAGCTGCGTCGGGGACTGCAAGCCGTAGCCCGACAGTGACTGCATTACGTAGTCCTGCGGCTCGACGACTGCGATTGCGCCCATCGGTTTGTCGCAGTGGGCCAGGCCCGTGTCGCCCTTGGCGCCATCCGTTCCCGCCGCGCCCTGCACGACGCTGCCCCCGGCACCCTGCTTCATCGTGAGCGGGTTAGCGGCGAAGGCGCCGCCACAGATTGCCACTGAGACCGCTGCGGCCAGAAGAGTTTTCATTGCTGCTCCCGTTGAATCTTTATTTTCGAACGTAGTCATTGCGACGACGTATTGCGGGGAAAAGTAGCACAAACAGGCCCGGGAGACCGCTGCGGAAGTGGTGGAAAGGTGAACTCGATCATGTGTTCGATTACGAGCCGCAAATGAGTGCTGCAAGGCAGCACCCCGATCGCTACCTGAAGATCGGGTCGAGCAGCCGCAGGGCATCGCCGATGTTCACGGCCCCCGCGCGGTCCACTTCTTCCCTGGTGTAGACCCGGACAGTGCTGCCGGTTGCCAGACATTTGGCCGAGGTCGAACGGATTCGTGTGGCTACCGTCGGGCATTCGGATACCGCTACCCCGCGCACGCTCGTGGTCACCTTGTTCCCTGTCTCGCCCGCCAGCAGCGGGGCTGCGGCCAGCACATCCACAGCGATGATTAAAGGCTTGAACATGGCGAATACCTCCCGGTATTCATGTAGCTCTTACGCTCGCGAGTCGGTTCCCGCAATTGCCCCTCGAATCAGGGTGCCGCCCGCGATGAGCTGCAACCCGTGCAAGGTCGCCTGCTGCAAGGCGCCCCGATCGGCGTCCCCGGCACAGGTGAGCAGTTGACGCCAGATCTGCGGGTGTGTTTCCCACCGCGGCCGCAGCCAGTGGGTGTGGCGTTCGGCGATGCGATCGAGGTTCGTGAGGGTCAGGGCCGCGATGTACTGAGCTGCGGCAGGCGTCATGCCGAACACGACCCGGGCGATCTGGCGGTGGGCGCGCGCCAGGTGCCAGCCATACATGAGTACGCGGCGCAGGAATGGCGGCGCGCCGGCAGGGTCGAAACAGGCAGTGCCGATGGTGCGCGGCGAGTCGTGCACAGCACCCTGCTGCACCGCACGCCAGCGCTGCAAGTCACCGAAACCGACATCGATCAACGCATAAGGGCAACTCGCAAGTCGCTGACTGGCCTCGTCGCTGAGGCCCATCCACAATGGGCGCAGCTCCCCGCATTGCCTCGCTTGATTTGTTACCGAAGGTCCATCGTTGCCTCACAGTGTTTGTTACCGCAGGTAGCAGCCGTGGAGGCAACCATGTCACGAGCACTTACGACGACGGCAAGGGACGAG
>JBDSRN010000038.1:0-28960 GCA_039929265.1 Steroidobacteraceae bacterium | reverse complement strand
GGATCGGCGATCCAACGCCGCGTGAGGGAGCCTCTCGGCCTTGGCCGGCGCAGTCAAGCGGAGACTGCTCGTTGAATGCCCCTTGCGTGAAGCCTTCGGGGTGGCGCCGTGGACCGGCGGCGGACGGGCACAGTAGCGCAGCAGTCGCTCCCGCCCTGGCCGGTCGGCGGGAAATGGCCCGATAGCCGAAATTGCAAACTCGGACACTACCCGGTCTTTGGTAATGGCCTGCACCACTACCCGGTCTTTCCCGGTTTGGCAGTAGTGGCGCAACCCGCGTAAAATTGACAGGTTTGCCGCGCGTGGCGCTTCGACTTAATGCGCCGGCACGATAAAACCGACGCGTAACCGCCATGAAAGCCGCCGACATCCGCACCAGGTTCCTGCATTTCTTCGCCGAGCGCGGGCACACGATCGTCCCCTCGTCGTCGCTGGTTCCAGCCAACGATCCGACGCTGCTGTTCGTCAATTCCGGCATGGTCCAGTTCAAGGATGTGTTCCTGGGTGTCGAGCAACGGCCCGACGTGCGGGCAACGACATCGCAGCGCTGCGTGCGCGCCGGCGGCAAGCACAACGATCTCGAGAACGTCGGCTACACGGCGCGCCATCACACCTTCTTCGAGATGCTGGGCAATTTCTCCTTCGGCGACTACTTCAAGCGCGATGCGGTGCTGTTCGCCTGGGAGTTCCTGACGTCGCCCAATTGGCTGGGCATCGATCCGCAGCGCCTGATGGTCACCGTGTATCACACGGACGATGAGGCCTTCGATCTCTGGCACAAGGAAGTCGGCCTTGAGACCTCGCGCATCGTGCGCATCGGCGACAAGCCGGGTGGTGGCTCCGACAATTTCTGGCAGATGGGCGAGACGGGTCCCTGCGGTCCGTGCACCGAGATTTTTTTCGATCACGGTCCGGAGGTCGCGGGCGGCCCGCCCGGTTCGATCGATCAAGACGGTGATCGCTGGACCGAGATCTGGAATCTCGTGTTCATGCAGTTCGATCGTGGCACCGACGGCAAACTCGTGCCACTGCCCAAACCCTCGGTTGACACCGGCATGGGACTCGAGCGCATTGCCGCGGCAATGCAGGGCGTGCGTTCCAATTACGAGATCGATCTTTTCGTGGATCTCATGCATGAAGCGGCGCGCCTGCTCAACACCGAGGATCTATCTAGTCCCTCGCTGCGCGTGATTGCGGATCACATCCGTGCGTGCAGCTTTCTCGTCGTCGATGGCGTGGTGCCCTCGAACGAGGGCAGGGGCTATGTGCTGCGCCGGATCATGCGGCGCGCGATGCGTCACGGTCACAAGTACGGGGCCAATCCGCAGTTCTTCGCGCAGCTCGTGCCCGCACTGGTGCGCACCATGGGCAACGCTTATCCGGAGCTGCGGGCCAGCGAAAAACTCGTGCGCGATGTGCTGGGCAAGGAAGGCGAGCAGTTCTCGCGCACGCTGGCCACCGGCATGAGCCTGCTCGACGCGGCGATCGCCGCAGCAGGCACCAACCGGACGCTTGGCGGCGTGATGGTGTTCCGCCTGTACGACACGTTCGGATTTCCGCTCGACCTCACTGCTGACATCGCGCGCGAGCGCGGTTTGCAGATCGACCAGGCAGGATTCGATGCCGCGATGGCCGCGCAGCGCGAACGCGCGCGCGCCGCGAGCCGCTTCGGGGTGGATCTGCGCGCGGGCACCGACTTCAAGGCGGAGAGCAGCTTCTCTGGTTACGAACGACTAAGCGATGCGGACAGTCGCGTCATCGCGTTGCTGAAGGACGGCGCCGAAGTCGCCGAGCTCAACACGGGTGAGAGCGGCGAAGTCGTGCTGGATCGCACACCGTTCTACGCCGAGTCGGGCGGGCAGGTGGGTGACATCGGCGAGATCAGCAGCAGCGCGGGCGTCCGCTTCATCGTCGATGACACGCGCAAGCGCGGCAGTGCGCACTCGCACATCGGCCAGCTCGTGGCAGGTCGCATCACCAAGGGCGATGTGCTGCACGCGCAGGTGAATGAGGCGCGCCGGCAGTCGGTGCGGCTCAATCATACGGCGACGCATCTGCTGCACGCGGCGCTGCGCAAGGTGCTCGGCGCGCATGTGACGCAGAAGGGCTCGCTGGTCGCGCCTGATCGCCTGCGCTTCGACTTCGCGCATTTTCAGCCGATCACGGCGGCCGAACTGCTGCAGATCGAGCAGCTCGTGAATCAGGAAATCCGTCGCAACGCGCCTGCCGAAACCACGCTCATGCGATTCGATGACGCGGTGGCCGCCGGTGCGATGGCACTGTTCGGCGAGAAATATACATCGGACGTGCGCGTGCTGAAGCTCGGCGATTTTTCGATAGAGCTGTGCGGCGGCACGCACGTGGCGCGCGCCGGGGACATCGGCCTGTTCAAGATTCTCGCGGAATCCGGCGTGGCCGCCGGCGTGCGACGCATCGAGGCGCTCACCGGCGCCGACGCGCTCGAGTACATCGAGCAGAGCGACGAGCTGTTGCGCAACATCGCCGGACTGCTGCGCGGTTCACGCGAAGAAGTCGCCCCGCGCGTGCAGGAAACGCTCGCGCAGCTGAAGGGGCTCGAGAAGGAAGTTCGCAGCCTCAAGGACAAACTCGCCTCCGGCCAGGGCACTGACCTTGCGGCCGGCGCAATCGATGTACAGGGCGTCAAAGTCGTTGCCACGAAGATCGAAGGCGCCGATGCCGGCTCGTTGCGCAACGCCGTGGATCAGCTCAAGAGCAAGCTCGGGTCCGCAGTGATCGTGCTCGCATCGATCGAGAGCGAATCGAAGGTGATTCTTGTCACCGGTGTCACGGCGGACCAGACGCATCGCATCAAGGCTGGTGAACTCGTTGGCGCGATTGCAAAGCAGGTGGGTGGGAAGGGCGGCGGCCGCCCGGATTTCGCGCAGGCCGGCGGCACCGATCCATCGCGCATAGATGCCGCACTCGCGAGTGTTTCTGAATTGGTGCGTGAACGACTCGCCAATTGAGCTGTCTGTTGCTATCAGCGGCGACTGATTTACCAGATTCGCGAAGTCTGATTCTCATCTTGAACAGACAGTTAAGCAGGACGTCAGTGACACTTTTCGGTAGCCTTGGGGGTTCAGATTTTCCCTGCTTGTGGCAATCGTCACCGATCGGCACTGTGCAGCCTGAACACGAAGGATGGTGTAATTAAAATGTTGATTCTTACGAGACGCGTCGGCGAAGCCGTCATGATCGGCGACGAAGTCACTGTCACGGTGCTGGGCGTCAAAGGTAACCAAGTTAGAATCGGCGTAAATGCGCCGAAGACCGTTGCGGTGCACCGGGAAGAGATCTTCGAGCGCATCAAGCGCGAGCAGGAAGGCGGCGTAGGCAACGAGACCCGTGGTCCGGATAACGAGGCGCAGGCCGCTTACTGATTCCGGGTCCCGGATGGGACGGGATGCCTTGTTGAGGTACCCCCATTCCGGCCAGGCATGGCGGCCCTGGGTAGCGGGAGGCCCGAATGAGGCCGCGGAGCTCTTCGTTGGCATTTCCCTCCCTGGTCCTCAAAGAATGATTCGCGGCGTTCGAAAGGCTGCCGAGCAAGCGTTGCTGCGGTTGCGGTTGCGGCTGGGTTTGGCTGCTCGCCACCTCTCACGGGTCCACCTCGACCCCCGAATTTCCCGTTATTTGCGATGATCGACGCCATCTTTTGCCGATCGGTACGCACATTGCGTATCATCCGCGCCTTCCAGCGGGATGGTCTGCAACAGCAGGCCAGTCAGCGGAGAGTTGGCCGAGTGGTCGAAGGCGCACCCCTGCTAAGGGTGTAAGGACCAAAAGTTCTTCGAGGGTTCGAATCCCTCACTCTCCGCCAATTCTCCAAATCAAGCCGTATCAGGCGGTCTCATCCGAGACCAGGAAATGCGAGAAAGCACGAACATGGACCGGACAGACGCGCCCTCGGCCGAGCCCACGGCGTTGTCTCCGATGCGCTACCCCGTTTTTCGGGCGGTCTGGTCCGCCAACATCCTTGCCAACTTCGGCTCACTGATTCAGTCGGTTGGCGCCGCCTGGTTGATGATCTCGATCGCGCAATCTGCCGACATGGTCGCCTTGATCCAGGCCTCGCTCGCGTTGCCGGTCATGCTGTTTTCGCTGGTGGCTGGTGCCCTGGCAGACAATCGCAACCGCCGCCTGGTGATGCTTGGCACCCAATTTTTCATGCTGACCGTTTCGGTTGTCCTGGCAGTGGTCGTCTGGGCCGGCCTGATCACCCCTTGGCTACTACTGCTGTTCACCTTCCTGATCGGTTGCGGCTCGGCTTTCAATGCACCGGCGTGGCAGGCCTCGGTCGGGGATCTGGTGCCTCGTACTGAACTGCCGGGAGCGATTGCACTTAACAGCGTTGGCTTCAACATTGCGCGCAGTGTCGGTCCCGCGATTGGCGGTGCGATCGTCGCCGCGGCGGGAGCGGCTGCGGCATTCGCCGTCAATGCTGCGAGCTACGTCGCGTTGATCGTCGTGCTCGCCTGCTGGCGCCCGACTTACGCACCCGGGATCCTGCCGCGGGAGTCGCTGGGCGCCGCCATGGCGGCCGGCGTCCGTTACGTGTCGATGTCGCCGGCTATCCGGACTGTCCTGCTGCGCAGCGCAGTTTTTGGCGTCGGGTCCAGCGGGCTGATGGCCTTGATGCCACTGGTCGCCAAAGAACTTCTTGGCGGCGGGCCACTGGTCTATGGCCTGATGCTCGGCGCCTTTGGCATCGGCGCCGTGACAGGCGCGGTTGCTGCCGCGAAGCTCCGCCGTGCGTTCTCGACCGAGATCATCGTTTGCGTGGCCTGCATCATGTTCGCCGTTGCCGCGGCCAGTGCCGGCCTGAGCAGATATTTGCCAACGACGTTAGCGGCACTGTCGCTGGCGGGAGCCGGGTGGGTGCTTGCGCTTGCCACGTTCAACGTCGCGGTCCAGCTTGCCGCTCCGCGCTGGGTGGTGGCGCGCGCGCTGTCGCTTTACCAGATGGCCGCGTTTGGTGGGATCGCCGGCGGAAGCTGGCTCTGGGGAGTCATCGCGGAGCGCGAGAGCATCACGTTCTCGCTGCTGATCTGCGCAATCGTGCTGCTGGCTTGCGCGGCTTTCGGGGTCTGGCGGCCGCTCGCACAATCGGAGCATCTCGATCTCGACCCGCTGCGGCATTGGCAGCCTCCGCAGACGGCCGTACCGGTCGTGCCCAGGAGCGGACCCGTCGTGATAACCATCGAGTACCTCATCCGGGAGGTCGACCATCTGCGGTTTCTGGCCGCCATGGCCGAACGCCGGCGCATCCGCTTGCGGGACGGCGCGCTGAACTGGCGGCTGCTGCGTGACTTGTCGGACCGGGAGTTGTGGGTCGAACGCTATGAGACGCCAACCTGGCTCGACTACCTCCGGCTCAATAACCGCATGACGCGGATGGATGCAGTGATTCCGGAGTCACTGCGCGCATTGCACCGCGGCCCCGACGCTCCCCGCGTGAGGCGCATGATCGAACGGCCGGCCGCGAATCCGCCAGCAACGCGGGCGGATGGGCCCGAGAGTGCGTCCATCGCTCCGGAGTAGCCGCGCGCCAGCCGCTCGGGTCAGTCGCGGATAGCGCGTTGTCATATACGGCTGTGCGGCCTTGAATCGACCTTCTGCTGACCTTCCTCGGGTACCTTATCGACACGACAAACTGAAAAAGATGACGGAGCCCACGATGCCCAAACTGCCTCAGATTTATCTCACGCAAAGCGACGCAGACCGGCTGCTGAAGCTGGTCGAGTCGAATCCCGGAAAGCGTCTGGAAAATCTGGAAAGCGAGCTGGTGCGCGCAAATATCGTGTCGCGCGAAAAAATCCCGAAAGACGTGGTGACCATGAATTCACGCGTTGTTTTCGAGAACGAGACCACCGGCGAGCGGCGGGTGGTAACGCTGGTATACCCGGGAAGCGCGGATATCGACGAGGGGAAAATCTCCGTCCTGGTTCCCGTTGGTACGGCGCTCCTCGGACTGCGCGTCGGGCAGTCCATCGATTGGGAGCTGCCGGGCGGCGAAAAGCAGCGTTACCGCATCGTCGAAGTTCCGTTCCAGCCGGAAGCGGCAGGGGTGCCGGGCTAGGACCCCATCGAAGCCAGCCCCGGCCCTGGCGCGTCGGGCCGGTGTTGACGTGTCGGGGTCGCGGCCGCTGCAGGCGGAGCCCAACCACGTTGGGGCTTGCTCCCCCACGCGTCGGCGGCGTGAACCATCCAAAGCACCAGCAGCACCGAAACGTAGATCCATTGTCGATTCGTACGCACCGCAGCGCGCGATGTGTCGATGATCGCCCACAAGCGCGTGAAGCCTGCGGAAACGAGGCCACCCACGAGAAGCCAGGAAGCGAAATTCTTCCACTGGATCTCGTGAGTCGTGGAATAGGCGAAGTCGTTGAACAGCCGCCTCGCTTCGTGCACCGGTCGCGTCAATGACTGGACACATCCTTCGGGCATGCTGCGTTCTGCTTGCCAGGCGGCATTTCAGCGCACAATCTCGGCAGTACCAAGACCGGATGTCAATTGCTCCAAGGATTGCCTAAGCGCAAAAACCCACGTGTCGGAAACGACTTTGGTGAAACGACTTGGTTTGAAGTCCATCAAGGAGAGCAAGTATGCGCGCTGAAATTGTCCCAATGATGCTGTCGCTTGCAATTGCCTCGTCGATTGCATCGGCACAAGCTGGAGCGATGCGCACTGGTTCATTTCCGTCTGAATACCGAGGTGACGCCTTCGTGACGCTGCATGGCTCCCATACGCGGCCGGAACGCACTGGCTACAAGGTGGTCCGCGTGCGCATGAAGGATGGAAAGACGACCGGCAAATGCGAAGCTTTCATGACGGAGTTCATCATTGATAACGACAGCGCCTGGGGCCGGCCCGCCGCAGTCACGGTCACGCGCGACGGCGCGCCTCTGGTCATCGATGACGCCAACGGCACGATATACCGTTTCACACACCAAT
The DNA here is from genome assembly GCA_039929265.1 of Steroidobacteraceae bacterium. Taxonomy (GTDB): domain Bacteria; phylum Pseudomonadota; class Gammaproteobacteria; order Steroidobacterales; family Steroidobacteraceae; genus ZC4RG30. Next base: position 21,985 of record JBDSRN010000038.1, on the reverse strand, counting down.
GAAGGCGGTGACCATTCGCAGGGGTCTGGCTGTCGCCACTGTCGCGCTCACGTCAATCGCGGCCGCGGCCGGGGAGATCGACCTGTACGGCAGACTCAACGTTACGCTGCAGAGCTCCGACGAAGCCGCGGAGGAGCAAGTCGAATTGCGCAATAATTTCTCGCGCGTCGGCGCGAAGGGAGAACAGCAGCTCAACGCGAGCCTTAAGGCTATCTACCAGCTCGAGTTTGGCGTCAACCTGGACGGCGAATCCGGCGACGACGTCTTTACACATCGAAACCAGTTTGTCGGCCTCGAGGGAGCATTCGGAACCGTCAAGGTCGGACGCCATGACACGGCGCTCAAACAAGCTCAAGGAAGTTTCGATCTGTACAACGATCTCGAGGGCGACATCGGCGGGGTCTTCAACGGAGAGAACCGTCTCAAGGATTACATCGGCTACATCACGCCGACCTTCGGTAAATCATTCAGCGGCACAGTCAATTTCTTTCCCGGCGAGGACCCGGGCTCAGGAAATGACGGCGTCGCCGATGGAACCTCGCTATCTCTCACCTACAGGACGGATCTGATTAACGTCGCCATCGCGCATGACCGCAACATCGACGGCGAGGATGTTGAAACGACACGCGTGGTGGGCGGTTACACGCACGGTCCTGCGCAGATCATGCTGCTATTTCAACGAACGGATGTCGGTGCCGTGGCGGAAGATGGTTTCGGTGCATCGGTCTCCTGGGCGTTCGACAAGAACACCGCGAAGTTTGAATACCTGAGCGCGGACGTCTGGCGCGCCCATCCGCAGATTGATCCGCTCGATAACCGGTTTGAGACGGTGGTTTCGGTGGGGCTCGACCATGCACTCGGAGCGGCCACCACGCTATTCGCGTTTTTCACGGCGGGCGATATTGGTGGAACGAGGCAGAAAAATCGCTATCTCGCCATCGGTATCCAACACAACTTCTGAATTGCGGAAAATGCCCTACGACACTATTGTGGGGTCGATCAATGTCTCGGGCGTCGGTTCCAGCCGAATTCGACATGGTTACCTCGACCATGATGCTGCACTAGCTTCCGCCACCCGTCCTGCTTGATTTCTATTGTTTTCCCGACGCCTTCACGCTTCATGCACTGCGGGCAAGAGCAGTTCCAGCTACTCCGCGATGGAAAGCTTTTTCGGCACGTTGAAAAGGGAGCGCGTCCATCGAAGGGAGTACGCATGCGTGATCACGCGAGGGCGGACGTGTTCAGTTGCCTGAAGCGGTTCTACGATCAGTATCAAAGCCACTCGACGATCGGCCATGTCTCGCGTCGAGTTCGAAAGGCTTGCAGAGCAAGCCCAGGCAGGTGACCGGAAAACGACAGGGCTGCACCGGAGACCGGCGAGAAAAAAAAGTGCCGCGGTGGATGAAACCACCGCGGCACCAGTTGTGAACTCTCCGGGCGAGCACGCCCGGAGTCTTGATCAGAAGCTGTACTGCAGACGCACGATGTAGGTGCGTGGGTCGTTCGGGTACGAGCTCACTGCCGGAGTGGTCGGGTTGCTCAACTGCAGTCCCGCGCGGGAGTAGCGCTTGTCCGTCAGGTTGCGCACATCGAGCGTGACACCGAGCTGCTCGTTGGTGGAGGTCCAGCTCAAGCCCGTGTTGTAGGTTCCGGCAGCCGGCGTACCCACCAGCGGACCGTTGTTGGCTGAGTTGTTGTAGTACGAACTGTGATAGGACCATGACAAGTTGAACTTGATCTGGCCGGGAATGGGCAATGTCGGTGTGATGTGCGTACCGAGCAGCATCGAAGTGGGAATCAGGCCGACCAGTTTGTTCTTGCTGCAGTCCACGAACTGACTGAACTGATTCGCGCAGACGTACGGGCCGTTATAGGCGCCGTGGGTGATCGACCAGTTGCCGTAGAACTCGACGCCCCGCATCGGCTTGAACCCGGACTCCACCTCGAGACCGCGCACGTCGGCGCCTGTAGCATTCGCCGTGTAGATCGTGTTCGTGCCCGGGAAGAACACTGGCAGCTGCAGGCCCGAATATTCGGCGCTATAGGCCGTCGCGTTGATGCGGAAGCGGTTTCCTAAGGTCGTCCACTTGAAGCCCGCTTCGTAGCTCTCTACGTCTTCGGGATCGTACGGGGTCGGGGCGCCAATCTGCCCGGTGCCCGTATTCGCATTGGGCGGAATCGGGTTGAAGCCACCGCTCTTGAAGCCCTTGGTCCAGGACGCGTAAGCAAGCAGATCGGGCGTTGCCTGCCAGTTGATGCCAAGTTTCGGCGTCGTGGAAGTGTAGGTCTTGGTGGCATTTTGCGAGCTGTTGAGCAGCGTCCTGTAGAACTGCGTGAAGTCCGCTTCTTCTCGAGTATACCGAAGACCGCCTGTCACGCCGACGCCAGCACCGATAGTGTAGGTGGCCTGGCCAAACACTGCGCTTGCCTTCGTTTTGCGATCCTGGTCAATCGTCGAGCTACCTGCAGCCACTGCACGGCTCTCGCCCGTCTCGTCGATGTAGTACAGGCCGCCGACCGCCTTGATCTTTTCGTTCGAGTAGGTGCCAGTAAACTCCTGAGTCCAGAATTCGCTACGTGTACGACCTTCGTTCTGGCTGTTGGATTGCACGCTGTTATCACCGTTGTCGAACGCCATCTGCTGCGCCGCCGAGACCCACAAGGTACCGCCAGTATTATAAGTACGCTGGTTTCCGTACCCCGTGATCGACATCAGCTCGACAGCTTCGTTGAGCTGCCACTTCAGATTGAGTGCGCTGCCCATATTGTTGATGAAGCCCTGGCCTATTGGGCCGACGACCTCCGAGAACGTGTAATCGCGGTTGTACGAGTTCGTAACATAGGGATCGCGCACGCCTGGCGCAACAGTCAGGGGCACCGGAATACCGCTTTCCGAGTAGTCCTGGACTGCAAACACCGCGAGCTCAGCACTGAAATTCTCCAGCGGCGTGTACAGCAGCTTGAGGCGCTCTGCGCGTGCGTCGATATCGCCGATCGGGCGCCCGTAGTTGATCCCGTAGTAGTAGCCCTCGTGTTTGCGCACGACGCCGCTCACGGAAAACGCGAGCAGGTCATCGACGATCGGCCCAGAAATGTACCCTTTGCCACCCTTTGCGCTGAAATTGCCTGCGCTGAGTTCGGCACCGCCGGTCCACTCATAGGACGGCTTCCTGGTCTCGATCTTGATCGCGCCAGCCGAGCTGTTGCGGCCGTACAGGGTCCCCTGGGGACCACGCAGCACTTCCAGGCGAGCGAGATCGAAGAACTCGAAGAAGGCGCCGTTGATACGTGGTTGGTAAACGCCGTCGAGGTAGATGCCTACGGCAGGGTCGAAGTTGATGCCTGCCGTGCTCTGATTCACACCGCGCAGCGCGATGCGTGCACTGGTGTTGCTGCCCTGAGTCGGCGTGATCATGATGCCCGGAATTTGTGCTGCGGCCTCAAGCACGTTGTTCACCTGGCGCTCCGCGAGTTGCTCTCCAGTGACGGCAGTAACGGCAACCGGGGTGGTCTGCACCGTGGCGCCATATCGCTCGGCTGTCACGATTACTTCGGTAATACCGTCGCTTGCCTGAGACGTATTTTGCGCAGAGGCGATCGAAGGTGCAGCAACAGCCACAACTGCAGTCGCGGTGAGGGAGGCAACTATGCGGCGATGCTTTGAGCTGGGTTTGAGTTTCACTTTATCTGATCCGTATGTGGTGGGTACGCGAGGTATGTTCCAGGGCGCGCCTTTTGGCTCGCTTCCGTATTTCACTAAGTGAACTGGGTTAACCAACCTTGTCAGACCGTCCAGACTGTGTCAAGAAAGCGTCATGGCTGCCGGACGTGGATGGACGCGAGCGTAGTCCCGGACAGCGAGATGCTTGCGGGCGACACAAACCAATGATTTGGCTCGCTTACGGTCAATATGGCTGTCGATCGCCCACTGAAGCGTCAGGAGGCCGAGCGCTTACCCGTGACAGGTGGGCGTGTGGCGAGAAAACAACGAGAGTCCTGCGACCAGCTCTAGCCGTACCTACTTCACCCGGTTCCACACGATAACAGACGTGTATTGGTGCCCGTCCTCCGGTGCCGTGCGGGACGCGCTCGCCTTGTAGGACTTGCCATCACGGGCGACCACCATGGTCGTGACTCCGGTGGCTTTTCCAGCGCGCATCTCCGTACGAATCGCCGTGTGAGAATCGGCCCAAAGGGTGGACTGACTGTCGTAGTACGGGTTGCCGATGACGGGCGCGACCGTGCCGTCCTCCTTGCTCGCGTATTCGAAGTGGAACGGGGCCCCGCTGGCGGTGACCACATCTGCCACGACGCGTACGAGCCCCGCCTTGTCCTTCGAAACCACCATTTTTCCGGTGCGATACGGCAAGCGGCCGATGAAGGATGACTTTGAGATATCCGCTTCCCATGTTCCAAGGAGTGCGTTGCGTGCAGGTGGCTCGGCAGCCGCGATAAGGCCAGGGAGCAGAATGAAGGCAGAAAACAGGATTCGCAGGTTCATAGTGTTTCGAACTCCGTCAGCTCGTAGCGGCCGTAGCCGGTCTTGTTGGTGAGGTAGCCACGCACCTCGCCCTTGATGAAGATGTAATCCGGATGCGTGCACCAGATCTCGTAGCCGGTTGCGGTGCCGTCGGCACGGCGGCCGTTCATCAGCATGCGGTAGTGGTGGGTGTCGAACGTGCCGGCGGCAGTCGTGATCTTTTCCTGTCCTAGATACTCGGTGCCGCGCCGGCCGCCTACGGAAAGCATCGGTCCGCTGGCACCATCGAGCAGCGGCGAGGTCGACAGGCCGCCCTCGGAGTACTGGACCTTGTCTGGCTTGCCGTGGTCGAAGGTTGACATCAGCAACGCATCGCTGATGAGCGGATGCGACACCATGGTGGGCGCCGGCATCGCGAGCGCCACGGTCTGGTGAACGCGACCGAGCGTCGTGCTGAACACCTCGCATTCCGCCTCTGTATCCGTGACTCGGATCCATCCTGTGCCCGCAAACTTGCCCATGACCGAAAGGCGGCAGAAGCAGTCGAGCGGAGCGAACCGGCTCGTCATAGTCTGCACGATGTCGCGCTGCACGCGGATGTCATCCATTTCGCAATAGGCCCGCAAGGTCACCTGGCCGTCTTCGCGATAGGTATAGCTGAACCACTCGCGTCCGCGCTCCTGCTCTTCGTCGCCGATGTAGATGATCTTGCCGCGCGTGTTGCGCACCGTCGGTGGAATCTGCCGTGGCAGGGGTTTTTTGGCTGCGGGGCGATCCGCAGCAGCGAGCGTGGCGCTGCCGGCCGCGGCAGCAGCAGCGAAGAACAGGGATCGACGATCGAGCATGATGCGACTCCCGCGTAGAGTTGACCAGGTAACGGCGTTAGTGACGTTATCAGAGCGCCGGGCGTAGAGCATCCCGGCGATGTCTTGACCGAGCTCTCCCACTGGAGTTAGTGTCGATCGGGCCAACAACAAGTGCGCTGCACGCGTCGGAGAACTTTGCTGAAATACACCAGACGTGAGTTGCTGGAGGTCGCCTCCGCGAGCGCGTTGCTCAACATGACGATCGGACTCAAGCCGGCGTTGGCGCAGGAAACTGCCGCACCGGCGCTGCGTGCTTTCCGTGCAGTCACCATCACATCCGGAGACCTCAAGGCTGCCGAGAGCGCGTGGACCAGGTACATGGGCTACCACGTCGTGCGGCGCGGTAAGCTCGATACCGCCACGGTCGGTAGCTGGGGCGCACCCGGTCTCAAGGGCAAGGGTTACGTCACGCTCGCACCCGAGAGCAAGGAAAACTTCGTCATCCGGTTCGTGGAGCAGGCGACGCCTGCGGACTACGACCCGGCGCCCACCTTCGGCTGGGGCGCGACCGAGATCACCGTCCAGAATTCCGTCGAGTTGTACGAACGCCTGAAGGATTCGCCATTCACGGTGCGCGGGCCGCCGGGCACCGTGCCCACCTATCCGTACCTGCGACCGCTCGGCGCCACTGGCCCTTCCGGCGAGCGACTCAATCTCACCTGGATCACGGAGAAGCGCCCGGATCTCGCGGAGGCGAAATCGTTCGTCGGACGCGCCTTCATGGCGACCTGCATGGTTCCGGATCTGCCGGCAGCGCTCGAGTGGTACAAGACCACCTTCGGCAGCAACCCGAGCCCGATTCGCAAGCTGCCGAACTTCGAGCTGGCCGTGGTCCCGCTCACCGATTTCACCAAGGTCGAGCTCGATCAGCACAAGCCTGGGGGCGTGGAGCGCGAACGCGTCAACAACGGTCTGCCGCCGGGCCTCGCGATCGTGACGTTCGAGACCAACGCTTTCGACAAACTGCGCGACAAGTCCCTCGCAGCGCCCATCAAGTCGACGCTGGATCCCTTCCGCGGTCATCGCACTACGGTCATCAAGGGCACTGGCGGCGAATTGATGGAACTCGTGGAAGTCTGATTCAAGATGGAAAACTCAACGATGAAAAATCTGCAGTACAGTTTCGGCCTGTTCGTCGTCGGCACGCTCGTATCGATGAGCGCGTGCGCCGCCGCGCAGAAGAATGACTGGGAGCAGATCGCTCCTGCGACCGCGCCCTACGCGGCAGTGCGCGTGATTGACACGAAGAAGCAGCCGATGGTGCAGCCACCCGTCGTCTCGGGGTGGGGCACCAAGTCGTTGTGGAAATCACCCAGCGGCCATGGCGAGCTGCGCATCCTGTACGTGCCACCCGGCGCCGAGGGCGCGTATGTGCACTATCACGAGTTCCACGAGTGGGCGTACAACATCGCGGGCGACTTCACCAACAACGAGTCGACCACGCCGGACAATGTGTCGGGTCCGCTGCAGCGTTTTCGTGAAGGCAACTTCCTGTCGCGTCCGCCGTTCAGCCTGCATGGCGGAGAAAAGGGCCGCATGAAGTTCATGATGTCGCAGATCGGGGCGGAAATCATGATCATGGAAGAGGGCGCAGTTGGCGCCGGCTCCTGGACCGTGGACCCTGCGGTGCGCAATGGCGCCGACTCCCAGGGCATGCGCTTCAACCCGGACTACAAGAAGATCCAGCACTGGTCCACGCCGCGCATCATCGAGACGATCGAGAAGTTTCCCTGGCAGCCCGTCGAAGGTTCGCCCGGTCTCAACGTGAAATACCTGATCGACGATCCGTCGCATGGGTTCCGCGCTACCATGTACTTCCTCGAGGCGGGCGCGAAGACGCCGACGAATCTGCTGCCTTATCACTACAAGGACGCGCACCAGTTCAACTACGTGATCAACGGCGATCTGACGATCGACACGTACGCAACGCCAACGGCGAAAGCCGTTCCGATCAAGCTCACGTCGCAGTTCTTTTTCGATCGTCCGCCAATGGCAGTCATGGGGTTGCCGGCGACCGGCGCGACGCGCACCGGCGTGGTGTGGCTCGAAGTTACATATGCGAAAGGCGAATCCTGGACTACGACCACGACGCCCATCGAAGCCCCCACCTACCTGAACTGACGGTCTGACGAGCCTGCGCGCCCACTGGGCGCGCAGGCCTACAGGTCGGGCAACAGTTCAACCGGTTTGTTCGCGAGGCCGAACTTGCGGAAGAATTCCGCTGTTTCCTGCATGTACTCCCGCCAGAACGTTTCTGCGTGCACCGCCTTGCCGGCTGAGATCAGCGTCAACAGCTGCGCGTGTGCTGCGATCGATTCCTCGGTGCGAGTACCCACCGCCTTCTGGTTCGCGATGCCCAGCAACAGGCGCGGATAAGCCGCCGCGGCGATGCCATGCAACATGCCCGCCAGCAAATTCAGTGCACTGTTGTAGGACAGGCCGAGCATGCGGTGATGGAACTCGTTCACCGCCAATATCGCTGCGGCGTGATCCTTGTCCTCCAACGCTCTATCCTGCATTGCGGTTACCTCTTGCAGCTCCTGCAGGAAAGTCTTCGAGGGTCGCCGTGCCAGCAATGCGATGAGTGGTGGCTCCAGCAAGCTGCGCACTTCGTGGATCATCCCGAGAGTGGTGCCCATCGTGGCGAGGTACAGCACGCCGAACTTCGCGGCCGTACCGATCGAGGGCGCAAGCACGGTCGCGCCCGCGCGCGCGCCACGCCCGAGCTGGATCAGGCTCTCGGCTTCGAGCACGCGCAGCGCTTCACGCATGATCGGTCGCGACACGTCGAACAGACGCACCAATTCGGCTTCCGAGGGCAGCGTGTCGCCCGCATTGAGCTCTCGGGAGGCAATCCGTGACCGCAGGCGCTCCGCAACGAGATGGGAGAGCTTGGGGACTCTGACGCCGATGATGCGTTGTTTGTCGTCGCGGGGATTCTTGTCAGCCACCCGCTTCGCCTTGGGGGCCGAAGAATCTTTGAGGTTCATGCGCCTAGTGTGCCACGCGCGCCACACACCGGCCACAGACCTTATTCCGGTAGCCGGTACCAGGCGATAATCGAGTTATAGGTTCGGCCGTTGGGAAGCGTACGGCTTGACGTAGCCGTGTAGGTATTGCCGTCGTCGGCAACCTTCATGATCGTGGTGCCGGTGATCTTGCCTGCTCGCATCTCGCTGCGCACGGCAGTGCGCGCGTCCGGCCACTGCGTGGACTGGCTGTCATAAAAAGGATTGCCCTTGACCCTGGCAGCACGCCCGTCGCGCGTGTCGACATACTCGAAGTGCAGCTTGCTCGACGTTCCTTCCACGATGTCCTGCACCACATGGATGCCGAGAGGGGTTCGTGTGTACGAGATCTCGGCACTCTGGTACGGGATTGCACCGGAAAAGGACGACTTTGCGGCGTCGTATCGCCAGTGCCCGAGCAACCCGTGCACCGGTGGCTGCGCAGCACGCAGTGGCATGGAGAGCGCGCCCAGCACGAGAAGTGCAGTGCCGAATAAGGTTCGCATCAACGCAGTTTACTAGGTGATCGATGTTGCGTCATATGATCTTGACAAGGCTCGGAGCGCGTGGTCATCATTAACCAGAGCTGAGCACCTAGGTAACTTGGTTATCAGTCTCGAAGACAAGAAGTAAGCGGCCGCGCAGAGTCGTGAAGTCTCGCGCGGCGTTGTACGCTTTCGATCACCCAGGCAACGGTCCGGATATCTGGAGTCATGCAAATGAAGATGTACAGTTTTTGGCGTGGAGCTGCCCTCTCGGGGCTCGCGCTCGGCGCGATGGGCGCGGTAGCGAGTTTCGCTGCAGTGATACAGCACACGCCTGCACCCGCACTCGACGCCCCCGAGCCGCCGCTCGTGACCAAGCCCGTGATCGGCACCATCACACCGGGCACGGGCTGGGCCCCGATTGCGCTGGTAAACGTCGCGGCGTTCCCGTTCGACGGTAGGCCGGGCTCGGCGCTCAAGAAGGCGCCCCTCGGACCGACCTCTAAAACCATCTTCCAGAGTCCGAAGAACCAGGGCACCGATCTGCCGGAAGGGCAGCTCATACGCATGGAGTACACCCCGACCGCGAACAACAACCCTCCGCGCCTGGACGGCGGCGGTACGCACTATCACGAGTTCTTTGAATGGGGTTACACGCTGAAGGGCGACTCGGTGATGCCCGAGCCGGTGAGTCCGTTCCAGAAGAGCGGTTTGCTGTATCGCAAGCTGCAGGGCGGCTGGCTTTCGCGCCCGCCCTATTCACTGCACGGTGGTGGCGGAGTGGCCAGCTTCCTGCGCAATCAGCTCCCGTACGATCTCCTTATTTTCGAAGAGGGTGATGGTCACGTGATCAACGTTGGCGACAAGCGCGGCGAGCCGGGCAGCTACCGTGGTCGGGATGGCAAGGGTGCACCGCCCGGCACCGTCGGTGACTATCGCAAGGTCAAGCAGTTCACGCGCCCGTGGCTGATCGACACCGTCCGCGACATGGACTGGGAAAACGACACCGAAATGGCGGGTCGCTCGGTGAAGTGGTTGAGCGATGATCTCGCCGACGGCTTCCGCGCCCAGCTCGTCAAGATTCCGCCGGGCTGGACGCCGCCTGCCGACAAGATGAAGACCTACTTCGAGAATGCCAACCGCCTGCGCTACATGGTCTGGGGCAGCATGAAGGTGTGGCAGTTCACCGGTCCGAACGATGCCGGCAAGGCATTCAAGGTCGGCGAGGAATACTTCATCTATCAGCCCCCGCGCAGCATCTGGGGCTTCGGGCCCGGCAAGGTAACCGAAGAGGGTGCTATCTGGCTGGAAGTCACTTACGCGAAGGGCCTCACGCACGGTGGTGGCCTGATCGAGGACGTAAAGACGGTCAAATGAGCGAAGTCCGAAGCGTCCCCCCGCTTCGATAATACGAGGGCTTCGTTCAGAGGGCCGGGTGTGCAAGCACCCGGCCCTTTTTTTTGTGTCTACTTCGACGTTGGCGCGAAACTGGACTCGATCGGCCGATACCACATGTCCCAATGGTTCTTCGACAAGGAGAAGAACACCTTGGTGATGTGCTTGATGCGATCTTCGCCGGGGTGATCCTTGTTGAAGTTGTTCTGCATCTCCTCAAGCATTTTCACGCCTTTGGGGAACTGGTAGTACGTGATGACCGTAAATGTCGGCTTGTACAGCGCCGAGTAGTTCACCGAGGTATCCGTGCGGATCGTGCCGTTCATCATCACGCCGGGGAAGGGCACCAGGAAATCAGCCGGACCACCGAGGGTCTGATTCGTGTACTTAGTGCGGATCGCTTCCGCGCTCTTGGGCGGCAGCGTCGTGACGAGCGACACGCCTTCGTACCCCTTGATGGGCGCCATCACCTTGAGCGTGTTGTCCTTGTAGACCTTGACCCACTCGTCGAGCTTGTCGGCGGGAACGTCGAAATATTCCTTGTACCAGCCAGTCGTCGGGGGCTTCGGCTCGAGATTGAAGCCATCCGCGTCATTGCCCCTGGTCTGCTGCGCGCTGAGTTCGAGGCCCGTTTCGATCAGGCGGAAGCGCGTCTCCCACATGTTGTTCGCCAGCGGATACAACGTCTTGGCCAGGTGGTCGGCGAGCTTCGCGCCGCCCTTGTTAGTCGCGTAGGCCTTGTCCAGGCCGGGGCGGAACGCATCTGCGTCGCTCCAGTTCCGGAAGTAGTGCACCACGATGACGTTGTGCGTCTTGCGCATCATGAGACCAATGTCGATCACCTGCTCGGTGAGCACCTTCCGATTGATCGTGATGCCATAGTGCGGCTGAAACAGCGCATCCGGATTCTCGACTGCGTTGGGAAAACCGTCTTTCGGAATGTTGGTGAGAACCGTGTAGCCGCGGTAGCCGGGGAGCTTGCGCGTGAGCGGATAGACCTCTGCTTTGTACGTCTTGAAGAACGTGTCGACCTTGTCCGGTTTGACGTCCCAGTACTCTTCGATCCACACAGCAGGTCCGGTGCGCATGCCGGTTTCGGTGACAGCCTGCGCGGCGGCTGTGCCAACCGACACGCTCAGCAGCGCAAGTAACAGGTGCCAGGTGGCAACTCGCTTAGACATGATGAATACTCCCTCGCAGGTTTGGTTCGATTACTACGGTACATAGGTTATCTGTGAGGGTAAATGGTCGCCAGGACGCGGACGGGCTTCGCGGTCGGAACGCTCGCTAGCGGCGCATTGCTGTGCGGCGTGGCGGGCATTGCGCTCGGTGCGGACGGCGGCAATGCATCCCGCGGTGAAACCCGCGCGGCGGAGCTGTTCTGCAACATATGCCACGGCCCCGCAGGCAACAGCGTGACGCCGCAGTGGCCGGTGCTGGCCGGTCAGCAGGTGGACTATCTCGTCGAGCAGCTCACGCTCTTCCGGCTGCGCCAGCGCACCAATATCGAGATGGGGCCGCTCGCAGCGATGCTCACGGACGCGGATATCGTCGACCTCGCCGCGTACTACGCGGCGCAAACGCCCGCGCCCGGCGAGGCGTCAGCGCCAGGTGGCGGCGATACGGCTGCCTCGAGGTTGTATGCCGACGGCGACGCCGCGCGCGAGATTGTCGCGTGCGCTTCCTGCCACGGCAGCTCTGGCCAAGGAGTGATCGAACCGGCGCAGCGCGGGACCGCGCTGCGCGGCCAGCAGGCGGCCTACATCACCAAACAGCTGCAGGACTATGCGGCGCGTTCGCGCTATACGAAGAACGGCGCAACGGCGGAACAGATGTCCGTGATCTCGGCGAAGCTGACTGCCGAAGAAATGACCAGTCTGGGCACCTTGCTGCAGCGCATGCGCTGAACGCATGCGCTCAGCGCGCAGACTGGTGGGCAGTCGAACTCAGCGGGTGGCGGTCTCGATTAGCTCGATGAGCTCTCCGCCCTTGCCGCGTACGACGCCCACGCGTCGGCCGTTGTAAGGCGCCGACTTTATCGCACGCGCCGGTGCGAGCAGCGGCACCTTCACCTGATCCAGCGATTCCACTTCGAAGCCGACCATGGCCATGGCGGGCGGCAGTTCGCCCTTGCGGACGGGACGCACCAACGAACCAGGGGGATAGCCGTCGATTTCGATGGAATATTCGGGCGACACACGCGCCACGGAGTACGGGTGCGTCGTCTCGATGTCAAGGCCCTGTGCCTTGTTCAGCACCGTCAGGCGGCCACGCGTCACGCCGCCGACCTGGGCGCCCATGGCGGTGCCCCAGAACTCGCGGTGCGACTCCAGTTCGGGGCTGCTGACGATGAGGATGAACGGCCGGTCGACCAGTGTCTTCGCGCTGCCGTTGGGGCGATCCGGGTTGGGAGGAATGTGCGTGAGATACAGCACTTCCTTGGCAGGCCCGACGACCTGCATTGCGCTGATGGGCGAGTTGGGCCCCAGCGGACGCGGTACACCCACGATCTTGAAGGGTGAGTCGGGCTGCCCGAGCCGGGTATTGAGCTTGTCGAGATCCTGGGCAAGCATCTCGATGGCGTTCCAGCCGAATGTCTTCATCGGCACGTAGCCCTCGGCGGGCTTCACCTGCACGAATCGCAGGTAGATGTTTGCCTTGCTCTCGGGTCGCATGAGCGCGTACTTGCGACCTGCCATTTTCGGTGCGTCCCAGGCGCGTGCGAGGTCCTTGTCGACCTCGCCCTGTGCTTCGACGGTATAACCCAGCCACTGCGTATACGCGCGCTCCATTTCGCTGACGTCAGGAACGCCGAGGGTAATTATCAGGATTAGCTTAAGCATGGTTCAGCTCACGTGCGCGCGCGCGCTTGGGTTGTATGGGTTGCTTGGGCTTCTTTGCACTGATGACAGTCCACGGCAGGCGCCAGACGTCGACCCGCTCTGGGCCAATTGTCTCGGACTCCTGAAAAGGACTGATCTGGATGGCCGTGAAGCCGGCTTCCTTCAGCACTTTCGGGAGATCGAGCTCAGCGAGCGGTTGCATGAACGGCTCGTTGTTGCGACGCCCGTGACCGTAGTGCATGAATCGCGCGAAGGCATCGGGGAACGCGTAGAAGTCGAGGTGTGCCATCGTGCCGCCCGGTTCCAGCACGCGATAAGCCTCCTGCAGCACGTCCTTCAGGACCTTGGTCGGTAGTTCGTGCAGGAACATCGTCGAAGTAACCAGACCGAACTGGTTATCCTCGAATCCGGTTTCCGAGGCGTTGCGCTGCCGGAACGTCACGTTGTCGACCTTCGCAGACTGCGCGGTCTGCGCGCCCACCCGCAGGCAAGGTCCCGCAAGATCCACTGCCTCAACCTTTGCGTCGCTGAACTTCGTGACGAACGGAAGGGTGCTCTTGCCGAAGCCGCAACCCAGGTCCAGGATCCTGGCGGGCTTGGCATCGATTTGGCTCGCGACCAGGTCGCTGAAGCGCGTGTGCAGGTCCGCGTGCCCCGTGCCGAGCATTGGGGTCGTGCTGCGCGCGCCGTACTCGTAAACCAGACCCGCTTCGTCGCGCGACCACACGCCGCCAGGGTGCTGATGGATATCGACGCTCTTGTAATACTGAGGCATTTCCAAGTCCGGGCGCAGGTCGAGCCGCTCGTCGTTGCCGCTGGGGCTACCGAGGTCGCTCAGCAGCTGGTCACGATGCTCTTCGTAATAGTTCGCGATGCCGTAGCGGCCCGAATACTTCATACGCTGCAGATGACGCTCGAGCCACGCGAAGTAGCGATACAGCGTCATATTCTCCACGATCGCGGCGACCTGCTCGACGGTATGCTGCTTTTCCTTTCCGCCGGCCGCTTCAAGATATTTGTCGCGCAGGCGCGGATAGAGGGTCGTCGTCCAGTACACCTTGGAGGTCAGAAGGAAACGCTGACCCGCATCGAAAGCACGTTCCGTAGTCATTTGCTCGACCCCCCGCGATTGAGCGAGAATTTTCCCCCGATGCCGAGCGACTTCTGGAGGCCCAGCAGGGGCTCCAGTATCGCACGGGTGAATTCGGCAGCGTCCTTGTAGTCCGCAGCTTCCGCCTTCGAATCGGGGGCTTCGACCAGCTTCGCGGTGTCGACGCGTCCAGTGGCGGCGAGCTGCCGTTCGAGCACGTTGAGGCGGTCTCTCAGCACGTAAGTCTCGGAGGCCAGTGCCATCACCACGCCCATCAGAAGATCGACCGCGGGGTCATCGAAAAACACCTGCTCGGCACGGGGGTCGTCGGGTACTGCGGCCATTATTGAGTATGCTCGTCTACAGCGTTCGGGTTAATCGCAGTGTATGCGCTCTTTTACTAATCATGCAACGAGGTTATCTTAGTTACCCATCGCGGCGTCCAGCCCGCAAAAAAAACAGGGGGTCCAATGACTATTTCAGCTGATGTTCCGCAAGTTGCGGTTGCCCCGAAAGCCGGCAGCGAAGGTGATTATCCCCCCGCCGCATACAGCTGGTACGTCGTTGCGGTTCTCACGCTCACATATACTGTTTCGTTCATCGACCGGCAGATCATGGCGCTGATGATCGATCCGATCCGCAAGGATCTGCAGATCTCCGATACCCAGGTGAGCCTGCTCATCGGCCTCGCTTTTGCGGTGTTCTACACGCTGCTTGGTATACCCATTGCGCGCCTCGCGGATCGCTACAGTCGTCGCAAGATCATCGCGATCGGCATAACAGTCTGGTGTTTCATGACGGCGAGCTGCGGGCTCGCACGCAGCTACGGACAGTTGTTCCTGACGCGTGTGGGCGTCGGCGTGGGCGAGGCGGCGCTGAGCCCGAGCGCGCTTTCGATGATGAGCGACTACTTCCCCAAGCGCACTCGCGGCAGGGCAATCGCGGTGTACAACACCGGCATCTCCCTGGGGACGGGACTCGCGATGATCGTGGGTGGCAGCCTGGTTGCGCACGTGATCGCCGCGCCTCCCGTCGTCCTTCCGGTGGTAGGCGAATTGTTTGCCTGGCAAACTGTTTTCATGATAGTCGGGTTGCCAGGGCTGGTCATGGCGATGCTGATGCTCACCGTTCGCGAACCGCGTCGGCGCGAACAGCTCACCGGCGCCGACGGCGCCACGAATCTTTCCTTCGGCACCGTCGCGCGTTATTTGCAGGCGCGCATCCGCATGTACGGCACGCATTTCCTGGGCATGTCGACAGTCGCAATCCTGGCGTACGGGCTGTCGGCCTGGGTGCCGACGATGTTCGTGCGCACGTGGAATTGGAGCATCCGAGATATTGGCATTGCTTACGGCGTGGTCACGCTGGCGGCAGGCCCGCTCGCGGTGTTGCTGGCTTCGTGGCTCAGTGAGCGTCTGCAGGCGCGCGGCTATCAGGACGCCCAGATGCGCTCCGCTGTGTTCTGCATCGGTGTGGCCGTGATTGGCGCGCTCGGTACGGCATTGGCATCGGGACCATGGGTCGCGGTCGCGTTCCTGGTACCGGCCTCCGTGGGAACGACGGCGGCGACGGCGAATGGTCTGTCCGCACTGATGACGGTGACTCCCAACCAGATGCGCGCCCAGGGCGCGGCAATGTACTACCTCGTCGTGAATGTATTCGGCCTTACGCTCGGCCCCACCGGTATCGCCCTGTTCACCGACTACGTGTTCCACAACGACGGCGCGCTGCGCTATTCCATCGCCTGCATCGCCGCGCTGGCGGGCGTGCTGTCGGCCTGTTTCCTGTTCTACAACCTGGGACAATATCGCAAGGCGTTCGCCGAATCCGAAGTGTGGTCGAAAGGATGAGCGATCGCGATCCGGATCACGCGCAAGTGTTGCGCTCAAGGCTGAGCGAGCCACGCATCATCGTGGCGCCAGGCTGTTACGACGCGCTGTCCGCCTCACTGATACAGCACAGCGGCTTCGACGCCGCGTACCTCTCCGGCGCGAGCATCGCCTACACCCGACTCGGGCAACCTGACATCGGACTGGTGTCGATGCACGAGGTCGCACAGACCGTGAGTGCGATCCGCGAGCGACTGACGCTGCCCCTGTTGGTCGACGCGGATACCGGGTTCGGCAATGCGCTCAACACGCAGCGCACGGTCAAGCTGTTCGAACGCGCCGGCGCGTCGGCGCTGCAGATCGAGGATCAGCAGTTTCCCAAACGTTGCGGCCATCTGGCAGGCAAGTCGGTCGTGCCGGTCGACGAGATGATCGGCAAGATCCGCGCTGCGTGCGACGCGCGCAACGATGCCGACACCGTGATCATTGCGCGTACTGACGCCGTCGCCGTGGAAGGCATCGATGCCGCGTTCGAACGCGCTGCCCGCTACATCGAGGCCGGGGCCGATGTGCTGTTCATGGAGGCACTGCCCGATGCGTCGGCGATGCAACGATTCACGCGGGAGTTCGGCACGCGCCTGCCCTTGCTGGCGAACATGGTCGAGGGTGGGCGCTCGCCGCTGCTGAGCGCTGACGAGTTGCAGCAGATTGGCTACTCAATTGCGATCTTCCCCGGCGCCATGGTCCGAGTGCAGACGTTCGCAGCGCTCCACTACCTGAAGACACTGGCACGCGACGGTACGACGCGGACGTTGCGCGACCAGATGCTTGATTTCGACGCGCTCAACGAACTGCTCGAGACGCGCAAATGGCTGCAGCATGGCGAACGCTATGCCGGCAAGCGTGATTGACCAACCATCAAGAAGCTGACAGGGACAAAGAGACAGAGAATGGCTACCGACAGCAACTACGATCTGCTCATCAATAACGTGCGCCTCGTGCGCCCGAGCCAGACCGAGGTCACCAGCGGCAGCATTGGCGTGCGCGATGGCAAGATCGTTGCGCTCGGCAACAACCTGCCAGGTACCGCGAAAAAAGTAGTGGACGGCCGGAACCTGCTTGCCTTCCCCGGCGTTGTCGACGCACACATGCACACCGGCATTTATTCGCCGCTCGCGGAAGACGCAATCAGCGAGAGCCGCGCGGCGGCACAGGGTGGGGTGACTTCGAGCCTCAACTATTTTCGTTCGGGTCAGTACTACCTCAACAAGGGTGGTCCGTACGAGAAGTTCTTCCCCGAGGTGCTGGAGATCTCCGAGGGCAAATTCCACGTCGACTATGGCTACCATCTCGCGCCGCTCGACAAGCGGCACATCGCCGAGATCCCGATGCTTGTGGAGAAGTTCGGCGTAACGACCTTCAAGATCTACATGTTCTATGGCGGCTACGGTCTGCACGGCGCATCGAGCAAGCAGCACGACTTCCTCATGATCGCGGACGACGAGCGCTATGATTTTGCGCACTTCGAGTTCGTCATGCGCGGCGTGAAGGACGCGATGAAGCGATTTCCCGACAAGGCGCACGCCATCTCGCTGTCGCTGCATTGCGAGACCGCCGAGATCATGAATGCGTATACCAGGATCGTGCAGGATGAGGGCAAGCTGACGGGTTTGCGCGCGTACAGCGCCGCCCGTCCGCCGCACTCCGAAGGTCTCGCGATCTTCATCGCGTCCTACCTCGCACATGAAACCGAGTGCGTGAACATCAACCTCCTGCACCTGTCGTCGCGCAAGGCGGTCGAAGCCGCGCTGCTGATGGCTGATGCGTTCCCGCATATCAATTTCAAGCGGGAGGTCACGATCGGGCACCTCGTCATCGACTACGACGTGGAAAGCGGTTATCAGGCCAAGGTGAACCCGCCCATACGCTCCCGTGAGGACGTCGAGTACCTGTGGAAGGCGCTCATCGATGGCAAGATCGACTGGGTATGCTCGGACCATGCCTGCTGCCGTCACGAGATGAAGACCGACGGTCACGACTGTGGCGAGGACGTGTTTCTCGCAAAGTCCGGCTTTGGCGGCTCCGAGTACCTGCTCACGGCGTTCATCACCGAAGCGAAGAAACGCGGGCTGTCGATGCAGCGCGTCGCGCAGTTGCTCAGTGGCAATCCTGCCCAGCGCTTCGGCCTGTCGAGCAAGGGCCAGCTCGAAGCCGGGTTCGATGCCGACATTGTGCTAGTCGATCCGGACAAGGGCTACACGATCCATGCTGCGGAGTCGGAGTCCACGCAGGGATACACGCCGTTCGAAGGCATCGCGCAGACCGCAACCGTGCGGAGCACGTATCTGCGCGGAAACCTGATCTGGGACGAGGGCAGCATCGTCGGTGAGGCTAAAGGCCGATACCTCAAGCGACCCTGCTGATGCCGCGCACGCTCGCCGAAAAGATACTGCTGCGCGCTTCGGGCGCGGAATCCGTCCAGGCGGGCGATATCGTCATCGCCAAGGTGGATCTCGCGATGATGCACGACTCTGGCGGACCGCGCCGGGTGGCGCCTTACCTGCAGCGCCTCGGCGCGAAAGTTTGGGATCCGGACAAGGTCGTGGTGGTCACCGACCATTACGTGCCCGCAGTGGATCCCGAGAGCGCTGCGATCCTCAAGCTCACGCGTGAGTGGGTGCGCGACAACGCGATCTCCCAGTTCCACGACATGCAGGGTATCTGTCATGTCGTGCTGCAGGAGTTCGGTCACCTGCAGCCCGGCATGCTCGTCGTCGGCGGCGATTCGCACTCGCCGTCAGGTGGCGCGGTCGGTTCGTTCATGGTGGGCGTCGGCGCGACAGAAATGGCGGGCGTGCTGGTGACCGGCGAGATCTGGCTGCGCGTGCCCGAAACCATTCGCGTGGAGTGGCAGGGCAAGCTCGGGCAGGCAGTGGCGGCGAAGGACATCATGCTGTTCCTGTGCCGCCAACTCGGTCAGAACAACGACTATCGCGTTGTCGAGTACGCGGGCAGCGCCGTGGATCACATGACCATGGCGGACCGCTTCGTCCTGTGCAATATGTCGGCCGAGCTCGGTGCGAAAACCGGTATCGTCGCGCCGGATCAGCTCACGCTCGACACCATCCGCGCTGCGGGTGGCAGCGTCGCACCAGATGCGCTGCAGTGGCGTTCGGATGCGGACGCACGCTTCGAGCGCGCATTGACGTTCGATGCTTCACAGCTCGCGCCGCAGGTCGCGGCACCGCATAGCCCCGCCAACTCCGATGCTGTAAGCGAACTCCCCGGGGTGCGTATCGATCAGGCGTATATCGGTGCCTGCACGGGCGCGAAGCTGGAGGATCTGCACGCCGCCGCAGCAGTGCTCGGCGGTCGCAAGGTTGCGCCGCACGTGCGTCTGCTGATCGCGCCAGCATCTGCGCGTACGACGCGGCTCGCCGCCGCGGACGGTACGCTCGCGAAACTCACCGAGGCGGGCGCTATCCTGCTGCCCACCGGCTGCGGCGCCTGCGCCGGCTATGGCGCCGGAGTACTTGCGGAACACGAGGTGTGCATTTCGTCCACAGCGCGCAATTTCAAGGGGCGCATGGGGCATAAGGCATCGGAGGTCTACCTGGCCTCGCCATACACGGTGGCGGCATCGGCAGTGGTAGGACGCGTCGCGGATCCGCGCGTCTTCTTGAATTGAGCAAGGGTGAATTGAGCATGGATGTGCTGCGCGGCCGGGCCTGGGTGTTCGGCGACAACATCGACACCGATCTGCTGGCGCCGGGTCATGCGATGCGCAAACCGCTCGAAGAGTTGGCGAAGCACACGTTGGAGGCGATCGCGCCGCAGTTTGCGAGCAACGTCAAGCGCGGGGATTTTCTTGTCGCGGGCGATGGCTTCGGAATTGGCTCATCGCGTGAGCAGGCGGCGCAGGCACTGTTGCATCTCGGTGTCGCCGCGGTGCTCGCGAAATCGCCGGCACGCATCTTCTACCGCAATGCGCTCAACCTGGGTCTGCCGGTGCTGCGTTTCGCTGATGCACGCGAGGTTCGCGATGGCGATGATCTCGAGCTCGATCTTGCGCGCAGCGTGGTCGTGAATCACTCGCGCGGCACGACGTATCCGGTCGAACCGATTCCGCCGTTCCTCATGGACATGGTGCGCGACGGCGGGTTGATCCCGCACTTGCATCGCCGCCTTGACGGCACCAAATGAGCACCGGGCACGATCGCGCCACATCTCCAGAAGTGCGGTTTTTGCATAAGCCCTAAGGTTTCGATCGCGCTGGTTTTGATGCCGCCGACACTTCCGTGGCGATCTGCCGCAACGCCTGCTCGAACATCTCCGGTGGTTGGCCGCCAGAGATCAACCACTTGCCATTGATCACGATGCCGGGCACGCCGGTGATTCCGCATTCGATCCATCGCCGCTCTGCGTCGCGAATTTCCTGCGTGTACCGACTGGAGTCCAGCACGTCGCGCGCCTGTGTGGCATCTAGTCCCGCCGAGGCGGCGATGCGGGTCAGTTCATCAGGATCCGACACGTTCACGTCGTCGGTGAAATTGGCCTTGAGCAGGGCGTGTTTCAGCTCGCGCTGACGCCCCTGTGTGTGCGCCCAGTGCAGCAGGCGATGCGCATCGAAAGTGTTGTACATGCGGCTCTTGCTCGACGAGTTGATCTCGAATCCGAGGCTCTTCGCGCGTTCGTGCAGCGACGAGCGCGTGCTCTCGAGTTCACCGGGTGAGCGTCCGTACTTCCGTGCGAGATGAGCGTCACGATTTTCGCCTTCTGGCGGCAGGTCGGGATTGAGCTCGAACGGCTGAAATCTCAGATCTGCTGCGACCACATCCTGCGTGCGCCGCAACGCTTCTTCCAGACTTTTCAGGCCGACCGCGCACCAGGGGCACGCGACATCGGACACGAAGTCGATTTGGATCGGAACAACATTGCTCATGTGTTTTCCAGGTGGCTGTCTCGTTAATATACGCACTCGACGCTGCTGCCTGGCCCTCCGCGTACAGACCGAGCGCGCACAGTCAGGCCGCACGAGCGAATGCTCGTACAGCGAAACGCGTAGGAACCGTAGCTCAGATCGAGCACGGTCGCGCCGATGCGCTCGGCCCACGGGAACACGTCGACACTTGAGGCGTGCGAGTTCGCCATTGCGAATCACCTGCGCGTGGATCGCGTTGCGCGTTGTCTGGGCGTCGCGGTTGCGGTGTGCGTGAGTGGATTGATGGAGCCCAAGGGCGCGATGGTTGCGAGCCAGTCCGCACGATCGAGAGCACGCAGTACCGAAACGAGCGTTCTGACCGTGGTGCCGCGGCCACCTTCCAGATTCTTGAGAGCGCCGATGCTAACGCCGGCTCGCGTGGCGACCGTATGCTGGTCGATGTTGAGATCCAGGCGCAGCGCCTTGAGGCTGGCACCCAGATCAGATTCCATTTCCTTCACCGATGGATGCATGATGAAAATGTGCTCCGGATAATAACCATAAATATGGTTCTAGCCTTTGTTTTGGACTGTAAAGGTAACAATTAACCCGGAGGTACACGAAACGCGGTACTCTGTCACGGATCGTTCTACGTCCGTATCAGAGTGCACGCCCTTCCCGGGCTTCCTTCTCGAGCCGAAACGCCTACCGATCTGGTGTCAGGACACGGCTTGAAAAACTCCGTCTCTCCTGTCATTTCATACTTTTGTTCACAGAGAGATGAGTTACATGGCCAAGATTTACGTGGGCAATCTGCCCTTTACTGCTACTGAAGACGAAGTTCGCGCACTGTTCGCAGCGCACGGTACCGTCACCTCCGTTGCCCTGCCGATGGACCGCGAGACGAATCGCCCCCGCGGCTTCGGCTTCGTGGAAATGAGTCAGGCTGACGCGGCGAACGCGATCCAGGCTGTCAACGGCAAGGACCTCGGTGGTCGCTCGCTGCGCGTCAATGAAGCGCAAGACAAGCCGCGCTCGGGCGGTGGCGGTGGCGGTGGTGGCGGCGGC
>JBDSRN010000037.1:0-42888 GCA_039929265.1 Steroidobacteraceae bacterium | reverse complement strand
GGACAAATCCGGCAGCGCCGAACCCGATGGCGGGCAGAGTGGCGCGAGGACCGCCGAAGAGCGTCGCGCCGACATCGACGGCAAGCTCGATTCGTCGCTGGGCACTTTCGACGAGCAGTTGCGCCGAGAGCAGGAGCGCGTTGCGAAGGAACGCGATGCCCGCACGGCTGGTACGGCGACGACGGAGAGCGCAAGCGGCGGCGGGGCGGAACTTGAAGCGCGGGAGCGGCGCGCGGCGCCCGAGCGCGCCGGCGATCTCAAGTCAGATCGCAGCGCCGCCGATGCAGCGGCCGACGCGGCAGCCCAGAGCAGCACCGGCTCCGGTCCGAAGCAGGGCGGTGGCGGTGCGTCGGCCATCGAGCGTCCAGATGGCAGCGACGATGACATTATCGCCCGACGCCTGCGCAAGGCTGCCGAGGCGGAGACGGACCCGGAGCTGAAGGAAAAGCTCTGGAAGGAATACTCGGACTACAAGGCCAACGCAGGCAAATGATCGTGCGCGCGCATAAGTTGTTCGCTTCGGGCTCCGTGATGGGTGCTCTGGCAGCGCTGCTGCTCGCCGGTTGCGTCACGCAGGAAACCAAGCCGATCGCGAAGATCAATCCCTTGCAGTCGCAGCAGCAGATCGCGAACGACGATCTGCTCGATATCGCCGTGCAGGTCTTTGATCCTGGCATTCCGCCCGAACTCGCCATGGACGAAGAGGCGCTCGCGAAAAAGCGCATCTATCCGGATCTGCGCAAGGCAGAAGCGCGGTTCATTCCTGCGGCACTACGCAACACGCTGGAATCCTCGGCGCAGTGGGGCGCGGTGCGTGTGGTACCGGAGACCGTCGAATTCGTCGACGTGATCGTCTCCGGCAGGATCCTCGCATCCACGGGCAAGCATCTCGCGGTGGAGATCAGCGCACAGGATGCGTCGGGTCGAGAATGGATTGCGAAGAAGCGCTACGAAAGTGAGGCCGACCTCGGTTCATACAAGACCGATGCTTCGTTGCGCGTACGCGATCCGTTCCAGAACGTGTACTCGAACATCGCGAACGATCTCGTGCAGGCACGCGACAAGCTGGAAGTTGCCGAGCGGCGCGAAGTACGGCGTATCGCGCAGCTGCGCTTCGCCAGCGATCTCGCGCCGGAGGCGATGGGTGGCTATCTCGCGAAACAGGAGGTTGCGAAAGACGCGAAGTCGGGCGGACTGGTGCGCGTCGCACGACTACCTGCCGAGAACGATCCGCTGATCGTTCGCATCGACCGCATCCGCGATCGGGATGCCGCGGTGATCGACACGCTGGATGGTTACTACGTCGGCTTCAGCGAGCAGATGCGCGAGTCTTATGGCAGCTTCCGTCGTACCTCGTACGAGGAGATCGACAAGGAAGAACGCGCGCGCGCGAGCGCACGCACCCGCACTTTGCTGGGCGTGGCGGCAGTGGCTGCCAGCATTTTCGTGCCCAGCAACTGCAATTCAACGGCGAGCTGCAACCTGCAGAGCGCCGCACGTTACGGCGGGGCTGCGGGCGGCATCGCCGGCATTCTCTCGGGCTTCAAGAAATATGCCGACGCGCGCACGCATGCGCAGTCGTTCAAGGAACTCGCAACCTCGTTCCAGTCCGAGGTCTCCACGCAGGTCATCGACGTGGAAGGGCGCAGCCTGAAGCTCACCGGTACTGCCGAAGAGCAGTACCGTGAGTGGCGTTCGCTGCTCAAGGAATTCCATCAGCAGGAGTCTGCTCCACCGCCGCCCGCTGCAGACGTCGCGTCCGCGGCGCCTGCCCTTTGAACAGTTCAGCCCATGCAGAAGCTGATCAATGGACGTCGGGTTTGCGATCGCTACGTGCTTCTGGAGCGCATCGGCGCCGGCGGGCATGGCGAGATCTGGCGCGTCTACGATGAGCAAGAAGCGCGCGAGCTAGCGCTCAAGATCCTGCATCCTGCCATCGCTGGTTCGCCCGAAGCCTGGACGGTGCTGCAACACGAATTCCTGATGGTGAAGCGGCTGTCGCATCCCGGCATCCTGCGCACTGATGCGCCTGTGCGCGATGGCGACATCGCTGCGTTGCCCATGGAGTTTGCCGGCGCGGGGGATCTGCGCCGCCTGCGCGGCAGCTCCTACCTGCGCGTCGTTCCGGTGCTGGTGCGGATTGCAGAGGTGCTCGAGCATGCGCATGAGCGCGGCGTCGTGCACCGCGATCTCAAGCCTGGCAATGTCCTGTTCGACACGCATGGACGCGTGCGGCTCGCGGACTTCGGCGCCGCCGGGCTCGCCGGCAGCAACAACGTGCTGGCGGCCGGCTCACCGTTCTCGGCGAGCCCGCAGCAGCTGCGCAACGAGCGTGCTGCGCCCGCCGACGATATCTATGGTCTCGGCGCGCTCGCGTACGAATTACTCTCCGGTTACCCGCCCTTCTATCCGGACTTCGATCTGCAGCGCGTGCTGAGCAAAATGCCACCCCTGCTCGCGCCCATTCATCCTGCGCCCTTGCGGCTCGTGGAGCTCGTGACGTCAATGCTCGCGAAGGAGCCGCGCCAGCGTCCGTCGATGGACGTCGTTATCGAACGACTGAACGCCACGCTGGCCGACACGCTCGGCTCGCGCGAGGGTGAAATCAAAACGCTGCTGCTTCCCGTGAACGGCAACCTCGGCGAGATCGCAGGCGCGGGCTTGACCGCGGAACTTGAGGTGCTCGATCTCGCCAATGCGCCACCGACCGAAACGTTCGAGATGCCCAAGGCAACCATCCCGCGCGAATCCGCAAGGCATGGCTACGAGCCGCCCCCGGCGCAGGAGGCGATCATCCCGCCCGCGCCACCACCGCCCGTCCTGCCCGTGTACGACGACGCGCCTCGCATCTCCTACGGCGCGTTGCCGCCGCACCCGTCGCGTCGTGATGCGCACAGGCGCTCGCGACTCATGTGGCTTGCCGGACTCGCGGCTGCGGTAGGCGGAATCGTTGCCCTGCCGTTCGTTGCGCGTTGGCTGTACACCTTCCGTAGCGAACGCCCTGCGGTAGCGGCGGTTCCGGTTGCCGCACCTGAGCTGACCAAGCTGGTTGCCGATCCGGCGCAAGGCCTGGCGTCGGCTCGCGATGACTACAACCGCGTACTGGCCGCGCTGGAAACACAGCAGGCGGCCTTGTGGGCCGGCAAGTCATTCGCCGCTGCGAAAGCGGCCGGCGATGCTGCAGAGCGCAGCGTCGATGCGGGCGATTTTGCGGCTGCGACCCAGGGTTACTTCGCTGCGACGCAGTTGCTGCAGGGCGTGGCTGCCGGCGCCACTGCGGCTTTGGAGCGTGAGCTCGCGAGTGGTGGCGCCGCGCTGGCGGACGGGCGCAGTTCCGTGGCTCGCCAGGCGTTCGAACGCGCGAGGCGCATCGACACCGGCAGCCAGGATGCGCAGCGCGGCATACGCGATGCCGAGGCGCTCGACAACGCGCTGGCGCGCATGGCGGATGCGGCGCGCGCGGAAGAGGCCGGTGACATGATTCGCGCGCTCGCTCAGTACAACCATGCCGCGCGTCTCGCGCCGAATTTTCCGGCGGCGATCGCGGCGCGCAACCGGTTACAGGCCAGTGTAGGCGATGATCAGCACGCGCGCGCGGTGGCACGGGGGCTCCAGGCGTTCCAGAACGGCAAGCTGGACGCTGCGCGAGCGGAGTTCGAACGAGCGCAGCAGTCACGCCCTTCCAGCACGGCGGCTAGTGACGGGCTCGCGCGCGTGCAGGTGGTGCTGAATTCGCAAGATGTTGACGCACGGCGGCGCACGGCAGCGGATCTCGAAGAGCGCGAGCGCTGGCGCGATGCCGCCGAGGAATATCAGCGCGCGCTCGACATGGATTCCACGCTGGCATTTGCACGCGCGGGCCACGATCGCTCCATCGCGCGCGCCGAGCTCGGCGCGCGCCTCGACGCGCTCATCTCGCAACCGGAGCGCCTGGGCTCGAACGCCGTGTACGCCGATGCGCTAAATGCACTGGAACGCGCGCGCGACGTGACGCCGCAAGGCCCGGTGCTGCGCTCGCAGGTATCGCGACTGCAGATCCTGCTCGAAGATTTCAATCGTCCGGTTGCAGTCTCGCTCCAGTCAGACAACAGCACGAGCATCAGCATCGCCCGTGTCGGTGCGCTCGGCAGCTTCACCCGCCGTGAGCTCATGCTGCGGCCGGGTCGCTACACGGTGATCGGTATACGCGAAGGCTTTCACGACGTGCGCCACGAGATTACGCTGAACCCCGGGCAGCGCGGCACGGTCCTTTCGGTACAGTGCACCGATCCCATCTGATGTCCGATATCCTCATCCTCGAACCCGCCGGCGAGCGGCGCGTGGTACTGCCACTGCGCATCGGCGGCGCTGACGCGGAGGTCCTCGTGCCCGGCGTTGCGGCTCCGGCGGTGCTGCAGTTGAGTCACGAAGACGCGCAGTGGCGTATCGCGCCGCTGCAGGGGGCGCAGGCACTGCTGGATGGACAGCCATTGCGCGGATCGCAGGAGCTCGTCGACGGGGATGTTGTCGGCTTCGGCGCCGCGCAGTTGCGCCTGGTCGAGTCGGTGCCGGCCCTGGAGGTGCTGCATCTCGCGGGCAATGCGACAATCGCGCCGCTCGATGTCGCGCCGGTCAACATCGCCGAGACGTCCGACGAAGAAGTGGAGATCCGCGCCGCAGGTCTGCCGGTCGTGCGAGTCGGTGCCGAGGCGGACCACGCGCCGGGTTCGGCCGCGCCGACTGCCGCGCCGCGTCGCCGAATGGCCTGGAGCATCGCCGCGCTGCTGCTCATGGTATTTACCGGACTGATGATGGCGCTGCAGTCGGTGCCGCTCGACCTGTCGCCGGCTGATGCGCGCGTGGCCGTGCAGGGTTCTTTCCTGCACTGGCATTCAGGCAATCGCCTGTTCGTGCTGCCGGGTGCGCGCACCGTGAACGCGACTCGCGAAGGGTATTTTCCTCTGCAGGTCACCAGTCGTGACGCCGCGCCGTTGCGGCTGCATCTCGAGCGTCGTCCGGGTCTGATGACGATCGACACGGGCGGTGTCGCCGCCTCGGTATGGGTGGATGGTGAAGAGCTGGGCAAGGCACCGGGTGAGGTCGCGGTTCCCGCGGGCAAGCGACTCATTCAGCTGCGCGCCGCGCGGTATCTGGATTTCGTGCAGGAGATCGACATCGAAGGCGCCGGTGCGCGGCAGGCTATGAGCGCGCGATTGGAGCCGTCGTGGGGCCGCGTGGAAATTCTCGCCGATCCGGACGGGGCGCGCGTCATGGTCGATGGGGTCGAATCGGGTGTGACCCCCGCGAAGCTCGAGCTCGATGCAGGCGTGCACGAGATTAGTGTCGAAGCGCCGGCCCGCAAGGCGTGGCAGAGCCGCGTCGCGCTGCGCGCCGGCGAATCGCTCACTCTTGGGCCGCTGGTGCTCGGTCAGCCCGATGCGGTGGTTGCGATCCGCTCGCAGCCCGCCGGCGCGGATGTGAACATCACCGGCGCGTATCGCGGGCGTACCCCGGTGCAGGTCGCGCTGCCGCCCGGCGCTTCGCACGATGTCGTCGTGAGCCTCGCCGGCTATCGCAACTGGTCGCGCAATCTGCGCACCGTCGCCGGTGCGCGCAGCAGTCTCGATGCGCGACTCGACCCGGTGCTCGTTGAAGTCACGGTGCAGGGCGAACCAGCCGGCGCCGAGCTGCTGATCGACGGTGAGGCACGTGGCAAGACGCCGCGGACGGTGCAACTGCCTGCCACCGCGCATCGCATCCAGGTCCGCAAGGAAGGTTTTGCGGAGTGGGAGACGACCGTCACGCCCGCCGAGGGCACACCGCGCCAGGTGCAGTACGCGCTGATCTCACCGGCCGAGGCGAAACGTGGTGCGCCGCTCGCGCCCTCGCTCGCATCGAAGGCAGGCCCTGCGCTCAGGCTGATTCCACTCGGCACGTTTCAGATGGGCAGCGAACGCCGCGAGCAGGGACGACGTCCGAACGAAGGCTCGCGTCGCGTCACGTTCATGCGTGCGTTCTACCTCGGCACGAACGAGGTCACCAACGCGCAGTTCCTTGCGTTCCGCAGCGAGCACGTGTCGGGCTTCGTCGACAAGCAGACGCTGGACCTCGACGCCTACCCGGTGACGAACGTGAGCTGGGACCAGGCCGCGGAGTTTTGCAACTGGCTGTCGCAACAAGATGGACTCCCGGTCGCGTACGAGCGCAAGGACGGCCATTACGCGCTGCTGCAACCAGTCGGCACTGGTTATCGACTGCCCACCGAAGCAGAGTGGGAGTACGCGGCGCGCTATGTGGATGGCAAGGCGTTGCGTCGATTCTCATGGGGCGATGCTCTGCCGGTGCCGCAAGGTGCGGAGAATCTTGCCGGCCAGGAGACGCAACGCGAGAACAAGGATCCAAAGAAGGGTGGCGTGAATCTCGTCGAGTCCGCGTTGCCGGAATATCGCGACGAGCACGGCGTGCTCGCGCCGGTCGGTGTCTATCGCGGGAACGCGCTGGGTCTGCACGACATGGCGGGCAATGTGTCGGAGTGGGTGAACGACTCGTATCAATCGTTCGTCGAGAACGGCGCGACCATCGATCCGCTCGGCCCGACGCTCCCCGGTGCGCCGCATGTGTTGCGCGGTGCGAGCTGGAAAACGGCGACGGTAGGCGAGCTGCGTCTGGCATCACGCGATCAGGCGGGCGGTCCTGCGCAGCACATCGGTTTCCGTGTCGCGCGGTACGCGGAGCCTGCGACACCATGAAAACCTTGATCCTCCTCGCCTGCCTGTGGATCGCGAATATGGTGTCCGCCGCGGAGCGGGCACCGACATCGCCGGCCGAGGCGCCGCCCGCTGCTGCAACGCCGCCCGCGAATGCGGAGGTGCCGGCTCCCGAGGACGAGCAGGAGGACCTGCTGCCGGGCGAGAAAGGTTCTGCCGACAACAACGTCAGTTTCCCGGTGGATATCTGATGCAGAGCCTTGAGCTCAACGATCGCAACTTCGCCGTCGCGGTTGGCGGCGAGCTGCGCAGCGTGCGACCCAGCGGCATCGCTGTGGTCAACGCGCACGGCGCATTGCAGGGTGCCGCGGCGTGGACGCAGCTGCGACGTGCGCCGAACGCGGTATCGACGCGGCACTTCAGCGACATTGCACGGCATCGCGCCACATCAGCCACATTCGAGCTCGCCGTGCGCGAGCTGCGCGAAATCGCCCTGGACGTGTCCGGACCGATACTCGGCGCGGTCAGTGCGCGCTTCGATCAGCAGGCCCTCGGCGAGCTGCTTGCCATCGCGCGCAGCGCGGGGCTGGAGCTTGCGGGTTTCATCGATGCGGCGGTGGTGGGCGTCGCGCGTACGGGTACGACGCGCAGCGCGTTGGTGCTTGATGTCGGCCTGTACGAATCGAGCGTGACGCTGGTGGACGCGAGCTCCGGCGTGCGCATGCGCCGCAACGCGGTGGCATCGGTGGGCTGGATGGATCTGCTCGAGGGCTGGCTGGAGCTCGCAGCCGAGGCCATGGTGAAGCGCACGCGTTTCGATCCCCTCCACGATGGCGAGCACGAGCAGCAGATTTTCGATGCTCTGATAGGCGATGCGCGCATCGCGCTGCGCGACGGCAGCGTCAACGTACGCGTGCAGAAAGGCGACGAAGTCGTGCAGGTGCAGCTCGCGCTGGACCAGTTCGTAAACGCCGCCGCGCCGTTCCATGCGGAGCTGCTGCGTGTTCTGCAGGAGTTGCGTCCGCCGGGTGCCTTGCTGGATCTGCTCGTGCCATCGGCGCTGCTCGAATTGCCGGGCGGAGGCGCTGCGCTGGCGGGCTTTGCTGGCTGCGAACTCATCGCGGTGGACGATGGCGCGATCGCGACCGCGGCGAGCTTGCTCGACGCACCGGAGAGTCCCGAGCGAGACTGCGTGCGGTACTTCAAACGACTGCCGCAGGGCGTGCTCACGGGTGAGGCACGCGGCTTCGCGCGCCGAGGAGTCATCTCGACAGGCGCGGGACGCAGCCCGACGCATCTGCTGTTCGGCGGCGATGCTCTGCTGATTTCCACGCAGCCGCTGATCATCGGACGCGCCCCGGGCACCGATGTGCGCGGCGTGTCGCTTGCGGAAGGCATGGCAGGCGTGTCGCGGTGCCACTGCAGCGTCGTGCGCGACGGCAACGACGCCGTGGTGCTCATAGATCATTCGGCGCACGGCAGTTACGTGAATGGCGAGCGGGTCCGGGGACGCGCGCGACTCGCAGCGGGGGATCGTTTGCGTGTCGGCACACCGGGGGTCGAATTGAGCCTGATTCGCGTCGGCGAAGCGTAAGTCCTTGATGCCACGACGCAAGGTAGAAGTTTTTTCCCTTTCGTTCCTCGACTGTATCTGCTGCGGCTTCGGCGCGGTGGTGCTGTTCTACATGGTTGCCGCGGGCCAGGCTGGCATCAAGCGCATCGAGCGCAACGACACCATCACCGCAGAAGTGGACAGGCTCGAGGAGGAGGTGCTGCAGGGGACGCTGCATCTCGCCGCGCTGCGCAACACGCTGCAGAAGACCACCACCGATACGAGCAAGGCGGCGGCGCGCACGAATGCACTGCTGCAGGAGATCAGTACGACACGAGAGGAAGCGGTGCGCATCGGTTCGACCAGCATGGCTCAACGCGACAACATTGCGAAGCTGCGTGCCGATGTGAAATCGCTGGAGCAGGGCACGCGGCGACTCGCGGGCGGCGCCACGTCAGCCGCGCCGGCCGGTCAGCAGGTGCGCGCGTTTCGCGGCACCGGCAATCGCAAGTACATCACGGGCATCAAACTGAAGGGCAAACGCATCCTCGTGCTGATCGATCGCTCAGCCAGCATGATGGATGCGGACCTCGTCAACATTATCAAGCTGCGCAACCAGCCCGAGCCTGCCAAGCGCGCGGCGCCCAAGTGGCGCCACACGCTCGAGGTGGCGGACTGGATCGCGACGCAGTTCCCCGCCGGTAGCAGCTTCCAGATGTATGGATTCAATACGCGGGTCGTGCCGCTGATTGCGAGTTCGCAGGACAAGTGGCTCGACTCCGCAGATCCGAAGCTGCTGAATCAGGCGATCGAAACGTTGCGCGGTCTCACGCCCGAGGGCGGCACCAGCCTGTTCAACGTATTTGCGCAGATCAAGAAGTTCACGCCGCTGCCGGACCAGGTGGTGCTCATCACCGATGGGCTGCCCACCCAGGGCGCGAATCCGCCGACGGTGCGCAAATACATCAACGCTGGCGCGCGGGCGCGGCTGTTCGATGAGGCAATGCGTACGCTGCCATCGAGCGTGCCCGTCGACGTTATCCTGCTGCCCATGCAGGGCGATCTGCCCGCGCCGCATCGCTTCTGGACGCTGGCGCGCACGACCGGCGGAAATTTCCTGATGCCGGCGAACGACTGGCCATGAAGCTGCGACGTCGCGACACCGAAGTCTTCAGCCTTTCCTTCCTGGACTGCATCTGCTGCGGCTTCGGGGCGATCATCCTGCTGCTCGTGCTCACGGAGTTCGACCAGCCGGTGGTGCTCGAAAGGAGCCGCGCCGATATGGCGGGACAGGTAAACCGGTTGCAGGACGAGCTGTTCATCATTCGCGGCGAAACCGATCAGCTAAATCGCGAATTGAAGGGCCGCATCGTGGATCTCACTCGCGAGCGCGCGCGGCTCGCACGCATCCAGGGTGACCTCACCGACGTAAAGGGGGAGTTCGCCGCGAGCAACAGTGACGCGAAGGTCGCGAACATCGTCGAGACGCAGATGGTGGCGGCGTATCAGGAGCTCACGGCGGAGATGGAGCGACTGCTGAAGCAGCCGCAACGCCGCGCGCCGACGGGCGCGGTCGGCGGCATTCCGGTGGACAGCGAATACGTGGTGTTCGTGATCGACACGTCCAACAGCATGGTGACGTTTCACTGGGAGGCAGCGCTCGACATCATGAAAGAGACGCTCGACATCTATCCCGACGTGAAAGGCATGCAGGTGCTGAATGACCAGGGGCGCTACATGTTCGAGAGTTCGCGCGGCCAGTGGCTGACCGATTCGCGCGAGACGCGCCAGCGCATCCAGAACACGATGAAGAACTGGCGGCCGTACAGCGAATCGAACCCCATGCCCGGGATCCTGCAGGCGCTGACGACGTATCGCGCGGCAGGCCGCAAGGTGAGCATCTACGTCATCGGCGACGAATTCACGGGCGACTCGATGCAGCAGGCACTCGATCGCATCGACTCGGTGAACAAAGCCGACCCGAAGCGGCCGCGCGTACGCATCCACACTATCGGTTTTCCCGAGGGCCCGGGTTTTGCGCCATTTACAAACATCCGCTTTTCCGCCCTAATGAGGGCGATCGCCGCACGTAATGACGGCACGTTCGTCGGCCTGACTACGGAAAAACCTTGCCGCCAGTTCGTGGAAGTCCTTGGTGCACAGCAATGCATAGGCCAATGAATCGGTTCCGGATGGCGGCCATCGCGCTGGCAGCGCTGCTCGTTGCCGGCTGCGGTGGCGTGAGGATCCAGCCGGACAAGGGATTGCCCACTGCGCTCGTCAAACCCTTGCCCGCGCACGCTGGCCTGGTGATCAGCGGGGAGCTGCGTAACTACTCGCACAAGGAGACCCGTACGGGTTCCGACTGGCAGGTCGATCTCGGGCCCGGCCACGTGCATCTGCTCAATGACATGTTCAAGGCGTCATTCACGAGCTTCGAGGTGTTCAAGGATCTCGATGCAGCGCGAGCCGCCTCGGGAATCGCCGCCATCTTCGAGCCGAAGATCGAGCAGTTCTCTTTCGCGACTGCGCGCGACACCGGCGGGCGCTACTGGGCCGTGACAATCCGCTACCGGCTCGAGGTCTATACGCCGCAGGGTGAGCGGGCGGACTCATTGACCCTGAGCGGCTATGGCAGCACGCTCGCGGGCCGAAGTGGCGCGGATGCGCTTGAGCGAGCGAGCCTTGCTGCGATGCGTGATGCGGCATCCAAGTTCCTGGTGCAGATGCCTCGGCAGCCTATGTCCGTTGCGCTTGCGAAAGGCGAACCGGTGAGTCCGGCGGCGCCGGTGTCGGCGGCGAATTCGTCGGGCGGAATAGAGGCAGTACCGATCGAGGCGGACGACGATGAGCCCGGGAAACCGCTCCCGATCATCTGAGCGTCAGCTCTTCTCTTCCTTGTGCTTGGTGTAAACGGTCTCGGTGAACGCGACTTCGCGGGTCGCGACCGGTTCGCCATTCTCGAAGCGCGGTCGGTAGCGCGCCTTCTTCATCGCGCTGATGACCGAGCGGGTCTGCGATTCGTTTGCCTCGGTGCTCTGGCTGACAACATCATCGACGCTGCCATCGGGCCCGACCGTAAACAACAGCTTCACTTCGTGGGCATCGAAGTTCTCGGGATCGTCTGACTTGCTCGCGGACGAGGCCGTTGGCGGGCGGTAGACCAGCGGCTCGGGCTTGTCGAGCAGGGCGGTGGTGCCTGCCGCGCTCAAATTCTTCCAGGCATCGCGATAGGCGACGACGGCCTTGTCTTCGACGCCGATCGTGAGAAACCAGTCGCCGAAGTCGACCAGTGTCGCTCCTATGAGTCGGCGATCGGGTGTCTTGTCCTTGAGCGTGAGGATCTGCAGCGCGGCCTTGAGTGCACGCTCGCCTTCGTTGCTCGGCCCGGTACTGCGCAACGAAGATGAGGGCAGCAGCATGCCGCCATTGATCCCTGCTGGCGGATTGGCAGAGGCGTTTTCCACGTCTTCTTCGCCGAAGAGATAGGCGAGTCGATAGGTGCGCGCGACTCCGCGCAGCCCCTGCACCGACAATGACGAGTTGCGACCACCGGCCTTCTCGCCGATGAAAATCGCGCGGGTGTGCAGCGCTCGCGCGGTGCTGTAGCGGCCGATGTCCTCGTGGTAACGCGCGTACTGGTCGAGCGCGGGCAACAGCCGGGCATCGTCCTTGCCGTAGGTGTTCTCCGCAATGGTAAACGCGTACTGCTGTTCCTTGCCGGCCTCCTCGAACCGGTCGAGCGCGGTGTAGCTGCTGATCAGAGGTCGCAGCATTGCAAGCTGCGCGGGATTGAACAGTCCGTCGAGATTGCGCGACAAATCTACTGCGCGTTTGAGCGCCGCGGCCGCTTCTTCCTCGCGCTGCAGTGCGTGATACGTGGCGCCGAGACCGTGCAATGCGCGGATGAACTGGCGGTCCGTCTTTTCGGCCTTGGCTTCGAGGATCTCGACGCTGCGCCGATAGCCATCGAGCGCGGCATCGTAGTGCTGCAGGCGATACTGGGTGGTGGCGAGATTCACCAGTGGATTCACCAGCGCGAGCTCGCTGCCGCCGTATTGCTGTTCGGTGAGCCGGACGAGTCGATCGGCCAGCGGCAGGGCCGCCTCGTAGCTGCTCGCGTCGAACGAGGTGCGGAATTCCTTGTAGAGCGTCAGGCGCTCGCTGTCATCGACCGCCGCCGCGCTGAACGAGGCGCACAGCGACACGGTCAGCAAAAAAGCAGCCGCGATCTTGGCGGAGTAGCGCATGGAGCGCCATGTTAGCCCTTTTTCCGGAAGAGATAGTGGGACACCTGCCATTCACCTCCGCCGGCGAATCCCCATAGCTCGGCGCACGACATGAAGAACACCCGCCAGTAGACCCACCAGCGTTGTGCAGCATCCTGGCCATAGGTTTCGGCGAGGATGGGCAGGATGCCGGGGCGGGCGGCGTCCATGTTCGCCAGCCAGGCCTCGCTCGTGAGCTGGTAGTGCCGGCCGTCCACGGACCACTGTTCCAGGAGTTCCTGGTCGCGCTGGAAATGCAGCAGCAGGTTGTGGCTCGGCATGATGCCGCCGGTGAAGAAATAACGCGCCATCCAGTCGCTGTCGTCGCGCACCTCGAAGGGATAGGCGAAGCGTGGGTGCGTGAAGATGTGCACGAACAGCGTCGCCTGTGGCTTCATCCAGCCCGCGACGCGCGCGAGCAGCATCTCGTAGTTGCGCATGTGCTCGAACATTTCGACCGACACCACACGATCGAACTCGTCTGCCGGCAGCTCGAGCGCGTTCACGTCGCAGGTGATGATCTCGAGGTTGGTCAGGCCGCGCAGCGCCGCGCAGGTATCGATGTATTGCTTCTGGCTGCTCGAGTTCGAAACGCCCGTGATGCGCGAGCCCGGAAAGCGTTCGGCCAGCCACAGTGACAGCGAGCCCCAGCCACAGCCGAGCTCAAGTATACGGTCGCCGTCGCTGATGCGCGCCCGCTGCGTGGTGAGCGCGAGCATCGCCGCGGCGGCAGAGTCCAGCTGCTCGTGCGGCGCGCGCCACGCATCCTGGTCATCCAGCGCAAACAGGCAGCTCGAATATTTCATGTGCTTGCCCAGCACCTGCGCAAAAAAAGCGGTGGGCAGCTCGTAGTGCTGCTGGTTCGCGTCGCGCGTGTTGATCGCGATGGGCGAGGCGCGCAGTTCCGCGACGAACCTCGACAGATGCTCCTGCTGAGCCTGCGGATCACCGCGATCCTCCTCGCGCAGACGTTGCGCGAGCAGCGCGCGGATGCGCCGGCGTATGAGCCAGTCGGGCACGAGTCCGCTCTCCAGAGCGCGAAGCGAGA
Source organism: Steroidobacteraceae bacterium (assembly GCA_039929265.1). Classification (GTDB taxonomy): domain Bacteria; phylum Pseudomonadota; class Gammaproteobacteria; order Steroidobacterales; family Steroidobacteraceae; genus ZC4RG30. The sequence continues at coordinate 29,334 of JBDSRN010000037.1, read as the reverse complement.
ACGAGCTTTCCAGATCCTTGGCCATTGCACTCATGTCGAGCCTCCCGTTTTGCGCGGCGGCATAGGTACGAAACGGCTGGTGCGCGCCTGGTAATCACGATACTTGTCGCCCTTGCTGCGCAGCGACTGCTCCTCGGTGGGTTTCACGCCCGTCACGTTGAGCAACAAGTGCAGCATCAGTGCCGGCATCAGCAGGGCGATCCACCCGTACGGCGAGGCCAGGGCGAACAGCGCATAGCCGATCCAGATCAACCACTCGCAGAAATAATTCGGATGCCGCGAGTACCGCCACAGGCCGACGTCGCAAACCTCGCCCTTGTTGGCGGGATTGCGAATGAACGACTTGAGCTGCGCATCGGCCGTGCTTTCGCCGAGCAGCGCGAGCAACCACAGCGTCGCGCCGGCGATTTCGAGCGGCAAGGGCGCGGGCGCGGAATTGAAGCTGGCGATGAGCAAGGGTAGTGTCAGAAATACATTCAGCAGCGCCTGGAATTGGAAGAACACCAGGAACTTCAGGTCAAGCGCCCCCTTGGCGCCCCATTCCTGGCGAAGCTGCACGTATCGACCCTCCTCCGGTTGACCCACAATCCGCCCCGCCAGATGCAGGGCGAGGCGACTTCCATGTACTACGTACAACGTGGCGATCAGGATGCGGCGCACCGGATCACCGGGTGCAAATAATCCGTAGAACAAGCCGAGGACGGCGAAATTGGCGGCCCAGCCCAGGTCGACGTAGCTGAAGTTGCGCCGCTTCAGACCGAGCAGCCAGAGGCACAGCATGATTAGCGCAGCGAGGCTCGCGCCCAGTCCCAGCAGCAGCGGCAGGCTGTCGATCATGCGGTAAGCTTGTATGCCACGAGGGAACTATGCCATGCCGGCAGCGCAGAAAAACAAACTGATCGATCCAGCACGCACCGCGCGCGTGGCCCTGGTGGCGGGCGCCAACGGCATGGTTGGCCAGGAGTTGTTGCGCCTGTTGTCGGGCGTGGATGACTACGCGCGGGTCATCGCACTGTCGCGCCGGCCATTGACATTCGAACTTCCGAAGCTCGCCAATCGAATCGTCGCCTTCGAAAAGCTTGCGGAGCAGCTGAAGGGACTGGTGTGCCACGACGCGTACTGCTGTCTCGGCACGACGCTGCACAACGCCGGATCGCAGGCTGCGTTCCGCGCGGTCGATATCGAACTCGTCGTGGCGTTCGCGCGCGTGGCACGAGCCAACGGCGCCCAACGACTAATCGTGGTGTCATCCGTCGGCGCGGATCCGCATTCGAAGAATTTCTACCTGCGTGTGAAGGGGGAAGCCGAGCAGGCAGTCGGGAGCATCGGTTTTCCTGCCGTCGATCTGTTGCAGCCCAGCCTGATCACCGGACCGCGCCGCGAATTGCGACCGCTGGAATGGCTCGCGCGGGTCACGGTGCCGTTGCTGAATCCGCTGCTCATGGGTTTGCTCGCGCGATACCGGACGATCCCTGCGGGCGATGTCGCCATGGCGGCGCTCGGCGCCGCGCGCTCGGCACGTCGCGGCATTAATGTGTATGGAGGGGGGACACTCAGGACGCTGGTGATTCGCACGCGCTCGACCACGTCGACACGCCAGGGACTGTGACCTGCGTCACAACTTTGCCTGAGGCGCCCCGGCTTCCTTCGCTGCATCACGAGTACCGGGCAGATCACAGTGGCGCTGCGTGAAATTAAGTGATGCAGACACGTCCGCATGCGGACCGCGTTCGCTAGATTCGAGACCGGTTTAGGTCTCGAAAACACGATGCTCGAGTTCGGGTCTGCCCTCAACAGCGGGATGGGACGGCGCGTCTTCACGATGACGCTGGCCGCCCTCGCGCTCGTGTTGCTCGCGTTTGTCACGCTCGGCGGGCGCGAGAGCGCTGTGCAGGTGGGGCGTTCGGCCACCGAGCGCATTGGACAGGCCGCGCGCGGTTCCGCGTCCGAACTGGCCGGGCGGCTCGCCGCCGCCGAAGCCATCGTTCAGGCGCTGGCCACCACCGACATCGGTGCCGACGGCACGCTGCTGCGGCAGCGGCTGCTCGACTCGCGCGTATTCAAGAGTCTCGTCATCGTGGATCCGGATTCGCAGGGTTTTGCGCACAACGCCCCTCACGCATTCGCACTCACCGCGCCGCAACTCGCCGCAGTGCGTGCTGGACGCAGCGCGTTGCTGAGCGTGGCACTCGGCACCGAGGAGCCGCGCTCGTTGTACTTCGCACGCGCGGTGCGTGCCAGGGGCGTTGGTCGCGTCGCCCTGTTCGAGCTCGCGCCGGACTGGCTGTGGCAGGGCATGCACGATCTGCCCACGGATCTGGAAGGAGCGGTGGTCGGCAACCATGGCGAGATCCTGTATCGAACGGCAGCGGTGTCACCCGAGGTCGCGAAGCTGTTCTCTGCCGCGCTCGCGGGCGCGAGCAATCGCGCCGGCTCGACGGAGTCGCTGAGCTGGCAATCCGAAGGCACGGCCTGGACGGGTACGTTGTGCCTCCTGCCGGCCAATGCCAACCATCTGAGCTCGACCGTGCTGGGCGTGGTGGTGAGTGAGCCGCGCGCCAGCCTGTTCGCTCATGCAGCGCCGATCCTCGGTCTCCTGCCGATCCTGTTGATGATGGCCATACTCGTGTCGGCCGCGCTCGCCGCGTTGGTCGGCGCCGCTTACCTGCCTGCGCTGCGCGCGTTGCGCGCCGCCACGCTGGATCTCGGCGAAGGCAGGCCAGCGACGGTACGCGTCGCGATCGCGCGCGACGAACTAGGCGCGGTGGTCGGCAATTTCAATCGTGCGGCTCAGGATGTGACGCTGCAGTTGCGCACGCTCACGACCCTGTCCGAGATCGACGCGCTGCTGCTCGGATCGCACGAACTCGAAGCTGTTCTCGACGGTGTGCTTGCGCGCGTGTGCGAAGTGTCGCGCTGCCACTCTGCCGGCATCATGCTGCTCGACAAGGATGCGCCGGGCCACGGCCGAATGTTCATGGCGGCCAGCAACGGCGCACAGCTGCCCGTCAGCCGCGTGTTGCTCGACGATCTGATGCTCGACACCCTCGGCCAGTCGAAGGAAGGTCTGACCATCGCGCGCTGCGAGGAGCAGCGCCACAGTTTCCTGCAGCCGATGACCGCCGTCGGTTCTGCGTTCTTCTGGGTGTGGCCGGTGATCGCAGGCGACAACGTCGCCGCGTTGCTGGCAGTGGGCTACGCTGGCACGCCGACGCCGGATCTGCGCATCGCGCGCTACGGCACGAATTGCGCAGCGCGGCTCGCGCTCGCGCTGTCGACCAACGCGCGCACCGAACTGCTGTATCGACAGGCGCACTTCGACCCGCTCACTTCGCTGCCGAATCGTTTGTTGTTCCGTGACCGTCTTGCACAGGAGCTGTCCAGCGCGAACACCAACGCCAGCCGCGGGGCGCTGTTGTACATCGATCTCGATCATTTCAAGCAGGTAAACGACACGCTGGGTCACCACGCCGGCGACCAGGTCCTCACGATCGTCGCGCAGCGTCTGCGCTCCTGCGTGAAGGATGGCGACACCGTGGCTCGGCTCGCCGGCGATGAGTTCACGGTGATCCTGCGCAGCGTCGTCGATCCGGATGGGGCGCTTGCGGTGGCGGACCGCGTGATCGAATCGTTGCAGCTGCCGGTGAACATCGCCGGTCGCGATCACTTCGTGAAGGCGAGCATCGGCCTCACGTTGTTCCCCGACGACGGCAACAGCATTGACGAGCTGATGCGCAACGCGGATCTGGCGATGTATCGCGCGAAGGAATCCGGTCGCGGCAAGTCGGTTTTCTTCGATCGCAAGATGATGCAGATCGAGAGCAACGCACCGGACAGCGGGCTGTATCGCGCGCTCAAGCGGCGCGAGTTCTCGCTCTACTACCAGCCGCAGTACACACTGGGCGATGGTCGTATCGCCGGCGTGGAGGCGCTGCTGCGCTGGCAGACGCCTGCGCATGGCATGCGCTCACCGGCCGACTTCGTGCCTGCCGCGGAGGAGGCGGGCCTCATCATCGACATCGGCAGCTGGGTGCTCGAGGCGGCGACCGCGCAGATGGCGCAGTGGCGCGAGCAGGGCATCGCACCGCCGCGTCTGGCCGTGAACGTATCCGCGCAGCAGCTGCGCGACGGCGGCTTCCCTGCGCTCCTTCGTCGCCTCCTGGACCGTCACAACCTGCCCGCGGAATTCCTGGAACTCGAGCTGACCGAGGGAGTATTCGCCGACGAGAACGCGTTCACTTCGCTGGAGCGCATCTCGCGCATGGGCGTGCGCCTCTCGCTTGACGACTTCGGCACAGGCGAGTCGTCGCTGACGAACCTGCGGCGCTATCCGGTGCGCGCAGTGAAGATCGATCGTTCGTTCATCGAGGACTTACCGGGCAATCCGGCGTCCGCGAGCATCGCCGAGACGATCATCGTGATGGCGCATTCGCTTGGCAAGGTGGTGGTGGCCGAGGGCGTGGAGACCGTGGAGCAGCTCGATTTCCTGCGCGAGCGCCGCTGCGACGTCGTGCAGGGCTACTACCTCGCACGGCCGCTCACCACCGTTGCAATGTCGGAAATGCTGATGTCGCGCCAGCCAGTTCTCCATGGCGAGCTGTCCGCCACGGGCTGATCGGTCTAGCATCGCTTGCATGCGCCTGATCCGCACCGCTGCCTTCTGTCTGATCCTCGTTGCCTGTTCATCGCAGCCGCAACACATCGAGATCCAACTGCCGCAAGGCGCGCGCATCGCTGGCGTCGCGCTCACACAGATCGGCGAACCGTATCGTTACGGCGGTGACTCGCCCGAGGGATTCGATTGTTCGGGGCTCGCACTGTTCGTTCACGCGCGCGCGGGTGTCAGCATTCCCCGCACCGCCGAGCTACAGCAGCGAGCAGCGCACGCGGTGAAGAAGGTCGATATGCAAGCAGGCGATCTCGTGTTCTTCTCGATCGCGAAGCGTCGTCGTGTCGATCATGTCGGCGTGTACATCGGCGACGGCAAGTTCGTGCACGCGCCGCGCGCCGGCAGTGTGGTCAGCATTGCCTATGTCGAAGACCCCTATTTCAAGCGACATTTCCATTCGGCCGGTCGCTTTTGATCCGCTTATGTCATGTGGCTGTCCGTGGCGACGCATCAACCAAAATAAGTGAACCGGTCGAAGCATTGATCGCTTGACGCATCGTCGCTCTCCGCCGACACTTTGTGCGTCGAAGGGCAAACTCGTCGAAAGGCGGGGACGCAAAGCCACCGGTCTAAAGGAACAGGACGTTCCCACGACAGCGGGGTTGCCACAGCGGTTACTCCGCTACGCAATCTCTCTGCATTGGTCCCGGTGGCTCGTCGCGCAGCTCAGTTACGGGACACATGCGGGACATGGCGCAAGAAGCATTCACGGAAATCGAACTGGTGCGGGAAACCGAAGCGCCGTTGTTCGTCATCAATCTGTGCGCATCCACCACGCCCGTTGCGCTCGCGCATCCCGACAATCCCGAGCTCAAGCGTTTCACGTTCTTCGTCACGCGTCGTCGTGAAGAAGGGCGCGAACGGTTCCGTCTGCACATGGGCTATTTCAACAAGCTCGACGAGGCCGAGAAACTGCTGAACATCGTGCGGGATGTGTATCCGGCTGCCTGGGCTGGTCCCGCGCCCAGCGCCAGGACACCCGCGCCCCGACCGGCTGTCGCAACGCCCCAGCTGGCGGACGCCACGAGCGTGCGCGCGATCGTCACGGCGCCCGTGCCCGGAGTGGCGAAGGTCGCGCCTGTTGGCCCGACTCTGCGTGCACCTGCTCCGGTACGTGTACCCGTCGTCGTCCCAGCGCCAGTCATTGCTGCCAAGACCACGCGGACATTCGATTCGATGTCGAACGTGCGCGAGGTCCTCGCGGAGCTCGGCGATGATGTGAAGCCGGCAGTCGCGATCGCCGCCCGAATCGAAGCCGCATTGTCGAAGCCTCCGCCCATCGCGCAGCCCTCGATCATCCCCGAGCTGACGCTCGAAGCGACGGGTCGCCACGTCACACCCAATTTCACCGCGGCTGCCGCGCCCATCGTGGCGAAGCAGTCGCTGTCCGATTCGCAGGTGCTACGCGTGCTCGAGGAGCGACGTGATCCCCCGGTGATTGCACCACCCGTGCCGAGCGAAGTGAATGCGGCGACCAGCATCCGCATGCTGACTCCGGAAGACACGCAGACCTTGCGCGACATCAAGCTCGATGTGCAGGCCAACGCTCAGGTGTCGTTCGCCGTACAGCTGCAGTGGTCGGTGATTCCCATCGACATGACTGCGCTCCCGCAACTCGCAATCTTCGATGCGTACACGCTTTACACCGTCGAAGGCAATCGTCAGGGTCGTCGCTGGTACGGCTTGCGTCTAGGATTTTTCACCGATGCGATGTCCGCCAAGCAGGTCGCGTGCTACGTGCGTTCGGATTTCACTTCGGTTGCGGTCGTACCCGTCACCGCGAAAGAGCGCGACCGTGCGAACGGCACGGGCGAACCTTCCTCGCGCACCGCCCTCGACATCGGCGCGACCGGCAGCTTCGTAGCGCCGGCACGCGCGTTAGCGGCTGCCTCTGCCGTCCCGCAGGCACCCAAACCCGTCGTTGCAGCCAAGCCAGAGTCGAAGAAGGAAATCTCGGACATCCCCGGCTTCAAGCTGCTCGACAACGATCAACCGACGCCCCTCGATGCAGCCGATGCGAAAGTGAAGAAGTCAGTGGGCAAGCGTCCCGCGGTGCGTGGCAGAGCAGCTCGCGGTCAGATCACGGGCGCCCCACACACGCTGGAGCAGACGCTGGAAGTGCTCGGCGCGAGCACGCTGTCGATCGAAAAGAGCAGTACGATCATCAACGACTCGGGCGTGCGCCACCTGGACATGAGCATCGTCAAGAAGAAGTCGTCGCGCTTCTCGCGACTGCTGGATCGGCTCGCCGAAAAGATGTAACGACCACGGGCGTGTTGGCCTGGTCGGGCTGCTGCGTTCCTCCAGAATGTGTGCATCACGGGATTGCATCGCAACGTACGGGGAGCAAATGGAAAACTCTTTCGCACTGCTTGCGGTCCTGGTGGCGTTCCCTTCAACGGCGCTGCAGCCGAAGCTGATCGCGCCGGCGCACAGCGAGCTCGGTGATCGCTCGCTGATCGCAGAGCAGCGTGCGCATCTTCTTGCGCTGCAGGCGCGTGCGTTCGCGTTGCGAGGGGAGTGCAAGTCGGCGGTGGAGGCGGGTGCAACCGTCGGCGCGGAATTCGCGCGGAAGTACCATGGCTGGAGCGAGCGCGGCAACGTAGCGCCGTCAGTGCAGAAGGCCTACGCGGACACGACCTGACCCGTTTCAGCCGCCGAACAGTTTCGCGAGCTCTGCCGCCGCCCGTTCCGTCTCACTCGAGTCCATTGCGCTCCATGCGTTCGGCCGCGGTTTGAAGTGATCGCAGAAATTCGCGCGATCCTTCACGCGTTCCTCTTCTGCAGTGGGTTCGCGGCAGTGTTTCGCGACGCTGGTGTCGTACTCGATGCACAGCTTGCAGGCGTGCAACTCGGCGTGACACGCCGGGCATTCATCCAGGCGCCGCAGCGGCAGACTCAGTGCGGCGAGTGGCGCGCCACATTTCCAGCAGATGAGGTCGTGGGCCATGCTCGCGAGTATCCGGCGTGTCGTGACCGGCGTCGAGCGTCGTTAGCGAGGCGCGAGCATGCCTCGCGATCGTAGCCACGTGGCGAGGAGCCAGCAGCCGCTAGCCCAGGCGGTTCCCAGGCACCAGCCCGCGAGTACGTCGCTCGGCCAGTGCACGCCGAGAAAGATGCGGCTCATGCCGATCAACAAGGTCAGCAGCACTGCCGTGATCATGAAATACAGTTTCAGTGTGCGCTGCGAATGCACGCTCGCGAGCATTACCCCGAGCGTCAGATAGATGCTCGCCGACAGTAGTGCGTGACCGCTGGGAAAGCTCGCCGTGCTGGTTTCCACGAGATGCGCGATCACGTCGGGTCGCGGACGAGCGATGATCGACTTGGTCGCAGCGCTGAGGAGCGCGGCACCGACGGACGAGCCCAGCAGCAGCAGCGACGCGGCGCGTTTGCCGGTGAGCAGCAGGAACAGCGCCACCAGTACCACCAGCGTCGCGAGCACGGCGTGACCACCCAGGCTCGTGAAGTCGATGGCGGCGCGAGTCAGCCAATCCGGCCCGCGTGGATCGTGCACGTCGTTCGTCGAACGCATCGCGAGCAGGATGGCGCGATCGAATCCCATCTCTTCGCCTTCGATGGTTTCTTCCGCGAGCTCGGCGAACAGGAGTACACCGGCGCCCAGCGGCACGACGGCCAGCAATGCGGCGAACTCGACGCCAGCGACGCGCAGCGCCAGCCAGCGCTTCATCTTAGTGTGCAGTTTCAAGTTCCCAACCCGCTGTTCCGATTGTCGCGCGATGCGCTGAATGGTGCGCGAAGTGCTGTGTCTCGCGATTGAAGTCGCGGCGTTCCAGGTTCATGCAGCGTGCGTCACCGCTGCCGATCAGCTCGATCCGGTTGTACGAGTTTGGGATGCCGGAACGTATCCGCGTGGACAGGCTGGTGCCGGATTGCAGCACCACACTGCCACGCGAGTTGTCCTGCATCGCCACCGGCAGACAATAAGGCAGGTGAATGTGTCCACCGATGAACAGGTCGGCGCCGGCACCGATCCAGCGTTCAAGCGCAGGGGCGGCACCGCGGGCGACATTCTTCACGTCACTCGCAACGCGCGCGACCAGCGGCTGATGGGTCGCGACGATCCGAAAGTCCGCGCGCGTGCCCTGCAGGCGCGTCGCCACGCGCTCTATCTGGGCGCGCGCGAGCGTGCCGTTGGTGTGACGCCAGCGCCGCGTGGCGTCCACGCAGGTGAGCGACAGTCGTGCATGTTCGAACACGGGTTCCAGTTCTGCGGATACGTAGCGCTGAAACAGGCGGTAGGGCGTGAACGCGCGCGACACGATGTCGAACAGCGCGATGTCGTGATTGCCGGGTAGCGCGAGACGTATCGAACTACCCGGCAGTTCGGTCAGGAACTCGCGCGCCTCGGCGAACTGCGATTCGCGCGCACGTTGCGTGACGTCGCCCGTGAGGATGATGACCTGAGGTGGATCCCGCGCGAGATCGGCCAGCAACCCTGCCCGCACCTCCGGTTCCACCGTGCCGAAGTGAGTGTCGGAGATCTGTGCCACCACGAACGGCTCATCGCTCATTTTCTGGGCTCCGGCTTCTGCGGCACCATCACCGGCAGCGCCTCGCGCTGGATGCGCACGTCCAGTGGCAGTCGACACTCGATGCTCTCGCCATCCACTGCCACTTTCGTGCTGCGACGACCTTTGACGGTCACCTCCACATGCGACGCCGCGTGGCAGCGCAGGTTGGGCGCATCGCGCAGCCCCTGCAGCACCCCTCGCAGTGCGAGCCCGAGCATCTTCCACGGGCTCATGGGCTGCAGCGCGAGGACCGCGATGTGGCCGTCGTGCGTGCACTTCGCCACGTCGAGCTCGAGTTTTTCCAGCTGCAAGGCGTTGATGCCGAAGAACAGCATCGGCGTACGCAGCGTTTCGACGCGCTCGTCGACGCGCAGCTGCACGGTGTACACGTTCCGGTGCCGCCACAAGGCATATACCGCTGCGAACACGGCGACGATCTTGTAGCGACCCAGTTTCTGCTTGAGCTGTTCCCGCTCTTCGAGCAGATGACGGTACAGCCCGAAGCTGGCGTTGTTCAGGAACAAGTGGTCGTTGACGGTGGCCACATGCGCGCGCCGCTCGACGCCAGTGCACAGAACGCGCACGGCTTCGATTGGCTCGAGCGAAATGCCGAGGTCACGCGCGAAATAGTTGAACGTGCCCATCGGAATGAGACCGAACACATGCTCGGTGCCGAGCACCTGGGCCGCCACGGCGTTGATGGTGCCGTCACCGCCGGCAGCGGCGATGATGTGGCGTTCGCTGCCGCAGGCCGCGAGAATCTCGCCGACGCGCTTCGACAGTTCGTCAGCATCTTCGATCACGTGGATCTCGTGTGCGCGACCCGCGGCTGCGAGCTCTGCTTCGATCGCGGCGCGCGTCTCCCCCTTGTCGCGATGACCAGATCCCTGATTCAGGATCACGGTGATCGGCAGGCTCATGTGCGCTCTTCAAGAAAATCGATCAGCACTTCGCCGGTGCGCGAGCCTTTGCGCGCGGCTACGTCGGCGGGTGTGCCGGCGACCACGATCTTGCCACCACCATCGCCGGCTTCTGGACCGAGATCCAGTATCCAGTCGGCTTCGGCAATGACGTCGAGATTGTGTTCGACGACGATCACGCTGTTGCCGCCATCGACGAGCCGATGCAGCACGGTGATGAGCTTCTCGACATCCGCCATGTGCAGACCGACGGTGGGCTCGTCGAGTACATAGAGCGAGTGACGCGCACGGGCGCCGCGTTTCATCTCTTCGGGGAGCGACGCGATCTGCAGGTCGCCGCGGATGCGCGCAAGCTCGGTGACCAGCTTGATGCGTTGTGCCTCGCCGCCCGACAGGGTCGGGCTTGGCTGGCCGAGCGTGAGATAGCCGAGACCCACGTCGTTGAGCAACGTGAGCGAGTGATGCACGGCGGGATGCGACTTGAAGAACTCGACTGCATCCTCGACGCTCATCGCGAGCAGGTCGCCCACGGACTTGCCCCGCCACAGCACCGATAGTGTCTCGCCGTCGAAGCGACGTCCTCCGCAGACATCGCACAGCAGCTTCACATCGGGCAGGAAACTCATCTCGATCGTCTTCACGCCCTGGCCTTCACAGGCTTCGCAACGTCCGCCGGAGGTGTTGAACGAAAAGCGGCTCGGGTCGTAGGCGCGGATGCTCGCCTCGGTGGTGCTGGCGTAGATGCGCCGAATGTTGTCCCAGAATCCGACATAGGTCGCGGGGCAGGAGCGCGGCGTCTTGCCGATGGGCGTCTGATCGACTTCCAGGATCCGGTCGATCTGCTCGACGCCACGCAGCGCCTTGCAACCGGTCGCCGCCGGGATGTTGCCGCGCTTGCTGAACGGCAGGCCGACCCGCTGCTTGATGTTCTTGTACAGCACGTCGCGTGCGAGCGTGGATTTGCCCGAGCCCGAAACCCCGGTGACGACGACGAGCCGGCCGAGCGGCACACTGATGTCGAGATCACGCAAGTTGTGAAGCGTGGCGCCTTCGATCTCCAGCCGCGGCGTGTCCTTCTTCACGGGACGACGCGGCTTCTTCGGGTGCATGAGCGGTGATTTGAGGAAGCGCCCCGTTGTCGAGCCCGGATTGTCGATGAGATCCTGCACACGCCCTTCGCCGACAATGCGACCGCCGCGTGTGCCTGCCCCGGGACCGAGATCCACGACGTGGTCTGCCTGCCGGATCGTGTCCTCGTCGTGCTCGACGACGACCAGCGTGTTGCGCAGGCTCGCGAGCTCGCTGAGCGCGCTCAGCAGGATCTTGTTGTCACGAGGATGCAGGCCGATGGTGGGCTCGTCGAGCACGTAGCACACACCCTTCAAGTTAGACCCGAGCTGCGCGGCGAGTCGGATGCGCTGGGTCTCGCCGCCTGACAGCGTGGGCGCAGAGCGATCGAGTGTGAGGTAGCCCAGGCCCACGCGCGCGAGAAACGCGAGTCGTGTCTTCAACTCCGCCGCGAGATCGCGCGCGATCGCCGCCTCGCGACCGACGAGCCGCAGTTTCGCAAAGAACTTCGTCAGCTCGTTCACCGACAGGGCGGTCATCGCGGTGATCGAGTGCTTGCGGAAGCGCACCGCCAGCGCCACGGGATTCAACCGTGCGCCATGGCAGCCCTCGCATGCCGTAGGCTCGCCGTCGCCGGTGTCGCGCCAGACGCCTTCCTCGCCGCTCTGCTCGGCGTCGAAGTCGTCGATCTGCAGCCCGGTGCCGAAACAGCCTTCACACCAACCCTGTTTCGAATTGAACGAGAACAGGCGCGGATCCAGTTCCGTGAAACTCGTGCCGCAGGACGGACAGGCGCGCCGTGATGAAAACACCGTGAGCTTGTCCTGCTTGCCGGACAGTAGCTGCACGACACCCTTGCCGTAGTCCAGCGCGCGATCGAGCGCTTCGCGGAGCCGCTTCTCGTTGCGCGGCGTGATGTCGATCTCGTCGACCGGCAGCTCGATATTGTGTTCGTTGAAACGCGACAGCTTCGGCCAGGCGTCGGTCGGCGCGTTCGCGCCGTCGACGCGCAGGTGAAAATATCCCTTGTGCGAGGCCCAGCGCGCCAGATCGGTGTAGATGCCCTTGCGCCCGACCACCAGCGGCGCAAGCAGCGTCACGTTCTTGCCGCGGAACTGCTTGAGGATGCGCGCGGCGATCGCGTCGGCGCTCTGCGGTTCGATGGCGACATCGCAATCGGGGCAGTACTGCGTGCCGAGCTTGACGTACATCAATCGCAGGAAATGATAGATCTCGGTGAGCGTCGCCACCGTGCTTTTGCGACCGCCGCGACTGGTGCGCTGCTCGATAGCAACCGTCGGCGGAATGCCATAGATCGCATCCACATCCGGACGGGTAGCGGGCTGCACGAACTGTCGCGCGTACGCATTCAGTGATTCGAGATAACGACGCTGGCCTTCGTTGAAGATGATGTCGAACGCGAGGGTGCTCTTGCCGGAGCCGGACACACCAGTGATCACCGTCAAACCACCGTGCGGAATGCGCACGTCAATGTTCTTGAGATTGTGTTCGCGCGCGTTGTGGATGAGCATCGCCCGCGCATCGTGGCGCACGCGCGGCGGCGTGATTTCCGGCAGTACCAAGCCATCGGCGACGGCGCGTGCCTCGGCGGTGATGCCCTTTGCGTATTGGATCAGCGCGCGGCCGGTGTGCGAGTGCTGGACGCGCATCACTTCCTCCGGCGTGCCGGTCGCGACGATCTCGCCGCCACCGTCGCCGCCTTCCGGACCGAGATCGATGAGCCAGTCGCTCGCGCGGATCACATCAAGGTTGTGCTCGATCACCAGCAGCGAGTGACCGTTGCTCAGCAGTTTTCGAAACGCGCCCATCAGTTTTGCGACGTCGGCGAAATGCAGCCCGGTAGTGGGCTCGTCGAACATCAGCAGTTTGCCGCCGGCGGATTTGCCAGCGGCAGCATCGGCTAGATGGCCCGCGAGCTTCAGTCGCTGCGCTTCGCCGCCCGAGAGCGTGGGCACGGGCTGACCTAGGCGCACGTACTCGAGACCGACATCGGCCAGCGGTGCGAGGCGCGCCTTCACCTGCGGGTGTTTCGCGAAGAATATCAGTGCCTCGGTGACGGTCATCTCGAGCACGTCAGCAATGCTGGCACGGCGTCCATCGGCGCCCTCGTGGCGTACTTCAAGCACCTCATCGCGATAGCGGCGACCGTTGCACTCCGGGCAGCGCAGGTACACGTCGGAGAGGAACTGCATCTCGATATGCTCGAAGCCATTACCGCCGCACGCGGGGCAGCGACCCGTGCCGGAATTGAAACTGAACGTGCCTGCCGTGTACTTGCGCGATCGCGATTCCGGCTCCGCAGCGAAAATCGTGCGGATGCAGTCGAGCGCGCCGACGTGGCTCGCCGGATTCGATCGCGTGGTGCGACCGATGGGCGACTGATCCACCAGCATCGCGTCGACCACATATTGCCAGCCGGTGAGTTCGCGATGCGCACCAGGGGTGACCGTGGGCTTGCCTCGCGCCCTCTGCATCGCGGGATACAGCACGTCTTCGATGAGCGTCGACTTGCCCGAGCCCGACACACCCGTGACGCACACGAGGCGGTTCAGAGGGATCTCGATGTCGATGTTACGCAGGTTGTGCTCGGTGACACCCCGCAGGCAGATCAAGCGTTGCACCTTGCCCGCCGGCAACGACTGCGGCATCGCGACAACCTTGCGGCCGCTGAGATACGCGCCGGTGAGCGAGTTCGGATGGCGCTTGAGCTCGGCCGGCGTGCCGTACGCGACGATCTCGCCGCCGTGCTCGCCCGCGCCCGGACCAATGTCGAGGATGCGATCGGCCTCGGCCATGATCTGCGGATCGTGTTCGACAACGACGAGCGAGTTGCCGGCATCGCGCAAACGCTTCATCACTTCGATCACGCGCTGCATGTCGCGTGGATGCAAGCCGATGGACGGCTCGTCGAGCACAAACAGCGTGTGCACGAGCGATGTGCCCAGCGCCGTGGTGAGATTGATGCGTTGGACCTCGCCGCCGGACAGCGTGCGCGACTGGCGATCGAGCGTGAGGTAGGCGAGCCCCACCTCGTCGAGATAGCGCAGCCGCGAGCGAAGTTCGCCCATCAGCAGATCTGTCGCCTCGCCCAGCAGCGTGGGCAGACGCAGCTCCGCCATGAAGCGTGCGACGCGCTCGATCGGCAACAACATCATCTCGTGAATGTTGCAGGTCGTGTCAGCGCCGAGGCGCCACAGCAGAGATTCTGGTTTGAGCCGCGCGCCGTTGCAGGCAGGACAGGTGGAATAGGACCGGTACTTCGACAGCAGCACGCGCACGTGCATCTTGTACGACTTGCTTTCGAGCCACTCGAAATAGCCCTTGATGCCGTACCAGCGTCCGCGCTTCTTGCCCGGATCGCCGTTGACGACCCAGTCCTTGAGTTTTGGCGGCAGGTCGCGGTACGGAATGTCGAGCGACAGCGAATTCTTCTTCGCGTGCTTGACCATGTCGTTCTGGCTCTGCTTGCCGGTCTTGGTCTGCCAGGGTTTCACCGCCCCTTCGCGCAGCGTGGTCGTCTGGTCGGGAACGACGAGCCCGTAGTCGATGCCGATGACGCGACCGAAACCGCGGCAGGTGTCGCACGCGCCGAGCGGCGAGTTGAACGAGAACGCGCTGGGCACCGGATCGCGATACGCCATGTTGCATTGGGCGCAATGCAGATCGGTGGAAAAACGCCACACGGCGGCGTCGTGCGGTTTGGCCTCACTGTCGTCATCGGCGAGCGCGTGCACCGCGATGCGCCCGTTGCCCACGCGCAGCGCGGACTCGAGCGACTCCATCACGCGCGACGAGTCTGCGCTGGCGAGCTTCAGGCGATCCTGCACGACGATGAGCGAGTCCGCGCGGGTTTCCCGGATGCGCGTGTAACCTTGCTTCTCGAGCAGCGATCGTACTTCGCCCTTCGCAAAACTCTTCGGCAGTGGCACGCTGAAGGTGATGAGCACGCGCGGATCACCGAGCAGCGCTGCAGCGGCGTTGATTTCGGCGAAGATACTGGCGGGTGTGTCGCGCTTCACCGCCTTGCTGCAGCCGCGGCAATACAGCGTCGCGGCACGTGCATACAGCAATTTCAGATGATCATTGATCTCCGTCATCGTGCCGACGGTGGAGCGCGAGCTGCGCACGGGATTGGTCTGGTCGATTGCGATCGCGGGCGGAATGCCGTCGATGCGGTCCACCTGCGGGCGGTCCATGCGATCCAGGAACTGGCGTGCGTATGGCGAGAAGGTTTCGACGTAGCGCCGCTGGCCTTCGGCATACAGCGTGTCGAACACCAGCGAAGACTTGCCGCTGCCAGACACACCCGTGACGACGATGAGTTCGTTCAGTGGCAGTGTGAGATCGAGATTCTTGAGATTGTTCTGACGCGCACCATGAATGTGGATCGCGTCAGTCGCATTTTTCGGAGTAGGCATGGATGCGCAGGATTGTACGCCGCGCGTCAAGGCCGGCCGGCAGTCTTGCGGCATACACTGCCGTCAGAAGTCTCCTACTGTATGGCGGCGGCCGCTCATGCCGCTCATGCCGCAAGTGTGCTTGCGAGCTCGCGCTGCACGGCGCGCAGTTCAGCTTCGAACTGTGGCAGCAGTGCGTTTAGTGCGGGCAGATCCATGCTCTGCGCCGCCACCTCCGCAGACTGACACAGGCGCGAGAGTGGGATTGCCCCAACCATGTGTGCGGAAGATTTCAGATTGTGTGCTGCGTCGGCCACGTCGCGAAAGCGATGGGTGTGAATGCCCTCGGTGAGCTTCTGTGCGGTGATACGGGCGCGCGTCGCGAAAGATTGCAGCAATTCGCGTGTCAGGTCCGGCTCATCGCCGATGAGATCCTGCATGACGCGGATGTCGAGTGTGACTGTGTCTTCGGGCAGCGGGTCCGGCTTGACTGCGCACAGGATGTGCAAGTCGGGTACCCATTTCTCCACGGTCGCCGCAAGCGTCTCCAGCGAGGCCGGCTTGGCGAGGTAACCATCCATCCCCACGGCGCGCCAGCGTTCAGCCTCTGCGTCTGGCGCGTTCGAAGTCAGGGCGATGATCGGCATGTGCGCGCCATGTTTTTCCGCGGCGCGGATGGCGAGCGTGAGCTCAAGACCATCCAGCTCCGGCATGCGCAGGTCGGTTAACAGCAGGACATGGTCGCCGCTTTTCCACAGGCGCAGCGCCTCGCGACCGTTGCCCGCCGCGTCGACGACATAGCCAAGAATACTGAGCTGCTCGGCGATGACTCGCTGGCTCGTCTGATCGCCCTCGGCAACGAGGATGAGGCGACGCTGCAGTATCGCCTCGGCACGCGAGCGCGGCGCCAGTCGCATGAGGTTCTTGGACGCAGTCACAGTGAGCACCGATATCCCCAGGGTAAGGAAGAATGGCCGAGCTCGTGAATTGGCTTCCCTTCACTGGCGCACACTTGCGTCGATGCGTGCGCATACCTTGTTGGTGTGCATTGCGATGCCTGTGACGGACGTCACGCGACGTGCCGAAATTGCCGACAACCGCGAGCTCACTGACCCTGTTTCAGCTCCGCATATAACCCGCTCAGGGCCACCTCGGAAGTCGCATCGCCGTTGGTGACCTTCGCGTCGAAATCCGGAGTCGGAGTCGATGGCGTTCGCCCTGTGATACGCCGCTGCTGCTGCGCGCTGATCCGGGAATGAACTGCGCTGGCGTCTCGGCTGGACGGGAGCCTCAGCCGGCGGCCCATCCTGCCAGGCATACCGCCAGCAACGGACGCGATCCAGCAGCAATTGGTCGCGAAAATGGGGGGATCGTCGAAGAACGATGCTGAAAGCTCATTGACTTCTCCTTCATCCGCGGCAAATGCCGCGAGCCGCTACACTGTAGCCTTCGCTCCCCCGCTTTCCGAAGCCCGCATGTCGCTCCAACCCTTCCCGCAAACGCCCCGGCTCGCGCGCACCCCCGTGGTACGCCCGGCGGCGCCCTACCTGCCTGCCAGTGCCGCAGAGATGCGGGGACTTGGCTGGGAGCAGTGCGACGTCATCATCGTAACGGGCGATGCGTACGTGGATCACCCGAGCTTCGGCATGGCGATCATTGGGCGACTCCTGGAGGCGCAGGGTCTGCGGGTCGGCATCATCGCGCAGCCGGACTGGCGCAATGCCGATGCGCTGCGCGCGCTGGGCAAGCCGCGACTGTTCTTCGGCATCACCGCCGGCAACATGGATTCGATGGTGAACCGCTACACCGCGGATCGTCGGGTGCGCAGCGATGATGCGTACACGCCGGGCGGGCAGGGCGGCCAGCGACCCGATCGCTCGGTGATCGTCTATGCGCAGCGCGCACGCGAAGCCTATCGCGGAGTTCCGATCATCATCGGCGGCATCGAAGCATCACTGCGGCGCATCGCGCACTTTGACTACTGGTCGGAGAAGGTGCGGCGCTCGATTCTGCTCGATGCCAAGGCCGACCTGCTCCTCTACGGTAACGCCGAGCGCGCGATTGCCGACATCGCGCGACGCATGGACGCAGGTGAGTCGATCGGAACGATCACCGATATCCGCGGAGCATCGTTTATCCGCCGCGACGCGCATGCGGATTTCACCGAGATCGATTCCACGCACCTCGATGCGCCTGGGCCGGTGAATCCGCCGGTCGATCCCTATGCAATGACGCCCTCGAAAGGCAATGCCGTCAAAGCGCCTGGTCCCGCCGACAACATCGTGCGCTTCCAGCGCAGCGTGAAGAACGCCGGGCGCGAGCACAGCGTGATCCGCCTGCCTTCGTACGAGCAGGTAGTCGACGATCCCGTGATGTACGCGCATGCCTCGCGCATCCTGCATCTGGAGGCGAATCCGGCTAACGCGCGCTCGCTCGTGCAGCGCCACGGCGACGCGGATGTATGGCTCAATCCGCCGCCGATTCCACTCACGACGGAAGAGATGGATTTCATCTACGACCTGCCGTACCAGCGCAAGCCGCATCCGGCTTATGGTAATGAGCAGATTCCGGCATACAAGATGATCCGCTTCTCAGTCGCGATTCAGCGCGGCTGTTTCGGCGGCTGCACCTTCTGTTCGATCACCGAGCACGAGGGTCGCATCATTCAGAATCGCTCCGAAGACTCGGTGCTGCGCGAGATCGAGACGATCCGCGACACGGTGCCAGGCTTCACCGGCGTGATCTCGGATCTCGGTGGGCCGACCGCGAACATGTATCGCATCGCTTGCAAGAGCAAGGAGATCGAGTCGGCGTGCCGGCGTCCTTCGTGCGTGTATCCGGGCATATGCCCGAACCTGAATACCGATCACTCCGCGCTCATCGGTCTGTATCGAAAAGCGCGCGCGCTGCCGGGCATCAAGAAAATCCTCATCGCCTCGGGCGTGCGCTACGACCTCGCGATCCAATCGCCGGAATATGTGAAGGAGCTGGTGCAGCACCACGTCGGCGGGTATCTCAAGATTGCCCCGGAGCACTCGCGCGAAGGCCCGCTGTCGAAAATGATGAAGCCGGGCATGGGTACCTACGACCGGTTCAAGGAATTGTTTGAGAAGTATTCGAAGGAGGCGGGCAAGGAGCAGTACCTCATCCCGTACTTCATCGCGGCGCATCCGGGCACCACTGACCAAGACATGCTCGAGCTCGCGCTCTGGCTCAAGGGCAACGGCTTTCGCGCCGATCAGGTCCAGGCATTCCTGCCCTCGCCGATGGCGACCGCGACGGCGATGTATCACAGCGGCAAGAACCCGCTCAAGCGCATCACTCGCACCAGCGAAGAGGTGACGGTTCCCAAGGGTCTGCGCGTGCGGCGCCTGCACAAGGCATTCCTGCGATACCACGACCCGGAGAACTGGCCCTTGCTGCGCGAGGCGCTGCGCCACATGGGGCGGGCGCACCTCATAGGCAGCGGTAAACAGCATCTGATCCCCGCATTCCAGCCCCCCGGCACGGGGCTGGGCGCGCGCCGCCCGGGAGCGGCACCTGCCGGAGCGCACAAGGGCAAGAGTTTCCGCACCCAGCACACCCGCCGGCCACCTCCCAAACGACCGCGCTGATTTTCGGCTCTGTCAGAGTCGTCCTATGGCGATAAACTCGCCGCATTCAGTATACGAATACCTGCCGCCCTCGGTCTCGGAGCAATACCGTCCCCATGACACTGCGAATCCGCGGCGCACTTGCGCTCGCCCTGACAATGAATCTCGTGATGGCTTCTGCGGTGTACACCGTCGGGAATGCGGCATCGAGTCCCGCAAAAGCGGCAGCGTCGGCAGCAGCGCCCAAGTCCGTGCCGTTCTCCGACCAGGCGGTGCTGGATGAAGCGCGCCGCCTCGCGGCGCAGCCGTACAAGAATTCTTCGCCTGTCACGCCGGGGCTGGAAGAGGTTTCGTACGACCAGTATCGGCAGATTCGCTTCCGGTCGGAGCACGCGATCTGGGACAAGGCGAATCTGCCGTTCCGCATCGACCTGCTGCCCGCGGGCTTCGTGTTCAAGGCGCCGGTCGCGATCTTCATCGTCGAAAACGGCATGTCGACCGAGATGATCTCGCAGCCCGACATGTTCGACTTCGGACCGGGTGTGCCGGCGAAGCTGCGCACGGTGCCCTTGTCGCTTTCTGGCTTCCGCATCCGGACCCGCATCAATTCGCGCACGTACTGGGACGAGTTCGCCGTATTCCAGGGCGCGAGCTATTTCCGCGCGGTCGGTCGCGGGCAGGTTTACGGTCTGTCCGCGCGCGGGCTCGCGCTGCGCACGGCGGAGCCGCAGGGTGAGGAATTTCCTTCGTTCACGCGCTTCTGGATCGAAAAGCCGGCGCGCAATGCGGCGGGGATCGTCATCCACGCCTTGCTCGACAGCCCGTCAACCACAGGTGCCTACAAGTTCATCGTCACGCCGGGACGCGAGACCGTGATGGACGTGGAGTTCACGCTGTTCCCCCGCGTGGATCTGCGCAACGTCGGTATTGCGCCGCTCACCTCGATGTTCCTTTTCGATGGCACCAATCGCACACGTTTCGAGGACTTCCGTCTGCGCGTGCACGATTCAGATGGCTTGCTGATCCAGAATCCTGACGGCGAGCGCATCTGGCGCCCGCTCGCCAATCCGCGCGAGCTGCAGCTTTCTGCATTCACGAGCACGAAGCCGCAGGGCTTCGGGCTCATGCAGCGGGCGCGCATGATCGCCGACTTCCAGGATCTGGAAGCCAACTACGAGCGACGCCCGAGCGCGTGGGTCGAGTTCAAGGGCGAGCCCGGGTCACCAGGCCCGGTGCGACTCATCGAGATTCCGACCCGGCGCGAGACCAACGACAACATCGTCGCGTTCTGGCAGCCGCGCGAAGTCCTGCCAGCGGGCAAGCCGTATCCGGGCGCGTACCGTCTGCGCTGGACAGCGGAATCGCTGCTCACCAGCCCGCTTGCGAAGATCGTGTCGACGAGTGCCGGCACTTCCTTCGATGGCGATCGCAAGCTGTTCGTCATCGATCTGGTCGGTGCCGGTACCGCGCCCGACAAGATCAAGTTCGAAGTTTCCGCATCGGCGGGCAAGATCTTTCATCCGGTGGTGCAGAGTAATCCCACGATCCGTGGCCTGCGCGCGAGCTTCGAGCTCGACCCTGGTAGCGCCGGCGTGATCGAGCTGCGCGGTTTGCTGAGCAAGGATGGTAAGCCGGTCGGTGAGACCTGGTTGTATCGATGGACGCCGAACTGACCACGGCTCCCTCTCTCGCGGCGGGTTCCATGCCCGCCGAAGCGCCCCTTGAGATGCCGATCCAGGATTTGCGCACGCCGCCGATCATGGCGCGCGAACACAGGTGGCCCGGGGGACGCGTGCTGCTCGCGCGCATCGTCGCGATCAGCGGCACCATCGCAATCCTGTACTACGGCGTGTCCGAGATGCTCTCGATCGTGAGCTACGGCAAGAGCATGACGTTCCTGCAGGGGGTCATGGTCGCGTTCTTCGCGATGACGCTCGGCTGGATCGCGCAGGCTGCGGGTTCGGCGTTTGCTGGCCTGCTGCCGCAGAAGGCGACACCACTCGCGCGCGAGGATCAGGAGCTTGGGCGCACCGCGCTGGTCATGCCGATCTACAACGAGGACCCGGTCCGCACGACCTCCGCCATGCGTGCAATGGCCGAAGCGCTCGATGGGATGGGCGATGCGGGCAGCTTCGAGATCGTGCTGCTGTCGGATTCCACCAAGGCGGATGCGTGGATACGCGAGACGCTCGCAGTGGATCGCCTGCGTCGCGCGCTCGGCAGCCTGATGCCCGTCTGGTATCGCCGTCGCTGGGCCAACATCGGACGCAAGGCAGGCAACCTGCAGGATTTCGTGGAGCGCTGGGGCGGTCGCTACGACTACATGGTGATCCTCGACGCAGACAGTCTCATCGAGGCGCAGACTTTGGTATGGCTGGTGCGTGCTATGCGCGCCGATTCCTCTCTCGGTCTGCTGCAGACGGTGCCGCGACTCGTGGGTCGCATGAGCCTGTTCGCGCGACTGCAGCAGTTCGCGGGTCGCATCTATGGCCCGCCGATCGCGCGCGGCGCATCCGCCTGGGCCGGCGACGACGGCAATTACTGGGGCCACAACGCGATCCTGCGCATCGAAGCCTTCGCGAGTTCGTGCGGATTGCCCGAGCTGCCTGGCCGCAAACCGTTCGGCGGCCACATCCTCTCGCACGATTTCGTCGAAGCGGCATTGATGCGTCGCGCCGGCTGGAAAGTGCGCATGGCTTGCGAGATGGAAGGCTCGTACGAGGAGAGTCCGCCGTCGCTGATCGATCTTGCGATCCGCGACCGCCGTTGGGCACAGGGCAATCTGCAGCACGCGAAGGTCGTGGGTGCGAGCGGTCTGCGCTGGCACAGCCGGATGCACTTCGCGTTCGGCATCATGAGCTATCTGTCTTCGCCGTTGTGGGCGATGCTGCTGGTGCTCGGCTTTGCACTCTCCGTACAGGCGGCGTTCCACGACCCCGAGTACTTCAACTACGATTTCCAGCTGTTCCCCACCTGGCCGAAGTTCGATTCCGCACGCATGCTGGAATTGTTTACCTTCAGCTTCATCGTGCTGTTCGTGCCGAAGACCGTCGGCTTCCTGCAGGCATTGTGGAAGAAGCGCGTGCGCAGCGCGATCGGCACGATCGAGCTCATCGTCAGCGTTATCGTCGAGCTGATCCTGTCCGCGCTATATGCCCCCATCCTCATGTTGCTGCAGACACGCTACGTCATTGAGATCCTCACTGGTCGCGACTCGGGCTGGGCAACACAGCGTCGCACCGAGGGCGCGGGAACCTGGCAGGAGGCATGGCGTTTCCATTGGGGACATACGCTCGCCGGCGTGATTCTTGGCGTGCTGTTCGGCGTGTTGTCACCGCCGCTGCTCGTGTGGCTGTCGCCGGTGCTCGCCGGCATGCTGCTGTCGGTGCCGTTGTCGCGCATGAGCGGCAGTGTGTCGGGTGGCCGCGGGCTCGCGCGGCTGGGCATTCTCACCACGCCGGAAGAGGCGCAGATTCCGACGATCGTACGTCGGCGCGACGAGCTCATTCTTACCGCCGCGCCGTTGCCAGAGGATGCACTGGAACTGCTTGCGCACGACGAACAGGCGCGCCGTACGCACCTGCGTGTGAATCCGCTGCCGCCGGTCGAGAAGCGCGGGCAGCCGGACGCGGATCGGCTCACTGCGCAGCAGAAACTGCGCGACGCACGCAATCTCGACGAAGCATTGGACTGGCTGAATTCGCGCGAGCGCGTGCATGTGGCGGCCAATGCCGAGCTGCTGCAGCGGCTCGCGCAGCTCGCCCGTCCCGCACCCGTTTGATGCAGGCGCGCGGCTACTTCGCCACGGCCGGACTGCTGCTCGCGATCGCGACGATGGTGGGCGCGCTCGCCGAGCACGTGCTGCAGACACAGCTGTCGCCCGCGCAGCTCGGTGCGCTGCACACCGCGGTGAACTACCAGTTCTTCAACGCACTCGGTCTGCTGGCGGTTGGCATGCTCGCGCAGCAGCAGGGGGATTCGCGCTGGCTGCGGGCGAGCGCCTCGCTGCTGATCGTGGGCATCATCAGCTTCAGTGGCGGCATCTACATCATGCTCGCCGGCGCGCCGCGCATGCTCGGACTCGTGACACCGCTTGGTGGCGTGTTGCTGATCACTGGCTGGCTCACGTTCACAATCGCCGCACTGCGGCGCTGAGCGGAGCGTCCTGACGCGGAGCGTGGCCAGTTGATCGTCGCCGCTGCGCTGCTGGCCGTGACCATGGGCATACGTCAGTAGCGGAGAGTGGTCTTCGCATCACTGATGGACTCGACGCCGGGCGCGCGCGATCGGTTCGTCGTGTAGCCCGGTTTATTGGACGTACCAAACATTCGTGGCGCTGTCACAACAATGCAGCTTTTACAGCGCGTCCGCGTTGGCGGTCAGGCGCTGATCTGTGTTACACCTGTGGCACAAGATGCGCACACAAGCGTCTTATCCGTTTCTGGAGCTTTCATGCGTAACGCAGTCACCGGTTTCACTTCCATTGTTGTTTCTTCGCTGCTTATGCAAACGGCAGTAGCGCAGGCGCCACCCGCCGATGCGAATGAGACGGCTGAACTCATCGAGCTGGTGGTAACCGGAACTCGCGTTGCGGATCGCTCCGCGCTCGATACGGCGGTGCCGGTTGATGTCATCAACTCCGAAGCACTGACCAATCTAGGTGTGTCGGAAATCGCGCAGGCTCTGTCGATTGCGCTGCCGTCCCTGAACTTCCCGCGTCCGGGTCTTTCCGACGGAACCGACACCGTGCGCCCCGCAACCCTGCGCGGGCTCGCGCCGGATCAGACGCTCGTGCTGCTCAATGGCAAGCGCCGGCATTCCTCGGCCCTCGTGAACCTTAACCAGACGGTCGGTCGCGGCTCATCCGCCGTCGACCTCAACACGATACCTTCCGCGATGGTCAGGTCCATCGAAGTGCTGCGCGACGGTGCATCCGCGCAGTACGGCTCCGATGCCATCGCCGGCGTGATCAATCTGCGCCTGCGCGAGAACAGCTCGGGCGGCGATCTCACCGGCAGCTACGGGTATCGGGAAACGAGCTACGACTTCCTCGTCGGTGCTCGGCCTGCTGGCGCCAATTATCCCGCGCCCGCCAACACCAGCCGCCGCCGTAACGACGGTGAAGTCGTCACCGCGTCGCTTTGGAAAGGCCTGACGCTCGGCCAAGCCGGGTTTCTCACCGTCGCCGCGGAATACAAGGACGGCAACCATACGGAGCGCGGTGGCTACGACGTGCGTCGTCAGTACCCGCTCGTGAACGGTGGCTTCGATGCGCGTGAGATCACTTTCAACCGCTTCAATTCCTGGTACGGCGAGCCTGACCTCACGCAGGCGACGCTGTTCGCGAATGCGGGTTACCAGCTCAACGACTCCGCCAAGCTGTATGGTTGGGCGAGCTACCAGAATCGCAAGGTGAAATCGGCCGGCTTCTACCGCATTGCCGACGACGCTCGCAACGTCATCCAGATCTACCCGGACGGGTTCCTGCCGATCATCGCGCCGGATGTGGGGGACTACGCCGCGGGCGGTGGCGTCACCTGGAAGCTCGGCGACTGGGACATGGATACTTCGCTCGTGTTCGGCAAGAACATCATGTCGTACACGATCGAGAATACGCTCAATCGCTCGATCGGTCCTTCCAGCAAGACCGAGTTCAACGCGGGTGGCATTGGTTACAACCAGATCGTGCTGAATCTCTCGGCGGTTCGTCCGGTCGAGATGAGCATGTTCTTTTCGCCGCTCAACATCGCCGTCGGCGTCGAGGCGCGGCGCGAAGGCTTTACGATCACCGAGGGTGAGCCGGACTCGTATCGCAATGGCGGCGTGTTGTTGCCGAGCGGTCTGCCGGCTGCGTCGGGTTCGCAGGTGTTCGCGGGATTCCGCCCCACGGATTCGACCAACGAGCATCGCAACGCGGTTGGCGTGTATGCGGACTTCGAGGCGAACGTCACCGAGAAATTCCTCGCCTCTGCAGCCATCCGCGGCGAGCATTATTCGGATTTCGGCAGCAACGCGTCGGGCAAGATTTCAGCACGCTATGACTTCGTGCCGGCTTTCGCGCTGCGCGGTTCCGCGCAGAACGGGTTCCGAGCGCCGTCGCTGCAGCAGCAGTTCTTCCGTACGGCTTCGACCAATTTCGTCAACGGTATCCCGTTCGACGTTCTGACATTCCCGGTCAGCGACCCGATCGCCGCTGCACTTGGCGCGCAGCCGCTGGATGCCGAGAAGTCGATCAACTTCTCGCTCGGCGCGGTGATGCAGTTCGGCCTGCTCAGCCTCACGGTCGATGCCTACCAGATCAACATCGATGACCGCATCGTCCTCTCGGAGAACCTCACGAGCGCGCCGGTGCAGGCGTATCTCAACGGTCTCGGCTTTGCGGGGGCTGGCGGCGGCAGGTTCTTCATCAACGGTGTCGATACCGAGACGCAGGGCGTCGATATCGTCGCGCGCTATCCGTTCAACCTTACGACGGCCGGCAAGCTGGATGTGACGTTCACTGCGAACTTCAACCAGACGGATGTGACGAAGGTGCCGGTGATTCCGCAACTCGCGGCGTTGAGTCCTGCGCCTGCGCTGTTCAGCCGCATCCAGGTCCTGAGCCTCGAGGATGGCGAGCCGTCTAACAAGCAGTCCCTCAACCTCAGCTGGACTCTGGATCGCATCGGCGCGACGTTGCGTGGCACGCACTACGGCCGGACGCTGTTCCCGGGCAGCACGGTGGCATTCGATACACCGGATGGCGCGCACACACTGATCGACATCGAGGGCCGTTTCACTTTCAACGATCACTTCAAGGCTGCGGTTGGTGCCGAGAACGTGCTCGACGAATACCCGGATCCGGTGCCGCTCGCCGTGAACGCGACGGGCACGCAGTCGTTCTCGAACTACTCGCCGTTTGGACGCTCGGGCCGCTTCATCTACGGTCGTCTGACGTACTCGTTCTGATGCATGGCAGGGGCGGGCAGCGATGCCCGACCCTCGTCATGGACGACGGGCTCACCACAGCGTTCGTGCCGATGGTGAAAAAAACTAGGGCTTTATGTCGAACTGCAGCACGTCTTCGCGTGCACCGAGCTTCGTATACAGCGCGATGGCCGGTGCATCGGCAGTATCGGCCTGCACGAAGATCACGTACGCGCCGCGCGCTTTGGCAATCTGTTGCAATTTCCCGATCAACGCAATCGCAATCCCTTCGCGGCGATGCGTTTGCGTCACTGCCAGATCGTAAAGGTAGATCTCGCTGCGTTCCTGTTCATACTTGTGCAGTTCATAGGCAGCGAGACCGCCCACGACGGTATCGCCCTTCAGCGCAGCGACCGCGATGAAGCTGTCGCTGGCGAGCAGGCGCTCGGTGTAGGCTTTGGGCGGCCGTGCATGGGCATACGTATCTGGTTCGCCAAACGCCTCGCCGAATATCGTCATCATCGCCGCCATTAGTGGCAGATCGAGCACGGTGATCTGGCGGACGATGAACGAGGCCATGGGCAGAGCGCTAGAGCGAACGCGCTCCGAACGTGTCGCAGTTCTGAGCCTTCCCACTCTCGAGCCCCGCCTTGAACCAGCGCTGGCGCTGCTCCGCGCTGCCGTGAGTGAACGAGTCGGGAACCACCTGGCCCTGCGTCTTCTGCTGGATGCGATCATCGCCGACCGCAGCTGCGGCGCGGAGCGCCTCGTCCACGTCACCGCTCTCGAGAATCTGACGCGCCTTGTCGGCGTGATGGGCCCAGACCCCTGCGTAGCAATCGGCCTGCAGCTCCATGCGCACCTGCAAAGCATTGCCTTCGCGCTCACTCGCGTTCTGCCGTGCGCCATGCACCTTGTCGGCGGTGCCGAGCAGGTTCTGCACGTGATGGCCGACTTCGTGCGCAATCACATAGGCCTGTGCGAAATCACCGGAGAACTTGAACTGCTGGGCGAGTTGGTTGTAGAAATCCAGATCGATGTACACGCGCGAATCGGCAGGGCAGTAGAAGGGACCCACTTGCGCGCTCGCCGTCCCGCATCCCGACTGCGTGCCACCGCTGAACAGGCGCAGCTTCGGTGGTTGATAGGTCTGGCCAGCCGCATTGAAGATCGCTGTCCAGGTGTCTTCGGTGTCGGCGAGCACGACCGAGACGAATTGTCCCGCCTCATCTGCGGGCGCTCCGGTCTGCGGCGGGGCCTCTGGCGCAGCGGTCTGTGTCGCCTCCATGAGCCCCATGATCAGGCGTGGGTCCACCCCGGCGAAGTAGGCAATGGCAGCGATCACGAGACCGCCGATGCCGAGCTTGAAGCCACCGCCGCCGCCGCCGGAACCCCGGCTATCCTCGACGTTGTCACTGCGACGTCCTTCACGCCAACGCATGGTGGCCTCCGGCAGATTGCAAAGATGTCATGGCCATTGAGTCGCCTCGCGCTGGAGGCCCGCCGTGTGCAGTAGCACCTGCCTTGCTCCAGAACGTCATTGCGCCGTCCAGGTTGTCGATCCGGCAGTCGATGACGAGGTCCGCGAGCCTGCTTATGTGCATCCGTCGAGGATAACCGCACTATGATCCGCAAGCCATGAGCCGGACGTATTCTCTACGCTGGTTGTTCCCCTGCATCTCGGTCGCGATTTTCGTGGCCGTCATCGTGGTCATCCACCGGGAGCTCGATGGCGCACGCCTGGCCGAGGTCATGCGGCACTTCCGTGCGGTGCCCCTCGAGGCGATCGGCGTTGCCGTGGTGAGCAGCGCCCT
The DNA here is from genome assembly GCA_039929265.1 of Steroidobacteraceae bacterium. Classification (GTDB taxonomy): domain Bacteria; phylum Pseudomonadota; class Gammaproteobacteria; order Steroidobacterales; family Steroidobacteraceae; genus ZC4RG30. The sequence goes on along the minus strand of JBDSRN010000037.1, from coordinate 1,411 downwards.
GAGTTACTGGCTGCTGGGCTATTACGACATGCTGGGCCTGCGCTACATCGGCAAGACCATGGCCTATGGTCGCACGATGTTCACGGCGTTCATCGCCAATGCCTTCGGCCATAACCTGGGGGTGGCCGCGTTCACTGGCGCCGCGGTGCGCTATCGGCTCTACGGATCGCAGGGCTTGAACGCCTCGGATGTTGCGACGCTCGCCGGCTTCTGCAGCATCACCACCGGGCTCGGGTTCGCGTTCCTCGCAGGCATGTCGCTGACGAGTCAGCCGAAGCTCGCCGCCGCGTTGCTGCACGTGCCGAGCATCCTCGTGACGACGATGGGTTTCGGATTGCTAGCGATCGTGCTCGTATATCTGATCTGGTCCTGGAGCGGCAAGGTCGCCCTGGAGATCCGTGGCTGGTCGCTGCGACCGCCGAGCCTGGCCATAGCTTTGTCGCAAACCGCGCTCGCGATCGTGGACATTGCGCTCGCCGGCACTGTAGCGTGGGCATTGCTGCCCGGGTCGGCGCGTCTGGGTTTCGTGGAATTCATCGGCCTGTTTTCCATCGCGATGGTTGCGGGCATCCTGAGTCACGTGCCCGGGGGACTCGGCGTGGTGGAGAGCATCATGCTGGTCGCGCTGCCGCAGATTCCCACCGAACAGCTGCTCGGCTCGCTGCTGCTGTGGCGCGTGCTGTACTACCTGGCGCCGCTCATCGTCGCGGCATTGTGCTTCGGTATGCAAGAGGTCCGTGCGGGGCGCAAGCATCTGTCGCGCCTCGAACAGATCGCAGCGGGTTACGTCACGCCGATTGTGCCGCAGGTTACCGGTGCGCTCGTATTCCTCGCAGGATTCGTGCTGCTGGTCTCGGGCGCGACTCCCGCCGTCGATTCACGCATCGCGCTGCTCGAAGACGCTATGCCGCTTGCCGTGCTGGAGGTCTCGCACCTCGTCGGCAGCGTGATTGGCGTGGGTCTGCTGATCCTCGCGCGGGCGCTCTTCCGTCGCATCGGCGCGGCGTACCACATGACCCTCTGGCTGCTCGCGGCCGGTATAGTCGTTTCGCTGCTCAAGGGTCTGGATTTCGAGGAAGGCCTGATCCTCGGTGTCGTCATGGGAGTGCTGTGGCTCGGGCGCCGTGCGTTTTATCGCAAATCATCGATCATGGAGATCCGCTTCACGCCTGCGTGGCTCGCCAGCATCTTCATCGTGGTGGCATTCGCCATCTGGATCGGATTCTTCGCGCAGCGCGACGTGGACTACTCGAACTCGCTGTGGTGGACCTTCGCGCTCGATGGTGATGCGCCCCGCATGCTGCGCGCTTCGATCCTGGTCGTGATCATCGGCGCGGGCTTCACCGCGATGAACCTGATGAAGCCGGCAAAGCCGGAGCCGGGTGATACCACGCCTGCCGACATGCAGCGC
>JBDSRN010000036.1:0-3532 GCA_039929265.1 Steroidobacteraceae bacterium | reverse complement strand
CGGTCGACTGTCGAGCGGCGGCGCGCGATGAGCCCTGCCCGCTCCAGGCGGTCGATCAGCGCCACGACGCTGGCCTTGTCGATCGCGAGCTGGCGCGCGAGCTGAATCTGCGCCACGCCAGGATTGCCCGAAGCGAGCACCAGGACGCTGAACAACCCGGGACGAACCTCACCTTTGCTGACGTTGCGGTGGAAATCGCGCCCCAGCGCGATCTGCGCCCGGCGGATGTTGTAACCCAGCAGACCCGGCAGCACTCCGAGGTCGAGATCTGAGTCGTTCAGTGCGGGAATGCCTTGCGCTCTACGCGGTTTTTGGTCGTTGCCTTGCGTGGCCATGCGCTTTTTTTCCGTCCGCGAAAGCCGCGAACCTTTCCCTATCGAAACCAAAATCTAGCACAACGTTTGCACCCGCACGCCTCAATATAAGGTTCGAATCATCCTGATTCTGTCCAATTGAGACTGCCACTCATAATGACCCACGTCCAAACGTGCCACAACCATTTCTAATGGTCTCAGTTCGAAGATCTCTCCCCACTCATTGGATTCTGTGGACCGATGCGAACCGATGCCGTCGCCACGCGGATTTCGAGGAGAAAACTCAGCAACGCGCCGATCAGGCAACCCATTGCGATGATGAACAGGACCGCGATCGGGCCGGTGAGACTGATGATGGCAACGAACGTACTCGAGAACAGCATTGCGACGACCAGGGCGACCAGCAGTGCCGATATTGTCGAAAGCGTGATCGCCCGGTTCATCAGTCGCGCGCGGCGTGCCAGCAGCTTCAATCGGTCGACGAGCACTTGCGCCTCCGCCGTGCCCGCTGTCTTGAGGTTTTCTTCCATCGGACGGGCACGATCGACGATCCGCGCGAGGCGCGCGGTCAGCATGCCGAGCAGCACGCCGATGCCGGAGAGCAGGAACACCGGTGCCAGCGACAATTGAATTGCATGCGCGACATCGCTCACGGGCATCTGCAAAAAGCCGAGCGGGTTCATGGAGACATACTCCCTGCGGTGAGCACGGCCGCAGCGCGTGCGAGATCTTCGGCAGTGTTGACGTCCGGGCCAGGCAGAACGCTGGCATCGGCCACGCGAATGTCCATGCCGTTCTCCAGCGCCCGCAACTGTTCGAGTTTTTCGATCTGCTCGAGTTGTGTCGGCCGCAGCGAGCCGATTCGCTGCAACGCCGAGACGCGATAGGCGTAGATGCCAAGATGGCGTCGCGCACCCGCATAGCTTCGCTGACTCGCCATGCCGCCTGGTGCGGTATCCCGCGACCACGGTATGGGCGCGCGACTGAACAGCAACGCACGCTGCTGCAGATCGGTCACGACCTTGACGACGTTCGGATCGAGCAAGCTCGCGAGGCTGATGATCGGCGTCGCAAGCGTTGCGATCGCCGCATCGGCATGGGCGTGCAGCAGCGCTGCGACCTGATCGATGAGCTGCGGCGGCAGCAATGGTTCGTCACCCTGAACGTTCACGACGATGTCGAAAGGCTCCCATCCCTCGATGTGCGCGACCTCCGCGATGCGGTCGGTGCCGGACACGTGCGTGAGCGAAGTCATGCGCACCAGCGCGCCGAACCCCCGAGCGACGGCGGCGATGCGGTCATCGTCGGTGGCGATGATGACCTGCTGCGCGCCCGAACTGCTGGCTCGCTCGTGCACCCATTGCAGCATCGGGCGCCCGGCAATATTGAGCAACGGTTTGCCAGGCAGACGCGTGGAACCGAAGCGCGCCGGAATGACGACGCGAAACATGCTCAACGCGCCAGCAACGGATCGTCGTGATTGAGCTGACGCGCTTCGCCTTCCAGCATGACGGGAATCCCGTCGCGGATGGGAAAGGCCAGCCGATCCAGACGACAGATCAGCACCTGCTCATCGCGACGCATGAGCAGCGGCCCCTTGCAGACCGGGCAGGCGAGAATTTCGAGCAGGCGGCCATCCAGCACTTACCTTTCTCCTGACAATTTGCGTCCCGTGGACAGGGCGGCGATGTGCCGCACCAGCAGCGTCGCATCGGCTGCGCCGAAGTGCGCCTCCACCGGCACGTAACCATGTCGGACATCACCAAAGGCCGCGCATTTTACCGCATCCTTCTCCGTCATCAGGACAGGCAACGCATCGTCGAAGCAAATATCCTGCTCGATGTACGGATGATGGTCAGCGAACGCGTGTTCGATCAGGTCCAGGCCGTGGTTGCGCAGCAGCGCGAAGAAGCGCGCAGGATTGCCGATACCGGCAATTGCATGCACGCGCTGACTGCGCAGGGTGCTCAGCGACCGGGCAGGAGGGCCCGGCCGCAGTGGAAGCACCTGCTCGCCCACGAGTCGCATGTGCAACGCGCCGGGCGGCACTGCAATTTGCGATCCCGGCACATCGTTGACGACGACGAAATCCACGCTGCTCAGGCGTGCAGCATGCTCGCGTAGCGGGCCTGCCGGAAGCAATTGACCGTTGCCAAGCCCACGCGCGCCATCAAGCACGGCAATCTCGCAATCCCGGTGCAGCGCGTAATGTTGCAGGCCGTCGTCGCACAGCACCAGGCGGCAGCCCACGTCGAACAAGTGCTGCGCGGCGAGCGTTCGGCGCGCGGCGACGCATACCGGCACGCCGGTGCGCCGGTGCATGAGGACCGGCTCGTCACCTACCTGTTCGGTCGCGCTGCTGGCATCGACCATGCGTGGCGCGACGACACCGCTGCCGTAGCCTCGCGAAGCGATGCCCACCGCAATCCCCTGCGCATGCAATGCTCGCGCGAGCCAGATGACCAGCGGAGTCTTGCCCGTGCCACCGACGGTGAGGTTGCCGACCACGACAACCGGGCAGGCAACCCTGTGACGGGACAGAACACCAGCCGAATACAGCGCACGCCGCGCCGCCGCGAGCCCACCGAAGAGCCATGACAGGGGACGCAGCGGCCAGTTCGTCCCACCGCCGTACCAGATGCGATTCCAGCCGTTGGCATCAGGCATTGAACTGCAGGCGGTGCAGCTGCGCGTACAGCCCGTTCTGCGCGAGCAGTTGCGCGTGCGTGCCGCACTCGGCGATCTGTCCACCGTCCATCACGACGATAAGATCGGCCTGCTCCACGGTCGAGAGCCGATGCGCGATGACGAGCGTCGTGCGCCCACGCACCAGCGCAGCAAGGGCAGCCTGGATGTGACGTTCGGATTCGGTGTCGAGCGCCGAAGTCGCCTCGTCAAGGATCAGGATCGGCGCGTCCTTCACCAGAGCGCGCGCGATGGCAATACGCTGACGCTGGCCGCCGGACAGCAGCGCGCCACGATCCCCGACCAGGGTGTCGAGTCCCTGCGCGAGCTCATTGGCGAATTCAAGCACGTGCGCGGCCCGGGCAGCCGCCTCAATGCGTGCCGGCGTCATGTGCACGCCGCCAAATGCGATGTTGTTGCGAATGGTGTCGTCGAGCAGGATCACCTCCTGGCCCACGTAGCTCACCTGCTGGCGCACGTTCGCGCGTGGATACTCGCGGATATCGATTCCGTCGATGCACACGCTACCGCTG
>JBDSRN010000035.1:0-4205 GCA_039929265.1 Steroidobacteraceae bacterium | reverse complement strand
CTCGCGCGCGAGGACAGCCTCATCGCGATTCTCGCTGCGGGCTACGGTGATGGTCTGCCCTGGTCGCTGCCCGACGGCACACCGGTGCTCGTCAACAACGAGCGCCTGCCACTCGTCGGCCGCGTGTCGATGGACATGATCGCGGTCGACGCGACGCTCATGCCGAGCCTGTCGGTGGGAACCCGCGCGGTGCTGTGGGGTCCGGACCTGCCGGTAGAAGAGATCGCCAACTGGGCGCGCACGATACCCTACGAGCTACTGTGCGCGGTGAGTCAGCGGGTGCCGCTGCTGCTGACCTGAGGATAGGTTCAGGGCTATCAATACCGAATTGTCTGGGCATGCCTGCGATCAGGGTCGACAGCGAAGCCTGGCGCGGACCGGAATCGCGTCGCGATGCGCAATGCTGGACGGATCCAGCGGGATACCGACACGCACATTGGAGATCGCGGAGCGACTCGTCGCAACAGGCTGCCGCACCGGCAGCACACCCGACGGGGGAAGTGCGAGGTCGGGCGTAAGCAATGTATCGTCGATCTCGCTCTTGCCGCGTGCGAATTCCGAAGGGCGCATGTTCATGTAGCGCTTGAAGATGCGGGCAAAATACGAGGCGTCGTTGAAGCCTACCGCAAAGCCGATTTCCGCCAGCGGCATTTCGGGACGTTGCCGGATGCATCGGCAAGCCTCGGCGATACGATAGCGCAGCAGATGATCCTGAAATGTATTGCCAATCGCCTGATGGAACTCGCGGCTGAACTTGAAAGGTGTCATGCCACATAGACGAGCGACTTTGGCTGCACTGACCTGTTCACCGAAGTTCTGTTCGATGTGTTCAATTGCAGGCAGAATCGAAACATATGCCGCGGCAGGTCGATCGGCCTTCGCGAGACTCACGACTGCGGGACCCGGCATTCGCACTTCACGACGCTGAGTTGATGGGACGCTGGCGATGCGCGCGAGCACCTGCAGGTTGGCACGAAGTTCCTGCGCAGGCACAGGTTTGACCAGGTAATTCCACACACGCGCCCTGAACGCCCAGATTGCCAACGCTTCTGAATGTTCGACCGTCAACATGAGCACCGGAATGCCGGTATGGGCGCGTTTGATCGTTTGCATCTTGCCGAGCTGCGACTCGAGCGGATAGTCGAAGTCAAAGCACAACGCCGCGGGTTGCAGACGCGCAACCATCATTGGTGCGTCCTCAGCGCGCTCGCAGATCTCAATACAAAAAAAGCTTTCGCACAACGCGCGCGTACTGTCGTCACGCGTGTTGGAAACGCAGTCTATCCATAGGAGCAGAGGTCGTTGCATCTTGTTGTCGTTGTTGCAGCGTTGGAGTGAGTATGCATTTCACCTACGTACTCCACAATGTTGCCGGTCGCAAAATCCTCCTATGCAACTTTCTGACTAGTAGTAGCTCCTTGCGATCTTTCATTATGGTAACTGCATGTAAGGTCCTGAAACGACAGCGCGGAGGGCATCCCTTCGACATGACAATGCGTGCTGCCGCTTTAGCGTATTCGCAAGACCCTTGCACACAACCTGCTGCAATTGCGTCTTGGCGTGCGCAATTCCCTCCTCACGTTGGACTACAGACTGCGTCGATCATAACTACGATGTCGTGGCAAGCGTTCCCAGTACAAGGGCACGGGAAGCGTACGACTGATCAATAACAATCCATGGAGAAATTTAGTCATGAAATCCCTGATGATGAAGTTCTGGCGCGATGAACAGGGTTTGACTGCGGTGGAATACGCCGTTGCTGGCGCGCTGGTGATTGGCGGTTTGGTGGCGATCTTCACGGCGCTCGGTGGCCAGATCGGTGTTCGGATCCAGGCTCTCACGGCCGCAATCACCTAACCAACGGGTCATGGCGATTGCATCCTTCCTTGCAGTGATGGTGCGACCGGCGGCGTCAGCTGCCGGTCGCCAACCGTCCACGCACGATACGATCGCCGCACACCTCACGTGACTCCCACGCTCTTCATTTCGACGCCCCTCGCCCTGGGGCTGCTAGTTGCGACCGTAAGCGACTTTCGCAATCGTCGCATCTCCAATGTGCTCACGGTAGCGATGCTCGCTGCAGCCGTGGTAGTTCGAACACTGGTCAATGGTGGCTCAGGTGCGATCGATTCACTGGGTGGCGCTCTCGTCGGCTTTGCGGCCTTGTTGCCGTTTTATCTGTTAGGTGGCTTCGGAGCGGGTGACGTAAAGCTGATGGCAGCCAGTGCGGCCTGGCTTGGCATCAAACTCAGCGTCGTCGCGGTCGGCGCCACTTTATTTTGCGGAGGTGTCATTGGATTGGCGGTCGCCGGGTGGTGTCTGCTCGCGCGTCGAGGCACGTGGCCTGTTGCCGCCACGATGCTCGCGATGCCGGATCCTAATACGGCGCTTGGCGCAGTCAAAAAAAAGAAATTTCCCTATGCGGTCGCAATCGCAAGTGGCGTCGCCGTCACCTTGTGGCTCGCAGGCGTTGACGCGCTGCCACCGATGTTTCAGGTTCAGACGGGACTGCTGCGATGATCGGCTACTCCCGGCCGGCACGCAGCCTGTCTTACGAACCGACGCTCGAGGTGGCGCGCCTCGCGCGCGTTGCACCTCGTCCAACAAATGTCGCGCAGACTGGTCTTTCTCTTACGTTCATTGCTGACCTTACTTCCAAACACCTGGCGAGCTTCGGCGTGCTCGCGCTCAGCGAGATCATTGCCCGCCTGGGCTTGCCCGGCCCGGTGATGGAACAAGTACTGCAGTTCATGCGCAGCGAGACCCTGGTGGAGGTCCGCAGCCGGCTCGGGCCCGAAGGGGAGCTGCGTTATGGGCTCACGGAGCGCGGTCGCGCCGACGCTTATGACGCGCTCATGCGCAATGGCTATGTCGGTCCGGCTCCCGTGCCGTTGGAGGACTATTGCGACATCGTTGCGCACCAGTCCATCCACAAGCGCCGCATCGAACGTAGTGCGCTGCTCCGCGCCTTCGCAGATGTAGTCATCGATGTCGAGTTATGCGATCAGCTGGGGCCCGCACTCAATTCCGGCCGCGCCATATTCCTGTATGGCGAGCCTGGAACGGGGAAGACCTTTCTGTCGCAGAAGCTGGCACGTGTTCTGCCGGACCTCGTTCTGGTGCCCTTCTCGATCGCAGTGAACGAGACGGTCATCGAGATATTCGACCCGCAGCTGCATGTCGAGGTGTCGCTCAACACGCCAGCCAACCAGTTCGTGCTGGCACAGGGGTGGGATGCCCGCTACGCCTGCTGCGAGCGCCCGGTCGTAACCGTGGCCGGTGAACTGACGCTCGAGATGCTTGAAGTGCAGCGTGACCCGGTCGCTCGGACATCGACCGCGCCGCTGCAGCTCAAGGCCAACAACGGGGTGTTCCTGATCGACGATCTCGGCCGCCAGCGTAGTTCGCTCCGCGCCCTGTTCGACCGCTGGATCGTGCCGTTGGAAGAGCAGCGCGACTACCTGTCTGCCAGCAGTGGCCAGCATTTTGCTGTGCCGTTCGACCAGGTGCTGGTGTTCTCCACCAACCTGGATCCGCACCAGATCGCGGACCAGGCTTTCCTGCGGCGCATCGGCTACAAGATTCAGCTCAAACCTTGCAAGCCCGAGCAGTATGCGGAGATCTGGCGTGGCGTCTGCAAGGAGCGCGGCCTGCATTTCGACCCTGGCGTCCTGAGCCACGCGATTGGGAATCTGCACGCCCGGCACGCGGTCCCGCTGCTGCCGTGCCATCCACGCGATCTCATCGGCATGGCGAGCGATTACCGCATTTATCGTGGCGATCCTGCCGGTCTCGACGAGCAGGACATTGACAGAGCCTGGCACAACTATTTTCTGGGAAGTGGCACTGTTGCAGCGGCCCACCGGCATGCTGTAACACGAGGAGAAGAACATGCTGAGGGGTAGAGGCGCATTACTGATCCTGTCGTCGGTGTTCCTTGCAATGCTGGCGGCCTTCGTCGCCACCCGCTGGATGAACGCACGCGCGGCAGTGCTCGATGCGAGCAAGCCTGGACTCGTCGGCGTGGCCGTCGCGGCGATCGAGATACCTTTCGGAACGCAGATCGAAGCGCGGCACGTGTCATCCATCCAGATGCTGGCGGGCACGCAGCCGGGCGACGCATTTGCCGACGAAAAACAGCCTCTGGGAAAAGTGGCAAAGGCGACGATTCTGCCTGGTGAGCTACTGCTCAAGGCGCGATTCGT
>JBDSRN010000034.1:0-2062 GCA_039929265.1 Steroidobacteraceae bacterium | reverse complement strand
AGGCAGGTGTTGACCAGGTCTGCGCGGCTCTCGCCGGTCGGCAGGTTGATGCGCTTCTCGCGAATGCGGGCCATGGTCTGGGCCATGCATTCCTCGATCAGGACTTCGAAGCAGTGCGGCACGTGATCGATACCAATGTAACGGGCACTCTTTATCTGATCCATCGCATCGCGAGCGACATGCGCCTGCGGCGTTCCGGGCGCATTCTGATCACGGGGTCGATTGTCGGTACCATCCCCGGCACTTTCCAGGCGGTTTACAACGCCAGCAAGGCGTTCATCGATTCGTTCTCATGGGCGTTGCGCAACGAATTGAAGGACTCTGGGGTCAGCGTCACTTGCCTCACGCCCGGCATCACCGACACGAATTTCTTCGCGCGAGCCGACATGCTCGATACAGCGGTTGGTCGGCAGTCCAACAAGATGGACCCGGCTGATGTGGCGCGGGTCGGCTACGATGCAATGGTCAGCGGCGGCGGCGATGTGGTGTCCGGCTGGAAGAACAAACTGCAGGCAGCAATCGAAGCGGTCATACCTGCGGCAGTACTCGCCGAACAGCATCGGCGCATGGCGCAACCGGGTGCTGGGCGAAATATCTGAAGAGCGTAAAGATCGCAGGGAACTGGGTGACGACTGCACTCTCCAAGTAGATGCAATATCTGTGGGGGGAATGGACATGGATACTGAATCGAGGCCACTTGCGCTCGTAGCCGGTGCCGCAGGTTCCATGGGTCGCGAACTCGCGGTTCAGTGTGCACGCCATGGGTTTGATCTGGTGCTGGTGGCCAACGCGCCACTCGATCGTCTGACGACGGAGCTGCGCGAACTCGGTGAGCGCGTCGACACTGTCGAGACTGCGATCGATTCGATGGACGCGATACACGCAATTCTTGCGGCCATCGATGGTCGTTCAGTGGATGCGCTTTTCGCCAGTGCAGAGCGCTTCAATGGTAATCAGCGCGCCGCGCTACTGGACCTGGTAAGCCGCATCGCGCTGGAAATGTCGGCATCCGAGGCGGGCCGAATTCTCATCGTCAATCCGTCGGACGAATCGTCGATTGATGCTTATTGCTGCTCACTGCGCGCGGATCTGAAGTCCTCGGGCGTCACGGTGACCTGCCTCCATGCCCCGGCCCTGGATGCGAGCAGCGCCCGCCTTGCCGAAATCGGTTTCGATGCGATGATCGAAGGCGACGAGGAGGTTGCAGGCCGCCTGACGACCACCCAGCTGAGGTCAGGCGTCGGTGCGCGTCTGGTCTGACGAATCGCCGGAGGCGAGTTCCGCCGCGTATTCCATCCGTGCCTCGGCATTGGGCAGCAGATCGTTCTCGCTGCACCAGACCAGAAACATCGCCGCATCGATGGACACCGTCGCGAGGCGGGCTCCGCGCGTGTTCAGCCGCGCGACCGTCTCGGCCGCTCCGCGATGCCACCACTCGTAGCAGTCCGGCAGGGATGCCGCGTCGTCCATTACGGCCAGCACTTCCGCGTAGTTGTCCTCGCGGTACCAGGGCACGATGACGACTTCGTTTGTTGGGTCCATGCGAAGAACCTCGGGTTTGGAAATAAAATACCTGCGAGGCGGGATGTCTCCTGTAAGTCGGTGCCGGAAAAAGGAGGGGAATTCCTCCTACGCTGCCTCGCGGAATCGACAGCCAGGAGCTGCGGTGCATCGCTGTAGGCGTATTTCTACAAGTTCTTGCGACCCTGCCGATGTCCCCGAATTCAGCCTTCACCCTACCCTGCATTCACAGTACACGCGCCTTGGCGCGTTTCACTACCTGCGCACTCACGATGAAAAACTGCAACACGCATCGCTCGAAGACCGGCATAGCCGGACTTGACGAAATCCTTCATGGTGGTCTGATTGCCCGTCGCCTCTACCTGATCGATGGCAATCCGGGTGCGGGCAAGACCACCCTCGCTTTGCAATACCTGCTCGAAGGGGTCAAGGCGGGAGAGAAGTGTCTTTACGTGACCCTGTCGGAGAGCCGCGAGGAACTTGAGGCGGGCGCTCGCTCACACGGATGGAGCCTCGATGGCATCGAGATCGTCGAGCTGAT
>JBDSRN010000033.1:0-2372 GCA_039929265.1 Steroidobacteraceae bacterium | reverse complement strand
ACCGAAGACTCACACAATGCCACGACCGCGTCGGTAACATTGGGCATGAGGCAGCTCGGTAACCTTCTCGGTTGAGGCAATACGTCCGGCAGGTTCAATTGTCGCCGGTCAGGTGTTCACGTGCTGCCAGAGTGTGGGCGCGAAATACAGGTAGGTGATCGTCACATCCATGGTAGGTGCCAGCCGGTCGAAGCGGATCTCAAGGCCGCCGTCGGGCAGGCGGTTCTCGGTGTGCAGGCCGTTGGGGAATACCGAATACCGAAGGTTGGCGACGGGTGCGTGGCCGAGGCGCACGTTGGTGCTTGGCTTGCGGCCGTTGTTTCGCAACACCACGGAGTGCACGTTCACAACGAAGCCCTGCTCCGCGTCGCCCTGCGGCGGAACACCTACGCCGACGGCGTGCCACAAAAACGCGATGAGCTTGGGCCTGCGCTCCCAGCGATCCTTGAACCACACGGCCAGCCAAGCCGAGAACACGGCGATGAGCAGCGTCCGCAGCAATGCCGCGTCGAAGAATCCCATGGCGCCAACTCCCTGCCGTTCTTATTGTCGGCACATCGGACCGCGTTGCCGCGCCGTGGCTGGGCTATGCGGCGGCTGCGTGCCCTGTGCATCCCTTGAGCAGGGAAGGCACGCCGTGGCCGCCCTGCGGGTGTTCTGTGCGCCGCCCGGCGGCGTGCAGCGTACACGACGGCGTACAGCGGCGTGGATGGTGTGCCGAGAACGGCGTAAGTGATTGAATTTATTGGTCGGGGTGACAGGATTTGAACCTGCGACTTCTACGTCCCGAACGTAGCGCTCTACCAGGCTGAGCTACACCCCGAATCGACGACTTGCGGTCCTGCGACCACCCCCTGGCGAGGGCGCGGAAGTGTACTGAGCAGTTGCTATTTTCGCCAGCGCTTCTGAATTGCCGCCCATTCTGCATTGGAGTCCAGTGGTTCGCCATCCATCCGGGCTTCAATGGCGAGACGCAGGAACTCGGGGAGGTCGGTCGCGGCCTGGCGCAGCCCGGCATCCTTGCCGGGTTGCCCGGAACTGCCCGCCAGGGCCTCAATGATCCACACCCCGTTCTCGCGACAGGCGAGGCCCGAGGGTCCCTGCCGGAGCAGGAAACTGCGGCAGAACCGGCCCTGCTTGTCGCGGATCGACACACCCATGCGAGCGATGTCCTGGGGATTCGAATCGCGCGCGAGGGTCCACATCATCACGTTGTCGAGTTCACCGGTCGCGACGATGCGACCGTCGCGTTCGATCAATGGCAGGGTCTGCGAGCCTTCGAGGACCATGGGTCCGAGCAGCACGCCGAGCAGCACGCTTGCGGCGATCGCGCTCCATTCGCGCCAGCTCCATCGACCGCGCGGCGCCGGCGGGGATGGCGACGCCGCGGCATCGCGTTCCGCGCGCGCCTGTGCAATATCGGTGACGGTGGCATCGTGCGACTCGTCGGGCGCGAGCACGTCGAGCAGCCGCTGCGGCACCGCTTCATCGAGCACCGCGTTGTACGACGCATTGAGTCGCGCCCGCAGTCCGCGCTGAGTCGCGACGCGCCGTGCGAGCAGATCATCGCTCTGGATCGCTGCCTCGACGCGCGCGCGATCGGCGGCGTCGAGTTCGCCATCCACGTACGCCAGCAATTCCGCTTCGGTGATGCTCATGTGCGTGCTCCCTCGGCCAAGAGCTTCGCGAGCGCATCGCGACCGCGCGCGAGGCGGCTCGTCAGCGTGCCGATCGGGACCTCGAGCACATCTGCGGCCTCCTTGTACGTGAGCCCTTCGACCAGCACGAGCGCGACGGCGATGCGCTGCTCGTCGGGCAGGCGCTCCATAGCCGACTGCAGCGACATCGCCTGCTGCTGCGTCTCGGCGCTGCGGTCACCGACGGTGAGGCCGGCCTGCTCGGGTGCGAACACGCGTTCACGTCGCGCCCGCGAGCGCACTTCATCGATCCAGGCGTTTTTCATGATTCCGAACATCCACGCATCCAGCTTCGAGTCGGGCCGCCATTGCTCGTGATGCAGCAGGGCGCGTTCGAGCGCCGTCTGCACGAGGTCATCCGAATCGTGCACGCTGTGCGTCAGCGACCGCGCAAAGCGTCGCAACCGCGGCAGCAACTCGATGAGTCCTGCCTTGATAACGTCCGGGCCGCCCGGTTTCTTCCACATCGGTCGAGCTTCTCAGACCCGAAGGGACGAAACCACCGGCCTCGTTCGTTATTCTCCCCGAGCCGATGAAGAAAATACTCATTCTGATGATGTGTCTGGCCGCGGCGGCGGTGCACTCGCAACTGTTGCCGCAGGTGCAGCTGCCGCGCCTGCCCGCGGTGCTGCCGCAGGTGCAGCTGCCTGTCGTGGCTGTGCCGAATTTGCGCGT
>JBDSRN010000032.1:0-28043 GCA_039929265.1 Steroidobacteraceae bacterium | reverse complement strand
CTTGGACCGTCCATTCAGCCAGCTTACTCTCGAACTGTTTTCAGCAGTAGTTCCCGCGCCCACGAGGCCATACCCGACATAGTCAGCCAGAGACAGCTTTCAGATGGTCCGTGAGGCGATGGGCCAGTGCGACGGCGAGCACCGTCGGATGGCCCAGACCTGAGCCGGAAAACACCGCGCTGCCGGCGAGGTAGCAATTGGAGGCTTCGTGCAAGCGCGAGTTGACATCGACCACGCTGTGCGCCGGACTGGTGCCCATCCGGCACAGGCCTTTGTGGTGATGTCCCCAGTGAAGCTCTTTCTGCTCGACCGGATCTCCCGCACCCAGCTGCCCACACAGATCCTTCACCAATGCTCGCCCTGCAGCGAACGTTTCCTGGTCCGAATCGGACCAGTCGAACGTGAGCACCGGCGTCGGATTGCCGAGCACATCCAGTTTGTCACGATCGAGACTGATGCGCTGCGCCGCGTGCGGAAGCATCTGGATGCCGCACTCGATTCGCAGCACATCCTCGGGTTGGGAATGATCGACGGCCAGAATGATTCCCGGAAGACCCTTTGCTGCGCGCTCAGCGTAGTGCGCGAAGTACCGCACTTTGCCGAACTGTCCGCGCATGCGCGATCCCGCAGGCGCAAGGAACACCAGGTCAGGCGACTCCATGAAGCAGCGACCGACGAGGTCGTGACCATTGCCGACACCGTGCGGTGAATGAGAATTCGTGGATTGCAGCAACAAGCGCGCGGTCTCGACCCCACCGGCGGCGATGACGAACTGGCCGGCGCGAATCCGCCTGGCAAGTCCCGAGGGATTCTTTACCTCGACGCTGACGACGGCACCGGATGTGCTCGTTTCAAGGCTCGTAGCGGTCGCACCTGTCAGCAGAGTGATGTGAGGATCGGCGCTGACGAGCGGCCAGGAATGCGCGATGGCCCGCCATGGTTGCGGGTCCGCCTTGGCGACGGTCGAACGGGGAAACACGTCGGATTCGATGCCGAGCGCGAACATGGCCTTTTGCAAATCCAGTTGCGGAAAATAGGTGTTGCCCAAGGAACTGCGCAACCAGTATTTGAGCCGTCCACCAAGAGGGAGCGACAACGCATTGCGACGCGGCGGCGCGAAACGGCTGCCGACATAGCCGAGCACGTGCAAGGAATCTTTTGCGCGCTCGTAGTACGGCTCAATCTGCTCGTAGCTGATGGGCCATCCGGGAAACTCGCTCGCCTGCGGAGTGCGCGCGAAGTCGACAGGCAGATAGCGTTCGGAATTTCCCGTCCAGATGAGGGTGGTGCCCCCTACCGCGCGTACCCGTGTGCTCAGGAATGGATACTCGATGCTGCCGGCATTGCGGAAGACTTCCAGCTCCGCTGCCTTGGGATCGACGGTATCGAATGGCGAATAGCCGGATTCGATGACCACGACTCTCTTGCCGTCTGCGGCAAGGTTCTGCGCAACCACGGCCCCTATGATGCCGGACCCGATGACGCAGACGTCGTATTCGACCTTATCGTCGAATTGCGCCAGCGGGCGCGTGCGCAGCTTGAGTTCGACTGGCACCTGCTGCTCGCCGATGCGCCAGCGAATGGCCCAACCGCCCGCAGCGGCGACTGCCGCCGTGCCAGCGGACAGTAAAAGAAAGTTGCGACGCTTCAATTCAGCGCGACGCGACAGCAGACCAACGACACATGGGACGGGACGATGAGGTGAATGTCGTGCAAGTGATCATCGGCAAGCCAAACCCCGCAATGCGTGGCAAAACAACACGGAGAACTCTACAGTCCCGAGCGACGGCTTGCATGTGCACCACCGCGGCTATTCAGGTACGAGGGCGTCGCGCACGCGGCAGATTTTCTTCGGCCTTGGCGAGCGGCGGCGGCCGTAGTTTGCGCACGCTGCCGTCGCTGAGCCGATCGAGCACCGCCTTGAGCTCTTCCGGCAGCGGTGTGTTGATGCTTACTTCATTGCCGCTTTCAGGCCAACGAAAACCGACACTGTGGGCGTGCAGAAACAGGCGCTTCAATCCGCGTTCACGAAGGATGGCATTGAGTTCTTCATTGCCGTACTTGTCGTCGCCGGCGACGGGATGACCCGCATATGCCGCGTGCACCCGGATCTGATGCGTGCGTCCGGTGAACAAGCGCACGGCCACGAGCGTTGCGATCTTGCCGAAGAATTGCACGGGCCGAATCTCGGTGACGGCCTCCTTGCCGCCCGCATCGACCTTGACCGTTCGTTCACCACCGACACGCAAGTCGGTTCGCAATGGAACAGCGATGCGCTTCGTGCCGAGTTCCCACTTGCCGCCCAGCAGCGCCAGATAGCCTTTGTCGAAATCGCCCTCGCGCAGCAGTGCGTGCAGCGCGCGCAATGCGGAGCGCTTGCGGGCGATCAGCAGGCAACCACTGGTGTCACGATCCAGGCGATGCACGAGTTCGAGTTCTTCCTGGGGACGCGAGGCGCGCAGTGCCTCGATGACGCCGAAAGCCATGCCGCTGCCGCCATGGACTGCCAGGCCAGAAGGCTTGTCGATCACGATGAGCTTGTCGTCCTCGTGGACGATGGCTGCTTCGAGTTGTTCCGTAAGGCGGCGTGGCACCGGCCTGGGCCCCTCGGTCACGGCGGCGGGACGAACCGGCGGCAGGCGCAAGTCGTCGCCCTCCACCAGGCGTTGCTCAGGCTTGGCGCGCTTGCCGTTGACGCGCACTTCCCCCTTGCGCAGGAGGCGGAACAGATGGGTGCGCGGCACCCCCGTCAGCAGGCGGCTCAACACCTTGTCGAGGCGCTGACCTGCCTCTTCAGAGGTCACCAGAACGTGGCTGACCTGGATGCGGGGGACAGGTATTTCGGGGGGCGACTGCATGAGTTAACGTAACGTATTGTTTCTAAAACGAACTGCGGCTATAGTTGACAGGTTGGTGTTCCCCGGTTCATCGCTTGGGGATACCGCAAACACCGCGGCCTGAATGCCGCATGTTAGTTGGTCCCGGTAGTCGGGACCATCGTACGGCCGACCAGGTTGCAACGCTCGATTACCAGCTCCGCACCAAGAAGGAGCTTCGAGAGCACCGTCGGTCAGCAGTCTGCAAGGTTGCTTGCAAGGTCTTCTGGCGCGCCGCCTCGTGCGACGCGAATAAAAAACGCAGTGAACATTCTCACGCTCAACGCGTTAATCGCCAGCCTCCTCGCTTACCTCTCGGCACTCTGCTGCACCCCACGGCCCGTTGCTGCGCCCGCAAGAGCGCGCACAACACCCTCGTCTGCCGCCCAACACACCTTGAGTGGAACACATGAAAAGAATGCTAGTGAATGCAACTCAACAGGAAGAGTTGCGCGTTGCCCTCGTCGATGGCCAGAAGCTGTACGACCTAAGCATCGAGATCCCGTCTCGCGAACAGAAAAAAGCGAATATCTACAAGGCCCGCATCTCGCGGGTTGAGCCCAGCCTCGAAGCCGCCTTCGTCGAGTACGGCGCCCAGCGCCACGGCTTCCTGCCGCTGAAGGAAATTTCCCGCGATTACCTCAAGGGTTTCGGCGGCAGCAACGGCAGCCGCTCGAACATGCGCGACCTGATCGCCGATGGCCAGGAACTGCTGGTGCAGGTCGAAAAGGAAGAGCGCGGCACCAAGGGTGCAGCGCTCACAACGTTCATCAGCCTCGCCGGTCGCTTCCTGGTGCTGATGCCGAACAATCCTCGCGCTGGTGGGGTGTCACGCCGCATCGAGGGCGAGGACCGCGACCAGATGCGCCAGACGATGGACGAGCTGGCCATCCCCGATGGCATGGGCGCGATCATACGCACCGCGGGTGTCGGTCGCACCGTCGAGGAACTGCAGTGGGATCTCGACAACCTCAAGTCACAATGGGACGCGATCGCAGCCGCGACCGATTCCCGCCCTGCCCCGTTCCTGGTCTACCAGGAGAGCGATGCGGTGACGCGGGCGATGCGCGACTACCTCGCCGATGACATCGGCGAAATTCTGGTAGACGACCAGGCCGCATTCGACAAGGCGATGGAGTACATGCAGCGCTTCATGCCGGTAGAGGCACAGCGCCGGCTGAAGATGTACGTGGACGACGTACCGCTGTTCACGCGCTATCAGATCGAGAGTCAGATTGAGTCTGCATATGGTCACAAGGTGCAGCTGCCATCCGGCGGCAGCATCGTGATCGATTACACCGAAGCGCTGGTGTCCATCGACATCAACTCGGCGCGCAGTACGCGCGGCTCGGACATCGAGGCGACGGCATTCAACACTAATCTCGAGGCGGCAGACGAAATCGCCCGTCAATTGCGCATCCGTGACATCGGTGGCCTCATCGTCATCGATTTTATCGACATGGAGAACACCAAGAACCAGCGTGATGTCGAGGATCGCCTGCGCGATGCGATGAAGATGGATCGCGCGCGCATCCAGATCGGAAGACTGTCGCGCTTTGGTCTGCTCGAGATGTCGCGGCAGCGCCTGCGTCCGTCGCTGAGCGATTCGAGTCATGTCGTGTGCGCGCGCTGCATGGGGCTCGGCACGATCCGCAGCGTGGAGTCGATGGCGCTCGCGATCCTGCGACTCATCGGCGAAGAGGCACGCAAGGACCGCACGTCGCGGCTGATTGTGCAGGTGCCGGTGGACGTCGGCACGTATCTCATCAACGAGAAGCGCGACTGGCTGACCACGCTCGAGGAGAAGAGCGGCATCAGCGTCGTACTTGTGCCGAACCCGAACATCCAGACGCCCGAGTACTCGATCCGTCGCGTGCGCGACGACGAGTCGGCGCTCGCCGAGAACAATCAGCTCTCGTACAAGATGCCCGCGGCACCCCCGGAGCTCGTGGATCCCGCTGGCGTACGCAAGCCGCGCGCACCGGAACCCGCCGCGGTGGCGGCGATCCTGCCAAGCACCTCGGCACCCGCTGGCACGCCGCCCGCACCGGCGCCGGTCGTCCCTGTGGTGCATTCGGAACGGCATACCGATGGCGGCTCGTTCTGGGCGCGCGTCAAGCGCTTGCTCGGCGCGGAACCGGAGATCACTACAGCGACACTCGAGGCTGCGACACCGGCACAGCGCGCGCCCGCGCGCAGCGAGCGCAGCAGTCGCGATGGTTCACGCAGTGGCGGCGATCGTGAGCGCGGGCCGCGTCGTGACGGCGGTGGACGGCATCGCGGTGAACGAGGCGGTCGTGGCCGTACGCGCGATGGCGGCGTTTCGGGTAACGCAGGTGCCGGTGCGGGTCGCGATGCGCGCCCCAGCGGCGGCGGTCAGAATCAGGATCGACCGCGTCAGCAGCAGGCTACGATTCCGCCGCAGGGCGAGCAGGCATTGCAGGATCAGGGCGCGCATCCCCCTCAGGGTGAGCGCGAGCCGCTGGCCGATGGCGAACGCCGTCCGCGTCGCAGCCGTCGTCGCCGTCGCGGCGGTGGGGGCGGAGGTGCGCGTGATAGCGCTCCCCAGATCGCAGGCGTGGATGGCGCGCCGGGCGAGTCAGTGCCGACGCTGCAACCTGCCGAAGGTGGCGATGGCGAGCGACGCGACGCACCACGCGAGAATCCCCGCAACGTGCAGGGAAGTTTCGACATGGATAGCGGCAACCCCGGTGGCAAAGACAATGGTGGTGGCGGCCAGTCCTGGAGTGGACACATCGAACCCGCCGCGCCGCCGGCGGAGGGCAAGCCCGCCGTGGTTTGGTCGTCCTCAGTTCCGGAGTACGGGACTGCTCGTCGACCGGACAGCGAGGAGTAAACCTCGCGCGCCGGCTTCGCACAGGTCGATGACCTGCTCGAAGCCGGCGTCGTCGCCATAGTACGGATCCGGCACCGCTCGCAGAGCCGTAGCGGGTGCGTAGTCCAGCAGCAATCTCACTCGGTCGTGCCGCGCCCTTGGCGCCCTGCGCCTGAGGGTTTCCTGGTTGGCCTCGTCCATCGCGAGGATCAGATCGAAGTGTTCGAAGTCCCGAGGTGTAACGCAGCGGGCGCGCAGTTCCGAAAGGTCGTAGCCACGGCGCAAGGCGGCAACAATCGAGCGTGGATCCGGTGGTTCGCCGATGTGATAGTCAGCCGTGCCTGCGGAGTCCAGTTCGAGATGCAGGTCGGGCGCCTCGCGCGCCGCGATCGAGCGCGTCACACCTTCCGCGGTGGGTGATCGGCAGATGTTTCCCAGGCACACGAACAGGATTCGCATGTGCGCTCAGCACGCCCTGATGATCTTGTCCGCTGCCGCGCACGCCTGCTCGTAGAGCTCGGGACCCGGCAGACCGAAGCGAGTCTCCACTTCCTGCGACAGGCGGCCTGTGGCGTGCACGATGCGTGCAACGCACGATTCACTCATGATTCCCCCGCTTAAATCGCATCGTTGACAACGTATACCATTATAGAACTGCATCAAATGCGATACATAGCTGCAATCCAACATCACTTATGGCCAAGATTGCTTGATATCAAACCCATCTGCACGAGGGGGATCCTGCGGACGGCTGGTCTGTGTTTCGCGACTCACAATGGCCGTTCTCGATTGGCCCCTGCAGCTCAAGTAGCTGTCAGGTCGGCTTCGTTCCCGCATAGGTGAGCAGCGGACCATACAGGTCCGGACGCCGGTCGCGGAACACGAACCAGTTGTCACGCAATTGCGCGAGTTCGTCGAGATCGAAGCTCGCGATCAGCACGGCCTCGTCCTCCTCGCCCGCTTCGGCCACCTTCGCTCCGAACTGGTCGACGATGAACGATGAACCGTAAAAGCGCAGGAACAAGCCGTCCGGATCCTGCAGCGAGCGCTCGACACCGAAGCGGTTCGATGCGATCAGCGGCATGAGGTTCGCCGCGGCGTGACCTTGCTGGGTGCGCTGCCAATGCTCGCGTGAGTTGATCGGCAGCGCGGGCGGCGGCTCGGTGCCGATCGCGGTGGGGTAAAGCAGCAGCTCGGCGCCCTGCAGTGCCATCACGCGCGCACTCTCCGGAAACCACTGATCCCAGCAGATGCCCACGCCGATGCGTGCATAGCGTGTGTTCCACACCCGAAAGCCCGTATCGCCCGGGCTGAAATAGGTCTTCTCCTGGTAGCCGGGACCATTCGGGATGTGCGACTTGCGATAGTAACCGAGCACCGCGCCATCCGCGTCGAGGATTGCAATCGTGTTGAAATAGGTCGGCTCGGCGCGCTCGAAGAAGCTGATCGGTAACACGACGCCCAGCTCGCGCGCGACGCCGCGGAAGTGCTGCACCGCGCGGTTGTCGGCGAGCGTCGTCGCAAGACGCAGGTGGCGCGAGTCCTGTTCGATGCAGAAATACGGCGTCTCGAACAATTCCTGCAGCAAAATGATCTGTGCGCCGTCGGCCGCCGCCTTGCGCACGAGTTTCTCGGCGATGGCGATGTTCGCATCTATATTCCAGGTGCACGCGAACTGCGTGGCGGCGACAGTGACCTTGCGCGATGCGCGCTGCAGGTGCCTGGGTTGCACTTACAGGTTGCCGCGGATCGCGTTGCGAAACATCACCTCGAAGTCCGCAGCCTTCACGGCGATGGGATTGCTTGAGGTGGATGGATCCAGATACGCCTGCTCGGACAGGGTGCGGATGTGGGTCTCCGGGATCTTCAGTTCGGCGAGCGTATTTACGATGCCAATACGACTGCGCAGCGTGAGCACCCAGTCGAGGAACGAATCGAACCCCGGCTTCGGCAGGCCGAGGTACGCGGCGAGCCGCGCGATGCGATCTTCGATGGCATTACGGTTGAAGAGCAGCACGTACGGCATTACCACGGCGTTGGTTAGGCCGTGATGCGTGTTGACATTCGCCGAGCACGGATGACTCATGCTGTGCATTGCGCCGAGCCCCTTCTGGAACGCCGTCGCTCCCATTGAAGAAGCAACCAGCATGTTGGCCCGCGCCTCGATGTCCGCGCCGTTCTCGCAGGCGCGCGGCAGGTAATCGTGCACCAGGCGCATGCCCTCCACCGCGATACCATCGGCGAGCGGATGGAATCCGGGCGCGCAATACGCCTCCAGATTGTGCGACAGCGCGTCCATGCCCGTCGCCGCAGTCACGTGCGCGGGCAACCCCACGGTGAGTTCCGGATCCGCGATCACGATCACCGGCATCATGCGCGGGTGAAATATGATCTTCTTCGTATGATCCTTGACATCCGTGATCACCGCCGCGCGACCGACCTCCGAACCGGTGCCGGCAGTCGTCGGAACGGCGATCACGGGCGCCATTCCCGCCACGTCAATGCGGGTGAACCAGTCTTCCCGATCCTCGAAATCGAAGATCGGGCGTTTCTGCCCCGACATGAGCGCGATCGATTTGCCCGCATCGAGCGCGCTGCCGCCGCCGATCGCGATCACGCCGTCATGCCTGCCGTCGCGGTATACCTGCACACCCGCAGTAACGTTCGCCTCGATCGGATTGCCCTGCACGTCACTGAACACCGCGACTCCCAGCCCTGCCGTCCGCAACGACTGCACGATGCTGTCCAGTACCGGCAGCTTCGCGAATCCCGGATCGGTGACCAGCAGCGGTCGCAGGATGCTGAACTCTCGGCATGCCGCCGGCAGTTCGGCGATGCGCCCCACACCGAAACGGATGTTGGTGGGGTAGTTCCACTTCGCTGTGAACGTATTCATGTCTGCACCCGCAGGTGGAAGGACTTGGGACGCGTGAGATGCTCATAGCCCACACTCGAAAGCGTGGCGCCGCGACCGGAATCCTTCACGCCGGTCCATGCAAGCGCGGGGTCCAGATAGTCGCAGCGGTTCATGAAGAAGGTGCCTGTCCGGACTTGCGTGCCGATGGCCAGCGCGGCGTCCGCATCACGCGTCCACACCGACGCCGTCAGGCCGAATCGGCTGTCGTTCATCTGCGCGATGGCATCGGCATCGTCGTTCACAGCGGCGATGCACACCACGGGGCCGAAGGTTTCCTCGCGCATGATAGCCATGCGCGGATTCACGTCGACGAGGATCTGCGGCGCGAGGTAAGGCGTATCGACCTTGCTCATGCCGAAGCGCTTCGCATCGACAAGGCCGCGCGCGCCGCCGCCCTGTGCCTTCGCGATCGCCGCGCGCACTGACTCGGCGGCAGCCGTACGCACGCAGGGTCCGAGCGTGGTTGCCGGATCGAGCGGATTGCCGAGCACGTACTTGCTGGTCAATTCCACAATCGCCTCGACGAACCGTCCGTACAGCGAATCGTGCACGAAGATCCGACCGATGCCGCAGCACGACTGACCGGAATTAAAGAATGCACCATCGACCAGGTTCTCGACGGCGTGCGCGAGATCGACATCCGCACGCACATACGCCGGATCATTTCCGCCGAGCTCCAGCCCCACACCGATGAAGCGCTCCGCGGCTGCACGCTGCACGGCGTGCCCGCCATCGACGGAACCGGTGAACGCCACGAAATCGACGCGCGGATCGCCAATGATCTTTGCCGTCGCCTCGTGATCGACGTGCAGCACCTGGAACAATCCTTCTGGCAATCCCGCACTCGCGAAACTTTCGGCAAACCGCTCGGCGCACAGTGGCGTCTGCGCCGAGTGCTTGAGGATCACCGCATTGCCCGCGAGCAGCGCCGGCAGCACCGAATTGATCGAGATCAGATACGGGTAGTTCCACGCCGCAACGGTGAACACGACGCCCAGCGGTTCGCGCCGTATGAATCGCTCGAAGCCCTGCTTGGGAGCCTGCAGGAGATCGGCGAGCGCCTGCGGGCCAATCTCGATCATGTGCCGCGCACGCTCAAGCGTGCCGCGGATCTCGCCGGGCGCATATGCGATGGGCCGTCCCATCTGCCAGGAAATTTCGGGTGCGAGCTCGGCGGTTCTCGCCTCGAACGCATCGCAGAAAGCACTGCAGATGCCGGCACGATGGACGGTCAGCGTTTCACGCCACTCGCGCTGCGCGGCGACGGCCCGTGCGAGCGTCCGGTCGATGGACGCCGCATCAGCATAGGGCCGCTCCACATACACGCTGCCGTCCGCCGGGGAAATGGTTCTCTGCAATCTCATTGACGCTCACTATCGAAGGGGCTTCGCGTCAGATGATCTCGAAATATCGCGCAAGTTCCCAGTCGGTGACGTGTTTGCGGAATTCGCGCTCTTCCCATTCGCGGCTGGCCGCGAAGTGTTCGACGAAATCGGCCCCGAACCAGACCTTCGCCATGGCCGAGCCCTTGAGGCCCTGCGCCGCGTCCCAGAGCGTGGCCGGCAGGTTCAGGTGTGCGGGGAACTCCTGTGTGTAGGCATTGCCCTCCACCTGGCACTCCGGCTCGATCTGGTTTTCGATGCCGTACAGGCCGGAAGCGAGCGCCGCGGCAAGGATGATGTGCGGGTTCGCATCAGCCGCGCCCACCCGATACTCCACGCGCTGCGAGTTTGCACCGCCCGGGATCACGCGCAGCGCAGCGGTGCGGTTCTCCACGCCCCAGGTGGCGACGGTCGGCGCCCAGTACCCCGGCACGAGGCGCGAGTACGAATTCACGGTCGGCGAGACCATGGCGAGAAGCTCGGGCATCAACTTCTGCTGGCCACCCACGAAATGTCGCAACGTCTCACTTATTCCATGCTTCGCGCCGGCGTCGTGGAACGCGGATTCCTTGCCCTTCCTGAGCGACAGGTGGATGTGGCCGCTCTGGCCCGGCATCTCGTGCGACCACTTCGCCATGAAGGTCGCCATGCGACCGTGCTTCTGCGCGAAGATCTTGGCAAAGGTCTTGAAGAGGCCCGCCTTGTCCGCAGAGGCCTCGGCCTTGTCGAACGCTATCGCTGCCTCCAGCACGCCCGGCCCCGTTTCCTCGTGCAGGCCCTCGATCGAGAAATCCATCTGCTCGCACATCGTCAGCAGGTCGCGATAGAACGTACTGTGCACACTGTTGCGGATCACCGAATAGCCGAAGAAACCCGGCGCCATCGGCTTCATGTTGCGATAGCCCTTCTCGCGCACCGACTCAGGCGTTTCGTCGAACACGAAGAACTCGTACTCGAATCCGGCATAGGCTTCGAATCCCATCGCACGTGCGCGCTCGACCACCTTGCGCAGTATGCCGCGCGGACAGAGCTTGTCCGCGGGCTGCGCAAACTCGCCGAGGAAGAAGAGCGTGTTGTCCTCGAGCGGCAAGGGCCGGCAGGAGTCCGGCAGCACACGCACCGGCGCATCGGGATAACCCGTGTGCCAGCCGGTGTACTTCACGTTGTCGTACTGCTGGTCGTTGGAGTCCCAGCCCAGCACAACGTCACAGAACCCGAAACCACCGGTCAACGCCGAGAAAAACTTCTCCCGCGAGATGTACTTGCCACGCAGGATCCCGTCGATGTCAAACACACCGACCTTCACATGACTGGTGCCCGACGCTTCGACAATGGCGCGCGCGTCAGCCACGGTTTTCACGCTGCGCGGATTCATCGGCTCAGGCATGGTCGGTCAATTCGTGCTTGCCGCCGGACATCGCGAACTCTTCTTCCGGTGACAGCACGAGCTTGTGCCGGCCGATCGCCGCGAAGTACACGAGGCCGACCACATACCAGATTGCCGCGCCGAACACGCCTGCGCGATACACCGGATCCTGCAACTGGAACCACAGCGTCACGAGCGCGATGACAATCGTGAGGGACGCGCCGACGTTGCCCATCGGGCTGCGGTACGGACGCGCGATGTTCGGCATCTTCTTGCGCAGAATGATGAACGACAGGCCCTGCATGGCGTACGAGATCATCGCTCCGAACACTGCCATGTTGAGCAGCGTGCCGCCGATGAACGCACTGCCCCTTTCCACGCCGTACGAGAACCAGATGACCAGCATCACGCAAAAGCCCAGTACTGTGCCCGCGTACAAGGCACGATTCGGGGTCTTGTGCGTACCGCTGGTCACCGACAGCGCGCGGGGAAAGTAACCGGCGCGGGACAACGAGTAGATCTGCCGGCCATATGCAAAGATGATCGTGTGGAAGCTCGCGATCAGGCCGACGACCGCCAGCAGCGACAGCAGCTTCGCGATGTTGCCTCCGATCGTTACGCGGAAGCCATCGAGCAGCGGCTCGGCGGAGGCGCCCAGCGAGAACGCGCCCATCAATTCGCCATCCTCATCCCCACCGACGCTCGAGTTCAGTAACATGGTCATGAACGCCGAGAACACCAGCGTGAGCAGCCCGAAGATCAGGCCCTTGGGCATGTCGCGTCTGGGATCGTGCGACTCTTCCGCGGCGAGCGGCAACTGCTCAATCGCGAGAAACAACCACACGGCGAATGGCATCGCCGCGAGCACACCGCCCCAGCCGAAGGGGAGGAATTTGCCGTTGCCTTCCGGAAGCAGCACCTTCTCGCCCGCTTCGTTCACGCCGATGTTCAGCGCCCAGCGACTGAAGTCGAAACTTCCCAGCGCACTGATCCAGTACACCGCGAGCACCGCGAGCGCACCCAGCGTCACTGCCACCGAGACCTTGAACGACAACTCCACACCGCGCAGGTTGAGCAGCAGGAACACGATGTAGCCGCCCAGCCACCATAGCGGCTGATACACCGGCCCCGTCTCGAAGATTGCCGTCATATATGAGCCGATGAAGAACACGATGACTGCAGGCGTCAGCACGTATTCCATGTTCTCGGCGAGACCCGTGAGGAAGCCACCCCACGGTCCCATCGCGCTGCGCGCGAACGAGTAAGCGCCACCAGTGTGCGGCAGCGCGGGCGACATCTCAGCGAGACTGAAGATGAGGCCGAAGTACATCACCATGATGATGAGCGCTGCGACGAACATGCCGCCGAAGCCGCCGACCCCGATGCCGAAGTTCCAGCCGGAATAGTGGCCGGAGATGACCGCTCCGACACCCAGCGCCCAAAGCGACCAGACGCGCGCATAGCGCCTCAGTCCGCGCTCGGCGAAATAGCCTTTGTCAGCTGTTGAATAGGTAACCGCACCGACGGTTTGTTTTTCTGCCATGGCTGCTCTCCATGAAACCAATTTTTTGCGAGTGGGCTCGTCGTTGTTCGGGCTCTTGCAGGGGCTCGTTATGTCTACCCGAGTATAGGCATGGCCGGGGCGCGACCGGCAAGTCGCAGGCGCACGCCAGGGCGAAGTTTTTCGTATCGAAGCGATGCGGGATCCGCCGGGCTTCGTCCCGGTGCGTGCACCATGACGATGCGCCCGGCGATTGCGGCGAAATCGGCACGAAAGTGCACAGAGCTCTTGAGGATCAGGACTTTGCACGTCGCGGGATCGATTCCGACGTGCCGGAGCATGGCCTGGTCCGCTGCCTGCTGCTTGCGACTCGCGACCACGAGGCGTGCACCCTCGTATTCGAGCTGCGCCATCGGACCCAGGACCATGCGCGAGCCGAGATAGAACGGTCCGGTACCGGTGAAGTTCCCATCACCCAACGCGATCACCTTGAAGCGCCCCCGCAGCGGCGTTTCGCCCTCGATGCCGAGGCGCCCCGCCACTTCGCCCTCGAAGATCATGCCTACACCGTGTGCGTGCGCCTGCTCCGCCGCGGCGGCATCGCAGAAAACGCCCGCGACCACACCCGGAAGATGCGCGGCGATGCACGCTTTGAGCAGAGTCGTCGTATCGGCATCGCCACCGGTGCCGGGATTGTCCTGCGTATCGGCGAGCACGATTGGACGCTCGCCGCGCGACACGCTCGCCGCCGCCATCTCCACCGCAGTGGCAACGGTCACCCACGCGGCGTCGAACTCGCCTTCGACATCGCGCAACTGCGCGGCCATGGCGTGCACCGATTGCGCCACCTTCCGCTCGTCGAGACCGAAGCCGGTGATCGCCGGGCCGGCGTGCGGTACGTCGGCGAGTGGAAATCCCGGCGTCAGATTCAGCGCCAACAGCCCATCGGCGAGCTCGCGCCGTTCGCACACGTGCATCAGCGTGCGCAACGGCTCGATAAGCGTGGTCTGAGCAGTGAGCGGAATCAGGAACGGTTCGATCGACAGCGCGCGTGCGGGTCGCGAGATACCTAGCTTGATGAGCCGATCGAGGAGCAAGAGCGCTCGCTCGCCACTGGCCGACATGTCGACGTGCGGATAGCTGCGGTAGGTAACCAGCGCGCTCGCCTCATGCGCCTGCCGGCCTCCGGCGTTCGCGTGAAAGTCGAGACTCGCGACGACCGGCACCGCCTCACCCAGCAGCGCACGCACGCGGGCGAGCAGTTCGCCATCGGCGTCGTCGAGGTGCTCGCACACCATCGCGCCGTGCAGATCGAGATACACGCCATCGAGCGGTCGCGCTTCGGCGAGCCGCGCCAGCAGTTCCGCACACAAGGTCTCGAACGCATCGCGTGTGACGAAGCCGGAAGGCTGTGCCGCACACCACAGGATGGGCACGATCGCGTGACCGAGGCTGCGGGCCGCATCGATCGCACCGGCAATCGGAAGATTGATGCCGGTGACCGCCGGCACGAGCTCCATGCCGCGAATCAGGCCAGGCCACGCATCGGCATCGAGGAAATCCTGCAGCGTCGCGCGCGAACCGGCGAAGGTATTGGTCTCGTGCTGGATGCCAGCGACCGCGATGCGCGCCACGTCAGTGTCCTGCGCGCACCTGATCGGTGATGCGCAAGGCCGTTTCCAGCGCCCGCAGTCCGTCTTCACCATTCACGACAGGCGAACTCCCATTACGTATGCATTCGAGGAACGACTCGATCTCCGCCTTAAGCGCATCGCCCTGGTCAAGATTCTGTTCCTCGATCACGACCGGCAATAGTCCGGGTGCAGAGCCGGCGTCGCGCTTGCGGATTACCGTGAGGATCTTCTGCTGCAGATCCATCGACAGATACGCATCGTCCTGGAACACGCGCAACTTGCGCTCGGTCTTGAGACTCACGCGGCTGGCGGTAGCATTGGCTACGCAGCCGTTGGCGAAGCGCAGCCGTGCGTTCGCTATGTCGATCTCGTCCGAGAACACCGGTGTACCCACCGCATCGATCGACACGATCTCCGAGCGCACGATGCTCTGGATGATGTCGATATCGTGGATCATCAGATCGAGCACGACGTTGACGTCCGTCCCGCGCTCGCGAAACGGCGCCAGGCGCTGGCATTCCAGGAATCGCGGTGAACGCAGATGTGTTTCGGCGGCAAGGATCGCCGCGTTGAAACGCTCCAGGTGCCCGACCTGCAGACGCAGGTTGGCCGCGCGCGCGATCTGGATGAGATCGCGTGCCTGATCCACGGATTCCGTGATCGGCTTTTCCACCAGGACGTGCGCACCGCTGCGCAGGAACGCCGCCGCGATGTCGAAATGCGACGGGGTCTGCGTGACCACGCTGACCGCATCGACCTGCCCGAGCAGTTCGCGATAATCGGCGCAGGCCCGCGCGCCGACTTCGGCAGCCACGCTGGTGCGCGCCGTCTCGTTGCTGTCGACGACCGCCAGCAACTCGCAACCTGGCAGCACAGCGTATTTCTGTGCGTGAAAGCGGCCGAGATAGCCGACGCCGATCACTGCGGCTCTGATTTTTTTCATTGGACGGCTATTATGCTCGTCAGTGAGCAACTACATCTCGCAGACCTGGCGCCGCTATCGCGCCCAACCCGGCGTTGCCCGGGAACTGTTCATGCTGGCCGTGGCACTGCTGTTGGGGGCCGTCGTTGCCCCTGCGCTTATTTGGGTGGGAGGCGGCGTCGTGCTGGGACCCTACTCGCGCGACGTCACGGGGCAGGACATCGGCGGCCCTCTGGCGCTGTATGCGGATTTCTTCCGGGGGCTCGCCGCGGCTTCCCTTGGCCACTGGGTGGTGTTGCTTGGCCCTTATGTCATATACCTGGTCATCCGGATTTCGCGCAATATCCTGCGGGCGTGAACTGCATCTCAGTTCGTGTGCGTTCCGGGCCTGGGGAGTGCAAACCATGTCACCATTTCGGCATGAACACGACCCACTACAACCCTCCCATACTCGTGCGCAACGGCTCCGGGCAGCTGATATCGGACCGACGCGCCCGACCGCGTCGCCCGCCCCGCAGGCGCAACGTGGAGCCCGGCAAGGTCGTCATGAGCACGATCACGCTCGCGCTACTCGGCGAGAAGCTGCTGCGCTCGGATGGCGGCTCCAACCCTTACGACAACGGTCAGGCCCGCGATCTGTCCGACCTCTGGGGTAACAAGCGGCGCGACTAGCGCGGCTTGTTCGATGAACCAGGGCGGCGCGACTAGCGCCGTGGCTCCGCACTGACTGATCAGCGTGGCCAATAGCGCAGCATCATCACTGCCGCGATCAGGAACAGCGCTGCCTGCGCCAGGCGGCGCCAGCGCCTGGTGCGCAGCTCTCCGTAGAACGCGGCACCACCTGCCGCAGTCAGGGCCAGCGCCCATCCGAATGCGGTAGTCAACGGCCGCCACTCCCCGGCGAGCCGCAGCTGGAATTCCGGCAGCAGAAAGAAGATCATCAAGGTCATTCCGAGGCCGAGAGCCATTGAAACAGCTGAGCCAGCCACAATCCCCAGCAGCAAGGCGAGCGGTCGCATCTTTTTCGCCTCCTGATCTTCGTGATTGGCCTCAGTCTAGCGGAACCCACTCCTCCAAGAATTCCTACTAATGCAGAACAGTTATCGTCACCCGCTGAGCTGGTTCGCGCTCGCCGCCCTGGCAGTGCTCGTGATGGCAGGCCCCGGTTCATCGGGCGCACCTGCCGGCGCCAGCCTGCTGCCTCCCGGCGCGCTCGCCCCGTCCGAGCGTCAGCGCCTGGTCGCGCGCCGCATCGGAGCCATCCTGGAGGAAGCTCACTATCGCAAAGCCACCATCGATGACCGGCTTTCGGAGCAGGTATTCAACCGTTACGTGGATTCACTCGATGGCCAGCACAGCTATTTTCTGGCGAGCGATGTTGCCGAGTTCGGCACGTTCCGCCTGCGCTTCGACGACATGATCCACACTGGCGACATCGAGCCCGCATACCTGATCTTCGCGAGGTTCCAGCAGCGCAATCGCGAGCGCGTGCGTCAGGCGCTCGAATTGCTCAAGCTCGAACCGGATTGGACGCTGAACGAAGGCTTCGAGTTCGACCGCGAAAAAGCCGCCTGGCCCGCCACAACCCAGGAGCTCGACGAGATATGGCGCAAGCGCGTGAAGAGCGATGCGCTGTCCCTGCAGCTCACCGGCAAGAATTGGAAAGACTCTGTGGATGTCCTGCAGAAGCGCTACGAGCGCGTGCTCAAGCGCGTCGACCAGGTGACAGCCGACGATGTGTTCGAGAACCTGATGAACGCTTACGCGCGAACCTTCGATCCGCACTCGAGCTATTTCGGCGCCCGCAATTCCGAGGAATACCGCATCCAGATGAGCCTGAGCTACGACGGCATCGGCGCGTCGCTGCAGCTCACCGACGACTACGTCACCGTGATCAACGTGATCGCGGGCGGGCCTGCCGCTGCCTCGGGTGCCTTGAACACCAACGACCGTATCATCGCGATCGGCCAGGGCAAGGAAGGCAGCCTGCAGGAAGTCATCGGCTGGCGGCTCGACGACGTGGTACAGCTCATCCGTGGCAAGGGCGGCACCGCGGTGCGACTTCAGATCCTGCCAGCTGGCGCGGCGCCCGGCTCGACTGAAAAGGTCGTGGATTTCGTGCGCGGCAAGGTCACGCTCGAGAACCAGGCAGCCAAGAAGGATCGCAAGCTAGTCACCCGCAATGGCAAGGAACTGCGCATCGGGGTCGTCTCCGTTCCGGGGTTCTACCAGGACGTACAGGCGCAGAACCAGGGCGACCAGAATTTCCGTAGCACCACGCGCGATGTGCGCCGCCTGCTCGGCGAACTCGTCAAGGAAGGCGGCATGGATGGATTGGTGCTCGACCTGCGTGGCGACGGCGGCGGTTATCTGCCTGAAGCCACCGCCCTCACCGGCCTGTTCATCGACAAGGGCCCGGTGGTCCAGCTCAAGGACACCAGCGGTCGGCTCGAAGTACTCAACGATCCCGAGAACGGCACGTCATACGACGGGCCGCTCGTTGTGCTGGTGGATCGCTTCAGTGCGTCGGCTTCGGAGATTTTCGCTGGCGCCATCCAGGACTACCGGCGCGGCGTGATCGTCGGCCAGCGCACCTTCGGCAAGGGCACCGTGCAGAACCTGATCCCGCTTGATCGCTGGTCACAGCGCCCGGTCGATGGTCAGCTCACCGTCACCATCGGCAAGTTCTATCGCGTCACCGGCGAGAGTACGCAGCATCGCGGCGTCGAGCCGGACATCGCCTTGCCTTCGGACATCAACATCGAAGAGATCGGCGAGAGCGCGCTGGACTCGGCCTTGCCGTGGGATCGTATCGCCGGCGCGCCGTTCCAGGTGGTGCGTAATGCATCGGCAAGCACCACCGCGTTTCCCCTGCTCATGAGGGAAGAAACTGCTCGAACCGTGCGCGATCCGGATTTCAAGTGGCTGGTCGCGAACATCGCGTCGAATGACGCCCTGCGCAAGCAGACTTCGCTGTCGCTGAATCTCAAGACACGGCAGGAAGAGCGCACACGCCTTGATCGCGAACGCCTTGCCCGCGAAAACGAACGCCGGGCTGCGCACAATCTTCCAGCGATCAATACGGTCGAGGAAATCGATGTGAAGACAGCACCGGACATTCTGCTCGATCAGAGCGCGCAGATCGTGGCCGACATGATAGCCGGACCTGCGAAGTCCACGGATCCGGTACTGGCGAAGGATCAGAAGCTTCCCGCGAGGCGCACCGCCGAATCAGTGCAGTAACACCCGGTACAGATCCCAGATATCCTCACCGAGCACATGCGGCGCGGATGGCTGTCCCTGGTCCTCAAGTATCGCGGCAGCTTCCTCGCCGCGCGCCGGTGCGATCGAATCCTCAGTGGGTACGGCATCATCGTTGCCGCGATAGCGTGCCGTGACCTTCAGGCGCTCGCTTCGCTGCTTGATCTCATTCGCGATGCCATCCTTCTGCTGAATGATCGCCAGCGCCCGTGCAATGTCTGCCATGAGTGAACTACAGGTCGCCTGGTCGCCGTACGTATCGACCGGCTCGCGCCGTCCGATCGCCTCCTTGGCGAGCGCCACGAGCCGCGTGCGCGCGAGACGCACACACAGCGCTTCGGCATAAGCAATACCAGCGAGATTGATTGCCCGTCGAGCTTCCACCGAAAGCCCGGGGAATTCCGGCGGCTGTTCGGCCTCCAGCGCTGCAGACGCGCTACGTGCCTCAGCGAGTGTGGTGTTGGCGCCGGACAATTCGGCTGTCATCGCATATATACGGCGCTCTAGATCGCGGCGTTTGAAGTAATGCCACCAGCGTGAGGCCCGCTCACGCGCCTGCTGCAAATCTGCAAGCTTGCTGCGCACGTCGGCGGCGGCGGTCTCCGCTTGGTTGAGTCTGCCCTGGATTGCCTGCCGACGCTCGAACCGACGATGATTGAATTCGGCCAGAAACTGCCGCCGCTCACGCTCTTCCTGCTGCTGTGACAGCTCGGCGATCAGCGCGACGATCAATTCGCGACCTTTGCTCCAGAGGTCGCGCAGCTGGTAGAACACGAGCGTGTGAAAGCCTGTCTCGGTTGCCGCAAGGCGCTGCTCCAGCGCCTCGAGCATTTCCTGCACGCGCGCCGTGGCGCCTTCCTGCTGCTTGATGCGGTCCTTGAAACGATGGATCTCGTCCTGCAGCTCCCCGTAAGCTTTTTTTAGTTCCGCGCGATTGCGAAACAAAAGCAGCACGCGCCCATCTTCTTCGAGGCGCGGCGCACTGCCGCCTCCGATGCGCAGGAAGCCGGGTTGTTTGAAGAGCCTGATCAATGGTGCAAAGATGACTGACAAGGGCGCCGTTCAGCACGAGGGGGCGCATGCTCGATCGCAAGGCTCGGCCTCAGATGAACCGGTGGCCGCGCTCCAGGCAATATTCCAGCCATTTGTTTAACATCATGTTCAGCACCCAGCGCTGATCCAGTTCACGCTCTGCGCTGCGGCGCAACGTACCGAGCACAGGGTGTACCGCCGCTGCCGCGGTCTCCTGCGCCTGGGATTGGGCTTCGGCCAGTCGCGCATCGCAATACACGCGCAGTCGCAGGTCAGGATAGCGCTCGTAAGCGCCGTTCTGAGCGGGCAGCAGATAAGTGAGGTGCAGCGTCATGGTGTAGCGCGACTGCTCGACCAGATCGAGAACCAGTTCACAATCCCCGGCCACCAGTGATCGGCGCGCACCGCGCACAGCGGCGGGCTCTCCAGCCAATGCGCGCAGCCTGATGTAATTGCTTTCATACAGACTCATGAGCGCGATGAAGCCACGAGGCCTCGCACGCCATGAAACTGGAACGAGAATGTCGTTCAGCATGCGACCGAATATAGCATGCGATTCGCGGCGTGCATCCTGCTCAAGGTCGCACTCTGCGTTCGATGCCGGTCTTGTCGAAAATGCGGCTGGCAATCTCTTCGATCGAACATTCCGTCGTGTCGAGATACGAAATGCCGTGTCGCTGAAACAGCGTCTCCGCGGCACGCACTTCGAACTGCACCTGCGTGGCGGATGCGTATCGACTGTTCGGCCGCCGCTCGTTCCGGATCTGTCGCAGCCGCTCTGGCTTGATCGTGAGACCATACAACTTGTGACGATAGGGTTGCAGCGGTACGGGCATCTGATCGGCTTCGAAATCGTCCTCCGTGAGGGGATAATTCGCGGTGAAGACGCCATACTGCAAGGCCATATACAAGCAAGTCGGCGTCTTGCCCGAACGCGATACGCCTATGAGCACAACATCCGCCAATCCGTAGTCCTGGCCGCCGCCATCGTCGTTCGACAGCGCAAAGTTCGTCGCATTGATACGCGCAGTGTACGCGGGCCGGTCCGCGATGCCGTGCGCGCGACCGGCCGTGTGTGATGACGCGACCTTCAATTCGCGCTCCATGGGATCAAGAAACGCGTCGAAGAAATCAAGAAACAGGCCACTACTCGTTTTGACGATCTCACGTACGGAATCGTTCACAAGAGTGCCAAAAATAATGGGTTTCAGACCTTCCTGCGTCGCCGCGAGATTGATCTTGGCAACCGCCTCTATTGCCTTGTCAGGGCTCGACACAAATGGCAAAGTCACGGGGCGAAATTCCTGGCCTTCGAACTGGGTCAACAGGCTGTGGCCCATGGTTTCGGCTGTAACGCCTGTCTGGTCGGAAACGAAGAAAACGGTTCGTCTGCTCACCGCTGCGGTCCTCTTGTCGCGCAGAGATGACTGCGCTGGTCTGCACGAGTGTTTCATCGGCCGGGATGAGGAGCAAGCATGTCAATTGGAGGAGTACATCTGAACGCCCACGTAATACCGTTTCCGCAACTGCGCCGCGGTGACGTCGCGATCGTCGGCGGCAAGAACTCGTCGCTTGGAGAAATGATCAGCTCCCTGACGAAGGTGGGTGTGCAGGTGCCGGGCGGCTTTTCGACCACCGCACAGGCGTATCGCGAGTTCCTCGCGCAGAACGGCCTCGCAGAGCGCATCCGCGATCTGCTGGCTAAGCTGGATGTGGAAGATGTCACCAAGCTCGCCGCCACCGGCCAGCAGATTCGCAACTGGATCCTCGAAACCCCGCTGCAGGGGGATTTCGAGCAGTCCGTGCTCGCCGAGTTCCGTCGCATGGCCAACGGCAAGGACATCGCAGTCGCGGTGCGCTCCTCTGCCACTGCAGAAGATCTTCCGGAGGCTTCATTCGCCGGCCAGCAGGAGACACTGCTCAACGTGCAGGGCGAACAGAAGCTGCTGCACGCGATCCACGAAGTGTTCGCGTCGCTGTTCAACGATCGTGCGATCGCCTATCGCGTGCACCAGAATTTCGACCACGAGAAAGTCGCGTTGTGTGCCGGCATTCAGCACATGGCGCGCAGCGATCTTGGCACCAGCGGCGTGATGTTCACGCTCGACACCGACTCCGGCTTTCGCGACGTGGTGTTCATCACCGCGGCGTACGGCCTGGGCGAAACGGTTGTGCAGGGCGCCGTGAACCCCGATGAGTTCTACCTATACAAGCCGGCGGTGCGCGCCGGTCGCCACGCTGTCCTGCGCCGAAACCTCGGCGGCAAAGCGATCAAGATGGTGTACGGCGAGCCCGGTTCGGGCGAACGCGTGCGCACGATCGATGTCGAGCAGGCGGACCGGAATCGTTTCTGCCTCGACGACAACGACCTCACACAACTCGCGAAGCAGGCGTTGCTGATCGAAGCGCACTACGGCCAGCCGATGGACATCGAATGGGGCAAAGACGGCTCCACCGGCGAGATCTACATCCTGCAGGCCAGGCCAGAGACAGTACAGAGTCGCGCCGGGCGCACGATCCAGCGCTACAAGCTGAAGCGCAAATCCAGGATTCTGAGCATCGGGCGCAGCATCGGCCAGCGCATCGGCGCGGGACCCGCGCGCGTGGTGCGGGACATCGCGTCGATGAGCCGGGTGCAACCAGGCGACGTGCTGGTGGCCGACATGACCGATCCCGACTGGGAGCCGGTAATGAAGCGCGCCTCGGCGATCGTCACGAATCGCGGTGGGCGCACCTGCCACGCCGCGATCATTGCGCGCGAACTGGGCATTCCGGCGATCGTGGGTTGCGGTGATGCGACCAGTTCGATCCGCGATGGCCAGAACGTCACGGTGTGCTGCGCCGAGGGCGACACCGGCCACGTCTACGACGGTCTCCTGGAATTCGAGAACGAACAGATCGAGCTCGACTCGATGCCGGCAGCGCCGGTGAAGATCATGATGAACGTCGGCAATCCGGATCGCGCATTCGATTTCGCGCGTATTCCGAACCAGGGCGTGGGCCTCGCCCGCCTCGAGTTCATTATCAACCGCATGATCGGCGTGCATCCGCGCGCCCTGCTTGATTTCGACAAGCTCGAGACCTCGCTGCAGAACCAGATCCGCGGCCAGATGAACGGCTACGCCGATCCCATCAGTTTCTTCGTCGAGAAGCTGGCCGAGGGCATCGCGCAGATTGGCGCGGCTTTCGCACCGGAACCCGTGATTGTGCGCTTGTCGGACTTCAAGTCCAACGAATACGCGAATCTCATCGGCGGTAAATTGTACGAACCGCATGAAGAAAACCCGATGATCGGCTTTCGCGGCGCATCGCGTTACATCGACGAGACGTTCCGCCCCTGCTTCGAGCTAGAGTGCCGCGCCCTGAAGCGCGTGCGCAACGAGATGGGGCTGACCAACGTGCAGGTGATGGTGCCGTTCGTGCGCACGCTCGAAGAGGCGCGCAAGGTCACGGAGCTGCTGCAACTCAACGGGCTCGAGCGCGGCAAGGATGACCTCAAGATCATCATGATGTGCGAGCTACCGACCAATGCCGTGCTGGCGGACAAGTATCTCGAATACTTCGACGGCATGTCGATCGGCTCGAACGACATGACGCAGCTCACGCTGGGTCTCGATCGGGATTCGGCGATCGTGGCACACTTGTTCGATGAACGTGACGAGGCCGTCAAGGCGATGCTGTCGATGGCGATCACGGCGTGCCGCAAGCAGGACAAGTACGTCGGCATCTGCGGTCAGGGCCCATCCGACCACCCGGATCTTGCGAAGTGGCTGGTCGATCAGGGCATCAGCAGCGTGTCACTCAATCCCGACACGATGGTCGAGACATGGATGCATCTGGCGGGGCTGAAGGTTTAAGGCTGCCTGCACGCGGGCACCAGCAGATGCTCGCGGTAGAACTTCAGCTCGCGGATGGAATCATGGATGTCCGCGAGCGCGAGGTGCGCCCCTTCCTTCGCGAAGCCTGCGGTGAGCTGCGGCGCCCAGCGCTTCGCCAGCTCCTTCAGCGTGCTGACATCAAGATTGCGGTAGTGAAAGAACTCTTCCAGCGTCGGCATGTAGCGCGCAAGAAAACGCCGGTCCTGGCAGATACTGTTGCCGCACATCGGCGAGGCGCCAGCGGCCACGTGCCCGGCAAGGAACGCGACAGTCTGGCGTTCCGCTTCGGCGGTGTCGATGCCGCTGTCCTGGATTCTCGCGACCAGGCCCGAACCGCCATGCTGGCGGCGGTTCCATTCATCCATGCGTTCGAGCACAGCATCGGAATGATGCACGGCGATCACCGGGCCTTCCGCAAGAGTCTGCAACTGGGGATCGGTCACGACGGTCGCGATCTCGATGATCACGTCGTTTTCGGGCGACAGGCCGGTCATCTCGAGATCGATCCAGATCAGGTTTTCGCGGCTTGGCATGGCTCACTTCGCGGGGAATTCGCATCATTCTAGCAGCACAGGTCCCGGCCACCTTCGATGCCCAGGTGATCGCGGCCTTCGGTCGTTCGCTCATCGTCCGTGGCAGCGATGGCGTCAGCCAGCGAGCACGCCCGCCGGGCCGTACCCGCGGCCGCAGTCTCGATATTGTGTGCGGCGATAGCGTGACCTGCCGGCGCGATGCGCCCACCGGGGAAGTGCACGTGACCGCCCTCCTGCCGCGCGCGACGGTTCTTTATCGCAGCACGGGCCGCGGGGGTGCGGAGTCCGTTGCCGCCAACCTCGACTTGCTGGTGGTCGTGCTTGCGCCCCTGCCGCAGCCTGACTTCTTCATTGCCGATCGCTATCTCTGCGCCGCCGCGTGCGCCGGCCTGCAGGCGCAGATCGTGCTCAACAAACAGGATCTGCAGACTGATCCCGACATCGATGTCGAGCTTGCCGCCTACGTGCAGCTGGACTACCCGGTGCTGCGTTGTGAGACGCGCTCGCCGAACGGCTCAGCTGCGCTGGCCGCGTCGCTGCACGGGCGCACCGCTACGCTCGTAGGACAATCCGGTGTCGGCAAGTCCTCGCTGATCGCCACGCTCGCCATCGATGCGGACGAGATCGTCACGGCCCAACTCGCGCGCGATGACGAAGGCCGCCACACGACCACTGCCGCGCGGCTATACGATTGCCGGGGCGGCGGTTCGCTTATCGACTCACCGGGCGTGCGCGACTATGCGCCGGCGATCGATCATCTCGATCCGCGCTCGCTGGGTTTCCTGGAGGTCGAAGCACTCGCTCCCGGTTGCAAATTTCAGGACTGCCGCCACATGAGCGAGCCGCGCTGCGCGGTGCGGGCCGCGGTGGATGCAGGAACAATGCATGCGCGCCGCTACGAGAGTTATCGAAGACTGCGCCGGCTGTACGAAGAACTGGGCGCGGTGCGCGGACCGCGCTGATCAACCGCGCAGGGTTTGGCGGCCCTGGAACGCATGCGCGAGCGTGCCGCCATCCACGTACTCCAGTTCGCCACCGATCGGCACCCCGTGGGCGATGCGCGACGCAGACAATCCCCGGCGCTGCGCGAGCTCGGACAGAAAATGTGCGGTCGCCTCGCCTTCGACGGTCGGGTTGGTGGCGAGGATGAGCTCCCGCGCATCGCCCTCGTCGAGCAGCCGCTCCAGCTCGCGCACGCCGAGTTCCTCGGGACCGATGCCGTCGAGGGGCGACAGATGGCCCATCAACACGAAATAGCGACCGCGATAGCTGCCGGATTTCTCCACCGCGACGACATCGGCGGGCGACTCGAGCACGCACAGCATGCTCGAGTCACGACGCGTATCGGCGCAGATGCTGCACAGCTCGCCCTCGGTGAGCATGCGGCAACGGCGGCAACGCCCGACCGCGACCAGCGCAGCGGACAGCGATGCGGCGAGTTGCTGCGCCCCTGCCCTGCCTTCCTGCAGCAGATGGAATGCCATGCGCTGCGCGGTCTTCGGCCCCACGCCTGGCAACGTGTGCAGGGCATCGATGAGTCGTGCGAGCGCGGGCGAATGTTTCATTGCAACTAGAAGGGCAACTTCATGCCGGGCGGCAACTGCAGTCCGCCCATCACGCCCTGCATCTTCGCCTGTACAGCGACCTCGACCTTGCGTACGGCATCGTTGATCGCTGCGGCAAGCAGATCTTCGAGCATCTCTCGATCATCAAGCGGCATGCCCGGCTCGATCTGCACGCGTCCGACCTCGTGCTTGCCGTTCATCTGCAGCTTGACCATGCCACCGCCCGCCTCACCCGTGACGGTGACCTGCGCGAGTTCGGCTTGCGCCTTCGCCATGTTCTCCTGCACCTGCTGCGCCTGCTTGAGCAGGTTTCCGATGTTGCGCATGTTCGCTCCTCGTCAGTTGCTCTAAGTACGCCGCGCCGGGCGCACGGATTCGGGTTGCAGACTGGCGCCGAAACGTTCCTTCAGCGCGATGCCGGCAGGATCGTTCTCCAGCGCGCTGCGCGCCGCCGCGAGCTCTGCCTCGATGCGCCATTCGTCGGCACGCGCGGGGGTGTCGGGCGTCGCGGACGCGACTTCGATCTGCACACGCACGGTGGTGCCCAGAAAGCGCGACAAGGCCTGCGCGAGCTTGTCTTCCTGCGCCGAGGTGCGCAGCACCTGACTGCGCGGATCAAGTGTGAGCTGTACGAGATCGCCTTCGCGCGCAAGGTACAGGCAGTTGTTCGCGAGCTGACGCGCGGGCCCGCCCAGCTCCAGCACGGCGACCACGGCGGACCAGGATTCGCGCGTGATCTGTCCGGCTTGCGCGGACGCGAGGGCTGGCGTCGCGCGCGGTGCGCGTTCGGGTGCGGGCGCGCCGCCCGGCACCCCTGCGGGGCGGAAGGCGAGCATGCGCACGAGCGTCATCTCAAAGCCGCTGCGTGGATCAGGCGCGAGGCCAAGATCGCGGCGACCCACGAGCGCGATCTGGTAGTACAGCTGCACGTCTTCGGGAGCGAGCGCTTCGGCGAGCGCTTCGATCAGGTCCGCGGCGAACAGTCCGTCGTCGTCGGCCAGCGGTGCCGACAGGGATTGCCGCAGGGCTACCTGCACCAGCAGCGTCGCGAGCTCATCGAGAATCTGCGCGTGATCCGGCGACCATTGCTCGAGCGAACGCGCATGCGTGATCAGCGCCGACGCATCGCCCGTGGCGAGCAGCTGCGCGAGCTTCGCAACGTGCTGGCGATCGATGGTGCCGAGCATGGCACGCGTATCGGCCTCGTCCACCTTGCCGCCGCCGAAGGCGATGAGCTGATCCAGGAGCGAGAGACCATCCCGCAGGCTGCCATCAGCGGCGACGGCGAGCAGGCGCAGTGCGGGTGCCTCGAAAGCGATGCCCTCCGCTTCCAGGATCTGTTTCAGGCGTGCAACGATAGTCGCCACAGGCAAGCGTTTCAGATTGAACTGCAGGCAGCGCGACAGCACCGTCACCGGCAGCTTCTGCGGATCGGTCGTGGCGAGCAGGAACTTGGCGTGCGGCGGCGGCTCTTCGAGGGTCTTGAGCAACGCATTGAACGAATGCGCGGTGAGCATGTGCACTTCGTCGATCAGGTAGATCTTGAAGCGCGAGCTCGTGGGCAGGTACTGGACGTTGTCGAGCAGGTCGCGCGTGTCCTCGACCTTGGTACGTGAGGCGGCGTCGACTTCGATGAGATCAACGCTGCGGCCCGCATCGATCTCGCGGCAGCTCGCGCACTCACCGCACGGCGTCGCGCTCAAGCCGCGTTCGCAGTTGAGGCACTTGGCGAGCACGCGCGCGACGGTGGTCTTGCCGACGCCACGAGTACCGGTGAACAGGAAGGCGTGATGGACCTTACCGCTGGCGAGCGCGTTGCTGAGCGCGCGCAGTACATGCTCCTGGCCCGCCATTTCGGCGAAGGTGCGAGGCCGCCATTTGCGGGCGAGCGCGGTGTAACTCATGTTCTTACGTCACCTTCCGGAGGCGACCCGCGCCAGCCGATCTTCGGCGCACGACATGGCCGTTACCGTTGCTCCCTTCCGGGCCTGGCGGGATTCACAGCTGGTCGTCGCGAAGGAGCCAACGCGGGCCACCGAAGGAACATTGGCGGAGAGGGTGGGATTCGAACCCACGTATACCCTTGCGGGCATAACTGGAATTCCAGTCCAGCGCCTTCGACCGCTCGGCCACCTCTCCATTCAATAACTTAAGCTCTATTTCGAATGAGGTTTCGAGGTCAACGATCCGGTAATCGAGGCGTCGCGAAACCCGCCGCAGTCTACTCTATTTGTCCTTGATGACGGGCTTCACCAGCACGGCGTTCGGGGAATATTTCGGCGGCTCGTCCAGGCAGGGATCGCCCTTCACGCGCGGTGCCTCGGGTGTGTTGAGCTCGGG
>JBDSRN010000031.1:0-10516 GCA_039929265.1 Steroidobacteraceae bacterium | reverse complement strand
CCTCCTGCTCGTCGCTGCGCCTGCCGGCACAGCGGAGTTGCCAGCACCGCTCATCAAGCGCGGCTTCGCGGACATGCGCTGGGGTCAGATTCACTATCGCATCGCAACGCCGCGCATCCCTGCCGCTGCACAGAAACCACCGTTGGTGCTGTTCCACCAGAGCCCGCTCTCGTCCCTGGAATATGGTCCCTTGATCGCGGAGATGGGCCGTGATCGCGTGGTCGTCGCGCTCGATACCCCGGGCCAGGGCGGCTCTGACGCGCCTCCCGGTGAGGTGTCCATCGCGGAATACGCTGCGGAGATGATCGCAGCGCTGAAGGCCTTGGGATTCGGCCCGCAGAAACCATTCGACCTGCTGGGAAACCACACCGGCACCTCGCTCGCCATGGAAGCAGCGCTGCTCGATCCGAAGATGGTGCGACAGATCGTGATGACGGGCATGTATATGGCGCCGGAATCGCAGATCCAGGGCGACATCGATGCACTGGTTTTTCCGGATACCTCCGTCGCAACATTCGCGGAGATGTGCCGACAGACTTCGGCATACGCGGGTCGCGCGAAGATGGATGCCCGTGCCGACGCGGTCTGGGGGGCGCTGACGATTGACAGCTGGCTCCCCATGCGACGGCGCGAGGACGTGCACAAGGCGGCGTTTCTGTACCACAAGGTGAAGAAGGAGCGCATTGCGAAGGTCCAGCAGAAGGTGTGGATGATCGGCCTGAACGATCCGCTGCTCCGTGAATCGACCCAGCAGTCGCTCAAGATGTTCAAGAACGTCGAGTACGTCGATCTCACGCAGTTCAAACTGGACGTGTTTCGTGCGCACCCCCTGGAACTTGCGGCGGCGCTGCGGGAAAGACTTCGATAGATGCGGGCGATGAGCGCACATGGGCTGGCCTGCCGACCCATGTGTGGTCCTGCGGCCACTGCGTCTTGACAGGTAACGCTGGTTGCGCGATGTTTCTGTCACTTCGTTTACCTGGTCAATCAGGAAGCTGCCGACCTTGCGGCGCGTTCCACCATATACTTGCGCCGCTGGACAACTACTTGTGGCGCATTCCCGCCACAGATCCTGTGTCGTTGCGCTTGGCGGCGCGTAAATCAGTTCAAAGAGGCACGAGAGCATGAAGACCAAAGCCGCAATCGCATATGCAGCAGGCAAGCCGCTGGAAGTAGTCACGCTGGACCTCGAAGGCCCGAAGGCCGGCGAGGTGCTCATGGAGATCAAGGCGAGCGGCGTATGCCACACGGATGAGTTCACGCGCTCCGGGGCGGATCCCGAAGGATTGTTTCCGGTGATCTTCGGGCATGAAGGCGCAGGAATCGTGGTGGATGTCGGCTCCGGCGTGACTACGCTCAAAAAGGGCGATCACGTGATTCCGCTGTACACGCCCGAATGTCGTCAGTGCAAATCCTGTCTGTCGCAGAAAACCAATCTTTGCACTGCGATCCGTGCGACGCAGGGCAAGGGCGTGATGCCCGATGGCACGAGCCGATTCTCGCTCGATGGGGAAAAAGTTCATCACTACATGGGCTGCTCCACGTTCTCGCAATACACCGTGCTCCCGGAGATCGCGTTGGCGAAAATCCGCGACGACGCGCCGTTCGAGAAGGTCTGTTACATTGGTTGCGGCGTCACGACCGGCATTGGCGCGGTGATCAATACGGCGAAGGTCCAGCCTGGTGACAACGTAGTGGTGTTCGGGCTTGGCGGCATCGGCCTCAATGTGATTCAGGGCGCGCGGCTTGCCGGCGCCAACATGATCATCGGCGTGGACATCAACACGCGTCGCAAAGACCTCGCCGAGCAGTTCGGCATGACGCACTTCGTGAATCCAAAGGAGGTCGGCGGCGACCTGGTGCAGCACCTCGTCGCGCTCACAGATGGCGGAGCTGACTACAGCTTCGAGTGCGTGGGCAACGTGGATTTGATGCGGCAGGCTCTGGAATGCTGCCATCGTGGCTGGGGCACCTCCGTCATCATCGGCGTCGCGGGTGCAGGCCAGGAGATCAAAACCCGCCCGTTCCAGCTCGTCACCGGTCGTAACTGGCGCGGCACGGCGTTCGGCGGTGCGCGCGGTCGCACGGATGTGCCAAAGATCGTAGATTGGTACATGGACGGCAAGATCAATATAGATGACCTCATCACCCACGTGATGCCGATCGAAAAGATCAACGATGCGTTCGACCTCATGCACAAAGGCGACTCGATACGTTCGGTTGTCACGTTTTAATCTGTTTCAACAAGAGGGGATTTCACCATGGCTTCAGTGTCCATCCATCCGAGCGTCGACGGCGGCGTCAAGCAAGGCTCAGAGAAATTTGTGGGCGGTACTCTGACCTGCAAATGCAAGTCTGAGGCAGTCACCGTCAATCTTGCGGGGCAGACGGCCCACAATCACGTTTGCGGTTGCACCCAGTGCTGGAAGCCTGACGGCGCCGTATTTTCGATGGTTGCCGTCATTCCGAGGGAGCAAGTGAGCGTCACGGCGAACGCCAACAAGCTGAAGGTTGTGAACTCGAGCGCGACAATCCAGCGTTATGCCTGCACGGGTTGCGGCGTGCACATGTACGGCCGCATCGAGAACAAGAACCATCCGTTCCATGGACTCGACTTCGTGCACACGGAACTGTCGAAAGACAACGGCTGGTCCGCTCCGGTCTTCGCCGCGTTCGTTTCTTCGATCATCGAATCGGGCTACAAGCCAGAGAGCATGGGCGCGGTTCGCGCTCGACTCGTGGAGCTGGGGCTCGTGCCGTATGACTGCCTTTCTCCGCCATTGATGGATGCCATCGCCACACACGTTGCGAAGGCCAAGGTTGCCGCGTAACAGTCGTGACCATCGAAACCATCA
Source organism: Steroidobacteraceae bacterium (assembly GCA_039929265.1). GTDB lineage: Bacteria > Pseudomonadota > Gammaproteobacteria > Steroidobacterales > Steroidobacteraceae > ZC4RG30. The sequence goes on along the minus strand of JBDSRN010000031.1, from coordinate 7,661 downwards.
GCAAACAGGGGTGCTTTGGTGGCGTGGTGGGCTTCTACAAGCACCACGCCGCTTCCACCGCCTGTGACATGCGGTTCTCGGTGTTCATCCCGCCACAAGCCGAGAACGGGCCGGTACCCGTTTTGTACTACCTCGCTGGCCTCACTTGCACCGAGGAAACGTTCATGGTCAAGGCGGGCGCGCAGCGCGTTGCCGCTGAACTCGGCCTTGCTCTGGTCGCGCCGGACACGAGCCCGCGCGGCGTCGAGATCCCGGGCGATCGGGACTCCTGGGATTTCGGCGTAGCGGCTGGCTTTTATCTCGACGCGACGCAGGCGCCCTGGTCGCGCAACTACAGGATGTATTCCTATGTCACGCAGGAGTTGCCGGGAATCGTCGAGTCCAGTTTTCCCGTGGACGTAAACCGCGTGGGCATCTTCGGTCATTCGATGGGCGGGCATGGCGCGCTGACGATCGCGTTGAAGAATCCGCGCAAGTACAGATCCGTCACGGCCTTTGCTCCCATTGCAGCGCCGAAGCGCTGCCCCTGGGGACAAAAGGCGTTCACCGGTTACCTCGGGACGGATGAGTCCCAGTGGGATCGATACGATGCGACCGAACTCATGTTGAAAGTCAAAGACGCAGCCGCGCGACCACCCATTCTGATCGACCAGGGCCTCGCGGATCAGTTTCTGGAGAAACAGCTCCACCCGCATATTTTCGAAGCGGCGTGCGAGAAGGTGGGCCAGCGGCTCACGCTGCGCAAGCATGCCGACTATGACCACGGCTATTACTTCATTTCGAGCGTTGTCGAGGATCACCTGCGACACCACGCTCGCCTGCTCAACACTGTTGACGGTTAAAGTCTTGAGCATCGAAAGATCAACCTGGAGTTGCAATGAACGCTGAACGCCGTGGCACACCGGGCACCCGGGATCTGCTGGGATTCGAGGAACGGCTGACCGCCGAAGAACGCCTGATCGCGGAGGCCGCGCGCGAGTTTGCCGTCGGCCGCCTGCTGCCAGGGGTTGCGCAGGCCTATCTGTCGGAGACGTTTGATCCCGCGATCATGCGCGAAATGGGCGCGATGGGTCTCCTCGGCAGCACGCTGCCGGAAAAATACGGCGGATCCGACGGCAGTTATGTCGGTTACGGGCTCGTGGCGCGCGAGGTCGAAGCGGTCGATTCCGGCTACCGCTCCGCGATGAGTGTGCAGTCCTCGCTCGTAATGCATCCCATCCATGAGTTCGGCTCGGAAGCACAGCGCCAGAAGTATCTGCCCCCCATGGCGCGTGGCGAGCTCATCGGCTGCTTCGGCCTCACCGAGTCTGACGGCGGCTCGGATCCCGGGGCGATGCGTACGGTCGCGAGGCGAGTGGATGGAGGCTATCGGATCAGTGGCGCGAAGATGTGGATCACCAATTCGCCTATCGCGGATGTCGCGGTGGTCTGGGCGAAGCTCGATGACCGGATCGCGGGCTTTCTCGTCGAGCGCGGCACCACGGGCTTCTCTGCGCCGAAGATCCACGGCAAATTGTCGCTGCGCGCATCGATCACCGGCGAACTCGTGCTCGACGACGTGTTCGTGAAGGAAGACGCGCGACTGCCGAATGCAAGTGGGCTAAAGGGTCCGTTCTCGTGCCTCAATCGTGCGCGTTACGGTATCGCATGGGGTGCGATAGGTGCCGCCGAATCGTGCCTGGAAGCCGCGCGCACCTACGTTGCGGACCGCCAGATTTTCGGCCGACCACTCGCCGCGCGGCAGCTGGTGCAGGTCAAGCTCGTCGACATGGCCACGGAAATCAGTCTCGGCCTGGAGGGTGCGCTCGCTCTCGGCCGCGCCATGGATGATGGCAAACTGCGGCCCGAATCGATCTCGCTGATGAAGCGAAACAACTGCCGCAAGGCGCTGGCCATCGCACGCGTCGCGCGCGACATGCTGGGCGGCAACGGCATCTCCGCGGAATACCCGGTGATGCGACATGCGCAGAATCTTGAAACGGTAAATACATACGAGGGCACGGAGGACGTGCACGCGCTGATCATCGGCCGGCATCTGACTGGCCACAACGCGTTCTGAGCTAGAATGAAAGAACTACCAGGAGACAGGGCTATGAAGATCGACATCAATCGTCGCGTGCTGTTGCAATCCGCGGCCGGCATGGCATTCGCCTCCACTCAGATCGCGCGCGCCGCTGCGCCTGAAGAACCAGCCGTTGCACCCTGGGGTGATCCCGCCACGCTGGTATCCGCTGTGGGCGCGGGCACCCTGTCGGTCATCAACCTTGCGCAGAGCCTCGAGGCCTACCATCGGGGCTTCGGCTACGTGACTCACTGGCAGGGAAAGATTCCGAAGGAGACCGCCACGCTGTGGGGGGTTCCCGCGATGGCAGGACGCGGCGCGGCGGTAGTGGGCCCCCCGGGCTTCAACCGGGGAATGATTCGTATGGTCGAGCTCGGCAAGGATTTCCAGGAGACGTCGTTGCAGAGCACGCTCGGCTGGATGGCCCTCGAAATCCACATCAAGTCTCCGGACGATATCGTCAAGCAGTTGCAGGGCCTGCCCTTCGTCCACACCGGCGGTCCCGGCCTGGCGAACGCGCCCGATGGTCAGCCCCTCTATCGCGCCGCGCAGTTCAAGGGCCCATCGGGTGAACCGCTGTACATGACCCAGCACATGCAGCTCGACAAGCTGATCTCGGCTGGTGTCAACAACGTGGGACCGTTGTTTATCGTGACCTTGAATACCACGCCCTACGAGCCGACGCGCGACTTCTATCAACGCACGCTGGGTATGACGATGCGCATGGAGATCAAGGGACGCGGCGGTTCGCGCATGTCCGCGGTACGCGCGACCGAGTACTGCGCGATACAGATCGACGAGCTTGCGGCCAACACCCCGCGACGCCCCGCCGCACCCGGCTGTTTTGCCGCCGGCGTAAACGTCTGCACACTCACCACCCGCAACATCAATCGCGTAAAGAGCGCTTTGACCGAGGCCAAGCAGCCGTTCACCGAAGTGGCCTCAAACCTTTGCCCGCCGTTCCAAGGCGCACGCGGCATTTACCTGACGGGTCGCGGCGGCGAGCGCGTGGAGATCATGCAGGTGGCGGGGGCGATGTAGGCGCGCGCCTCCCTCGCTCACTGATTATTCCAGGTTGGTGTGAGTCGCTGGATTCGCGGCAACGGTTTCGTGCGCAAAGTCGCTCCACTGATCGTGGCCAAACGGGAGGCGTGACACGCCCTGCGGCGCCGTCAACTGGGCAATCTTGCGCCGAAGCTGCTCGGCCCGAACGTTGGGGAGTTCAGCCTGGACGGCATCACGCCGTTCTTCCAGATTCCCAGGATCGTCGTGCCTGCGGGCTTCACAGATGTGTTCTTCGCCGGTCAGGGTGAGGAAGCGACGCTGGTCAGCTACGCACCATCGCAAACCGCCGCGGGCGTTCGGGCTGGGGAAGATGAAAAAGCGCTAAGTCGCGGCAGTCGACGGATCCTTGAGATAGGGTTCGACGCTGCCTTTCAGCGTGATCGTCAGCGGCTGGCCTTTGCGATCAAGCGCCTTGCCGACCGCGGTTCGGATCCAGCCTTCGGACACGCAGTATTCCTCTACATTGTTGCGCTCGACGCCGTTGAAGCGGATACCGACGCCGCGTGCCAGCAACGCTGCGTCGTGATATTTACTGCGAGGATCTACGCTGAGGCGGTTGGGTAGAGTGTCCGTCATCGTCAATACTCCGGGGAAGAATTCCAACACGCCATTGAATGAGTGCGGAGCGCAACGCTGCATATCAGAGTTTGCGGTCAGCAGTGCGAGCAGGTCGGCGGACCCGACGTGAGGACGATGAATCCGCAACAACTGGCGCCACGACGACGACCGGCGCTTGTAGCGCCTGTTTGAGCCATACGCGAAAGAGATCCGCCACACCGCTGAGCGTCGTGCCCGCCCGCCAGACGGCGAAGTACCCGTTCTTTTCCGGCATCTGCAGTTCGAACAGGCGTACGAGGGTGCCGTTCTCAAGCGCATCGCGCGTAAACAGGCTGCGCGCAAGCGCAACGCCCTGCCCAGCCTCCGCCGCTTCGAGCACCATCGAGGAATCGGAAAGCACGAGGCCGACCGTCGGTTCTCGCAGCGCGAGGCCGCTTGCCTGGAGCCAGGGCGACCACGGCTGCCACAGGTGACGCAGCAGCCGGCAGCGATTGAGATCCGCGGGCCTCCGCAACCGATGCTGCGCGCGATACTGCGGCGCACAGACCGGGAAAAGCCGCTCGTCGCACAGCGGATCCGATGTGGCGTTGGGCCATGCGCCCGTGCCGTAGCGCACCGCGATGTCGATGCCGGGTGCGAGAAAATCGCCCAGGTCGGCGGTAGTCCGGACTTCCATGACGAGCTTCGGGTGCTCGGCAAGGAAGCCATCGATCCGGCGAATGAGCCAACGCGTCGCGAACGCGGGATGCACACTGATGACCAGCTTCGTGTCCTGGCGACGCGCCTTGTCGGGAAATGTGAGCTGCAGCGTGGCCATGGCCTGCCGCACCTGCGCGAGCAGCGTGACAGCCTCGCGCGTGGGCTCCATGTTGTGGCCGACACGCTGGAACAGACGCATGTGCAGACGTTCCTCCAACTCACGGATTCGATGACTGATGGCACCGTGCGTAACGTTCAATTCAACCGCGGCGCGCGAATAGCTGCCGTGGCGGGCTGCAGCCTCGAATGCCTGCAGCGTCAGCATGGATGGGAGTCGCTCCACGCAACCGATTGTGAAGGAATCTCACAGTGCGGGCAAAATGATTTCCATCGCGGCATCGCGCGCGAAGCATACGATTTCATCGGCGAACGGGAGCGCCGGAGCCCATGTCCAACCAATTGCGGACCTCATCTTCAAACTCTGCCGCGGTCGAATCGCGCGTCACGAGCCTCATAGCCGGACGACGCGTGCCGGCGAGACCGAGCGCGGGGGACATCCACATCCTGAACCCAGCGTCCGAAGCGCAGGTCACGACGCTGCAGCAGGCAGACGACGCGGAAGTCGACGCCGCGGTGCGTGCGGCCAGGGAAGCGTTCGACCGTGGCCCGTGGCCGCGCCTGCCGCTCGATGAGCGCAAGGACATCCTCTATCGCATCCGCGACATGCTGCTCACGCATTGCGAGGAGCTCGCGTATCTCGAAACGCTGTGCGCGGGTCTGCCGATTGCTCGCGTCAAGGAACAGATCGGTCGGGCTGCGCGCAACTTCGAATTCTTCGCCGAGGTGGCGAGCACGACGTCGGGCGAGACCTACACGGGTCTCACCGGCTATCTCACCTATGTCACACGCGAACCGAAGGGTGTCGCCGCGCTCATCGCACCGTGGAACGCGCCGCTCGCGCTCGCGTCGATGCGCGTTGCATCGTGCATTGCATTCGGCAATACCTGCGTGCTGAAACCTTCCGAGTACACGCCACTGTCGATGTTGCGGATGGTGGAGATCTTGCACGAGGCTGGCCTGCCGCCCGGGGTCGTCAACCTCGTGAACGGTCGCGGCACGGTGACCGGCGCCGCGCTCGTCGTGCATCCTGGCATCGACATGGTGGGTTTCACCGGTGGCACGCGTACGGGCGCTTCGATCATGGAAGCGGCCGGCCGTCACCTGAAGCCTTGCGTACTCGAACTCGGCGGCAAAAGCGCGAACATCGTGCACGAATCCGCGGACTTCGAACGTGCGCTCGACGGTGCACTTGCCGGTATCTACACAAACAACGGTCAGCAGTGTCTCGCGGGTTCGCGCATCCTGCTGCCGCGCTCGCTGGCCGGACGATTCATCGATGCTTTCGTCGCTCGCGCGAAGCAGATCCGCATCGGCGATCCGCTCGACGCCGCGACGGAACTCGGGCCGCTCTGCTTCAAGGAGCACTACGAACGCGTCCTGTCCTATGTCGACGTCGCGCGACAGGACGGTGCGAAGCTCCTGACCGGCGGGCGCCGTGCACCCGGCTTCGACCGAGGCTGGTATGTCGAACCTACCGCGGTGCTCGCAGGCGACAACACAGGCCGCATCTGTCGCGAAGAGATCTTCGGACCGTTCGCGACATTTCTTGCCTATGACACCCTCGATGAAGCGATTGCGATCGCGAACGACTCGGCATTCGGCCTTGTCGCCTATGTGTGGTCGGATGACCTCAATGTGACGATGCGCTGCTCGCGCGAGATTCGCGCAGGTACCATCTGGGTCAATACGACGCTCGTACGGGAGTTGCGGGCGCCATTCGGCGGATACAAGCAGTCCGGTGTGGGTCGTGACGGAGCCACCTCCAGCGTCGAGTTTTTCACGGAGCTCAAGACGACGACCATACCGATCGATCCGCCGCGCCTGCCCCGCCTCGGGCTGCGCGAGAGCTGAGCCGCGCGATCAATGGGCGAGCCGCAGGTTGTCATCGTCGGTGCCGGTCCGGTGGGACTCACGCTGGCGTTGCGTCTCGCGGCGTCGGGGATTCCGAGCACGGTGCTCGAGTCCGAGCCCGTGCTCGCCCGTGACCTGCGCGCTTCGACTTTCCATCCACCGACACTCGACATGCTCGAGGACTCCGGAATCACCGCCGAGCTGCTTGCACAGGGTCGCAAGTGCCCCACGTGGCAGATCCGCCTGCACGAAACCGGTGAACGTGCAGTTTTCGATCTCGGGGTGTTGCGGCAGGAAACGCGCCATCCCTATCGCTTGCAGTGCGAGCAGCATCGCCTGTGTGCCGCGCTGCTCGATCGCGTCGTCGCGTCCCCCCTTGTGGAGATCCAGTGGGAGACGCGCGCGACGGGATTCGTCGAGGGCGCGCAGGACGTCACGATATCGGCCGATAGCAACGGCACCGCGTGCCAGCTCAAGGGTACGCTGGTGGTCGGCGCAGACGGCGCGCGCAGCGTGATCCGGGAAACGCTGGGGCTCGAGTTCGAAGGCTCCACCTATCCCGAGCAGACGATTCTCGCGACGACGGCGTTTGCGTTCCAGGAGCACCTGGAAGGTCTGTCGAACGTCAACTACGTGTGGTTCGACGGCGGCACGTTCAGTCTGCTGCGTCTGCCGGACGTCTGGCGTTGCAGCCTGTATCCCGATGCCGGCGAGTCGCTCGAAGACGCCATGCGTCCCGAGTCGATCGAGCGCAAACTGCAGCGCGTCGTGCCGCGCGAGCGTCCCTACGATGTGCTCGAGTCGCGTGCCTATCGACTCCACAAGCGCGTGGTCGCCCGGTATCGCGTCGGGCGCGTGCTGCTCGCGGGCGATGCCGCTCACATCAACAGCCCGAGTGGCGGCATGGGTATGAACGGCGGAATCCACGACGCGTTCGAACTCGCGAGTACGATCGCCCAATCCTGGAGCGACCTGCGCTGTGGCATGCTGCCGCCGCTGCTCGATCGCTACGAGCGGCGCCGCCGGCCGGTTGCCGCGGAGGAGATACTCGCGCAGGCTGACCGCAATCGCGCCCGCATGCAGGAACGCGACGCGGATCGGCGCCGTCAGAGCCTTGCGGACCTGCAGGCCGTCGCGGCAGATCCCGATCGGTGTCGCGCGCATCTGCTCAAGTCCTCGATGATCGAGGGTCTGCGGCGCGCGGCGCAGATCGAATGAGCGCATTCGGCGCCAGCGGACGGCTGGGGCTCGGCACGCCACAGTCGAATCCCACGGTTGAGCGCGAGTTCAGCGTGCTCTGGCCCCG
>JBDSRN010000030.1:0-47236 GCA_039929265.1 Steroidobacteraceae bacterium | reverse complement strand
TCGATCCGCTCGCGAGCGGCATGTTGCCGCTCTGCCTCGGCGAGGCGACCAAGATTGCGGGGGACCTGCTCGAGGGTCGCAAGTGCTACACCTTCACCGTGCGGCTCGGCGAGCGCAGTGCCACCGGCGATCGCGAAGGCGAGATCGTCGAACGCATCCCGGTCCCGGCGCTCGATGCTGCCGCAATCGAGGCCGGGGCGACCCGCTTCCTGGGCTCGAGCTCGCAGATTCCGCCGATGTACTCGGCGATCAAGCAGCAGGGTCAGCCGCTGTACAAACTGGCCCGCAAGGGTATCGAGGTCGAACGTGTCCCGCGCAGTATCGACATCGCTTCGCTGGAACTGCAGCGTGTCGAGGGTGACGAGCTGAGCTGGCGGGTGCTGTGCTCCAAGGGCACGTATGTCCGGGTGCTGGCGGAGGATCTGGCGCGCGTGCTGGGCACGTGTGGGCATGTTGTGGCGCTGCGCCGCGAGTATGTTGAGCCGTTCGCCGAGTTTCCGATGCTGAGACTCGAAGCGGTGACCGCCGCCAGTGTCGCGGCCGCCCTCGTACCGGCCGACGCGGCGCTGCCGCAACTGCCCGGCGTGGAGGTCGATAGCCCGTCCGCGGCGCGTCTGCGGCAAGGTCAGGCGCTGGGAGGGGTCGCTGGCGGGCCTCCGGGCAGGGTGAAGCTGTACGAAGCTGACAGCGGATTTTTCGGATTAGGCGAACTCGACGCCACGGGTACGTTGCGACCGAGCCGGCTCTTCAACCGGCACGAATAAACTGGATATCACCTTGATTTGTCTTGAGAGGTGAGGGGTCTGCGGTTAGAATGCCGCGCTTTCAAAAAGGGCTCGGACAATGGCGTTATCGACTGAAAAGAAGGGCGGAGTGCTGGAACAGTACCGCCGCGATCCGAACGACACGGGATCGCCCGAGGTGCAGGTTGCACTGCTGTCCGAGCGTATCAACGGACTGGGTGAGCACTTCGCCGCGCACAAGCGCGACCACTCTTCGCGACGCGGGCTGGTGAAGCTCGTCAACCAGCGTCGCAAGCTTCTCGACTACCTCAAGTCCACCAAGCCGCAGAAATACCAGGAAGTGGTAGAGCGGCTGGGTCTGCGCCGCTGAGTTAATCAAGGGCCGCCGTAGCAACGAGCGGCCCTCGTGTTTTTCGGATCCGGAATAAGCCGGACTCCGCACCCAAGGATCACGTGTGACTGCTGTCAAAAAAACTTTTTCATTTGGTTCGCAAACGGTAACGATCGAAACCGGCGAACTCGCGCGCCAGGCTGATGGCGCAGTGCTGGTGTCAATGGGCGACACCGTCTGTCTCGTCACTGCAGTCGCGCGCAAGGAAGCCGTGCCGGGCAAGGAATTCTTCCCGCTCACCGTCAACTACCAGGAAAAGACCTATGCCGCGGGTCGCATCCCGGGCGGTTTCTTCCGTCGCGAAGGTCGCCCCAGCGAAAAAGAGACTCTGATCTCGCGCCTCATCGATCGACCGGTCCGTCCGCTGTTCCCTGACGGATTCTTCAACGAGATTCAGGTCGTCTCGACCGTCCTCTCGCTCGACCCGAACATCGATTCAGACATTCCCTCGCTGATCGGTGCCTCGGCTGCGCTGTCGATCGCGGGCGTGCCGTTCGCCGGCCCGATCGGGGCCGCGCGCGTGGGCTACTTCAACGGTCAGTACACGCTGAATCCTTCGCGCAAGGATCAGCAGGAATCGCAGCTCGATCTCGTCGTTGCCGGCACTGCCGGAGCCGTGCTGATGGTCGAGTCCGAAGCCGATGGCCTCTCCGAAGAAGTCATGCTCGGCGCCGTCGTGTTCGGTCACAAGGCAATGCAGGTCGCGATCGACGCGATCAATGAGCTCGTGAAGGAAGCTGGCAAGCCGAAGTGGAACTGGAAGCCCGCCACCGGGGACGCGAACGTCACGACGTCGGTCGCGACGCATGCCAAGGTGAAGATCGCCGAGGCCTATCGCATCACCGAGAAGCAGACGCGCTACGCCAGGATCGGCGAGATCAAGGCGGAGGTCGCAAAAGCGCTTGTCACCCCTGAGACGACCAAGGGTGTTTCCGAGCAGATCAAGAACGACTTCCACAAGCTCGAGAGCGACATCGTGCGCGAACGCATCCTCAACGGTGAGCCGCGCATCGACGGACGTGATTTCAAGACGGTGCGTCCGATCAAAGTGAAGGTCGGTGTGCTGCCGCGTACCCACGGCTCGGCGCTGTTCACGCGCGGCGAGACGCAGGCGCTGGTCACGGTCACGCTCGGCACCACGCGCGATGCGCAGATCATCGACGCGCTCGAAGGCGAACGCCGCGAGCCGTTCATGATGCATTACAACTTCCCTCCGTTCTCGGTGGGTGAGACCGGGATGATGGGTTCGCCCAAGCGCCGCGAGGTCGGTCACGGTAACCTCGCGCGTCGTGGCATCGCGGCTGTGATGCCGGAGCCGGGCACGTTCCCATACGTCATCCGCGTCGTGTCCGAAATCCTCGAGTCAAATGGCTCGAGCTCGATGGCGAGCGTGTGCGGCACCAGCCTGTCGCTCATGGACGCGGGTGTGCCGATCAAGGCGCCGGTCGCCGGTGTGGCCATGGGGCTCGTGCTCGATGGCGCGCGCTTCAAAGTCATCACGGACATCCTCGGCGACGAGGATCATCTCGGGGACATGGATTTCAAGGTGGCCGGAACGGCCAACGGCATCACCGCGCTGCAGATGGACATCAAGGTCGAGGGCATCACGCCCGATATCATGAAGGTCGCCCTCAGCCAGGCGAAGGAAGGCCGCCTGTTCATTCTCGAAGAGATGAACAAGGTCATCAACACGACCCGCAGCACGATGTCCGAGTGGGCGCCGTCGATCATCACGCTGAAGATCGACCCGGAGAAGATCCGCGACGTCATCGGCAAGGGCGGGGCGGTCATCCGTCAGATCACGGAAGAGACCGGTACCACCATCGACATCGAGAACGACGGCACCGTAAAGATCGCGTCGGTCGACGGCAAGGCAGGGCGCGAAGCCCAGCGTCGCGTCGAGCTGATCACGGCTGACGTCGAAGTGGGTCGTATCTACGAGGGCAAGGTCGCGCGCCTGATGGACTTCGGTGCGTTCGTCACGATACTTCCGGGTCGCGACGGTCTCGTGCACATCTCGCAGATCTCCGATGAGCGCGTCGAGCGCGTGAGCGACAAGCTCAACGAGGGCGACGTGGTGCGCGTGAAGGTGCTGGAGGTCGACCGTCAGGGTCGTGTGCGCCTGTCCATGCGCAGCGTCGACGGCTGAGCCGACCATAATGATGCGGCGTCGCTCGCACAGCGACGCCGCGTTCCGACTCGTTACTACATCGTGCTGCGCGAACGCTGGGATTCGGATTCGGCGGGTTCAGATCGCCCGCGATTCACGACGCCCATCAGCGTGCGAAAGATCTCGTCCTGCACACTGCGCCAGCGCTGGTAGTTCTTCTCCGCCAGTGCGCTCACGGCCTCCATGGATTCCAGGCCCGTGACGCTCTTGATTCGTTCCTTCAACTCCCGCTGCTGGGACGAAATCATCCTGAGACTCTGTTCCAGGTAACTGCCGATCACGCCCTGTGTCGCGCCACCGTACGTGCGGATCAACTGCGACAGGAAATCGCGATTCATCAACGGATCACCGCGCTGCTCCTGTTCTGAAATCACCTGCAGCAGGATGGTGCGGGTGATGTCGTCCTGGGATTTCTTGTCGATGACCAGGAAGTCGATGCGTTCGACCACCAGACGACGAATATCTGCCAGCGTTATGTAACGACTCTCGACCGTGTCATAGAGACGACGGTTGGGATACTTTTTTATAACCCGTGGTTCACTCATCGACGACCCCTCGTACGAGTTTCGAACTCCGGACGGATCTACAGTAGTCCTGTCAGCCGTATAACCCAACCATAATTTGCGCTGGTCGTCAGTGTGTTAGAGAGGCAGTAGGTGTTTTCCCTGCAATGCGGAGACATTCCAGTTCGCGATTGCCCATCGAAGTAGTTCGGGGACCGGAGCATTTTCGAGGGCGAGGTCGGGCCTTTGCTGCAGCAGGACTAATGCCTGCCGCAGAGCCTGCGCGGGATCCAGTGCGTCGACCGGGAGGGAATGACGGGATTTGGAGAGCTTGCTGCCATCTGCTTCGACCACGAGTGGCAGATGCAGATAGTCCGGAGTCGCATATCCGAGTGCCTGTTGCAGCAGTATCTGCCAGCCCGTGCTCGGCAGCAGATCATCTCCCCGCACCACGTGCGTCATGTTCTGGAATTGATCGTCGATCACCACGGCGAGCTGATAAGCGGCAATGCCGTCCCGACGGTGGATCACTGGGTCGCCGAGCTGCTCGACGGGTTGCACCTGGGGTCCTCGCACGACATCCGTGAACCGGATCGCTCCGCCAGTGGTTCGGAACCGGGTTGCCGTCGGGCCGACGTGGCGCGACCCGCCGCGGCAGTAGCCGGGATAGACACTGCCATCCCCCGCGAGCTCGCTGCGCGTGCAGCTGCAGTCGTAGGCGAGTCCGCGAACCCGCAGCGTCCGCAATGCGTCGCGATAGGCGTCGATACGCTGGCTCTGGAACAGGACAGGCTCGTCTGACTGCATGCCCAGCCGTTCCAGGGTGCGCAGGATGGCATCCGTCGCGCCTGGCACGATGCGCGCGACGTCAAGGTCTTCGATTCGTATCAGCCAGGCACCGCGATTCGCCCGCGCATCGAGAAAGCTCGCCAGTGCAGTGACCAGCGAGCCGATGTGCAAGAGCCCGGTAGGAGAGGGTGCGAACCGGCCGCGATAGCGCACCGGTCCGGCGGCAGCCTCAGCGGTAACGATCGTCCCGGTCGCCGTACTGCTTCTCCCGGCGTTCGCGGCGTTCCTGAGCTTCGAGGCTCAACGTCGCGACGGGTCGGGCTTCGAGTCGCTTGATGCCGATCTCTTCGCCCGTCTCGAGGCAGTAGCCATAGCTGCCATCTTCGAGACGCTTGATCGCTTCCTCGATCTTGCGGATGAGCTTGCGCTCGCGATCCCGCGTGCGCAGCTCGAGACTGAACTCTTCTTCCTGAGTCGCGCGATCGTTCGGATCCGGGAAGTTCGCAGCTTCGTCCTTCATGTGCGAGACGGTGCGATCGACCTCGACCATGAGGTCCTGTTTCCAGCTCTGCAGGATCTGCCGAAAATGCTCCGTCTGCTGCTTGCTCATGTACTGCTCGCCGCGCTTGGCGACATAGGGCTGTACGTTGCGCGGGCCAGCCAGCAGGCTGCCCGGATCGCCGGATTCGCCATCCTCGACTTCGTTCACCGGGGCGCTGCGAGTCGTCTGCGTGGCCCGCTCACGAGCGGGCGGAGTCGGATTGTTCGCTATGGGATTCTCTACAGGCTTGAGGGTTTCTGTCTTGCGAGCCGGAGCCGCCTTGACGGCAGCTTTCGGTTTCGCAGCGGGTGCCGGCTTGCGTGCCGGGGGGGCCGGTTTGCGCGCAGGAGGACGCGCCGCCACTACGGATTTCTTGGGCCTACTGGCCTTGGTCGCGGTTTTCTTCGCCGCCATCGTGCGCTCCTGAGTCAGGCATTCCGGGACACCCCCCGGATCGAAAGACGCGGGATTATACCGACGCGATTCCGTGTGTACAGTCAAGGTAGGTTAACTACCGGGACGGGCTGCCAGCCGGCCTGGCCACGCTCGACGACCACAGTAGTGTAAATCCCGCCGCGCACGTTGAACTTCGCCGTGAGCCGCAGGAAGCGCGGCGTCGTGGCGCCGGCGAGCATATCCGCCATTTCGTTGGTGACCGCCTCGTGAAAGCAGCCGCGGTCACGAAATGACCAGATGTACAGCTTCAGGGATTTGAGCTCGACACACTGGCGATCGGCCACGTATTCGAGGTCAATCGTCGCGAAATCCGGCTGGCCGGTCTTCGGACACAAACAAGTGAATTCCGGAATCGTCATCCTGATCGTATAGTCGCGATCCGGCGAAGGATTCGGAAATGTTTCGAGCGTCATCTTCGGTGAAGTACTCATGATCTTTTTAATCTACACTAAGCGCCGCATACGCGGCCATGCCGCTGGGGATTGACCAACGATGCGATTGACCAAGGTCAAGCTTGCCGGATTCAAATCTTTCGTCGATCCCACGACGGTACAGTTTCCATCGAATCTGACGGGAGTCGTCGGTCCGAACGGTTGCGGCAAATCCAACGTCATCGATGCGGTTCGATGGGTCATGGGTGAACTGTCGGCGCGCCATCTGCGCGGCGACTCCATGGCGGATGTCATCTTCAACGGTTCCAGCGCGCGCAAGCCTGTGGGCAGCGCCTCTGTCGAGCTGGTGTTCGACAATTCCGACGGCAAGATCGGTGGCACCTATGCCGGGTACAACGAAATCTCCCTGAAGCGCCAGGTATCGCGCGACGGCAGCTCCACCTACCTCATCAACGGCGCACGTTGCCGCCGCAAGGACATCACGCAGCTGTTCCTCGGCACCGGCCTCGGCGCGCGCAGCTACGCGATCATCGAACAGGGCATGATTTCGCGTGTCATCGAAGCGCGCGCCGACGACATGCGGCAGTTCGTCGAGGAAGCCGCGGGGATCTCGCGCTACAAGGAGCGCCGCCGGGAAACCGAGTCACGTGTGCTCGAAACGCGTGAGAACCTCGAGCGCCTCCAGGACGTGCGCGACGAGGTCGAGAAACAGATCCGGCATCTAACGCGCCAGGCAACCACGGCGCGCAAGTATCAGGACTTCAAGAACACCGAGCGGCGGCTTGGCGCTGAATTGCTGGCGCTGAAGCTGCGCGACATCGACAGCGGTGCGGAAGTCACCGACCGTGCCGTGCGCGAGCGCGAACTGCAGATGCAGCAGGCCCTCGCCGAGCAGCGCAGCGCCGAAGCGGCAGTGGACAAGCAGCGCGAGTACCATACGACCGAAGGCGAGCGCCTGGCCACCGTGCAGGGCCGGTACTACGAGCTGGGCGCGGAAGTCGTCCGCAACGAACAGTCGCTGCAGCACACGCGCGAGTTGCGCGAGCGGCAGCGCTCGGAACTCGCGCAGGCGACCTCTGTGCTCGCCGAGCTGGGCGGGCAGATCGAGCGCGACGAGACAGAGCGCGTGCGTCTAGAGGCCGAGATCGCCGAGCTGACGCCGGGTGCCGCGGCCGCGCAAGGCACCGAGACCGCGCGCGCCAGCGAGCTCGGTGCTGCGGACCAGACACTGCAGGAATGGCAGCAGGGCTGGGAAGAATTCAACCGCATGCTCGGTGGCACGCAGCAGACCACGCAGGTCGAACGCGCACGCATCGAGCAGCTCGAAGATCAATTGCGCCGTCTGCATGCGCACGCGGATCGCCTCGCGATCGAGCGCGATCAGCTACTGGCCTCCGATACCAGCGTGGCGCTCCAGGAACTGAGCGAGCGCGAGTCCAGCGCGCGTCAGGGCAGCGCACAACTTGCAACCCAGCTTCGCACCGTGCTCGACGATCTGCAGCGCCTGCGCGCCGATCAGTTGAGCGCCGAGGCACGCATCGAAGCGGCGCGTGCCGAGCGCGAGACGACGCGTACGGAGCTCATGTCGCTGGATGCTCTGCAGAAAGCTGCGCTTGGGGCGGCCGATCGGGAGGCCACCGGCTGGCTGAAGGCGAGCGAGCTCGATGCGCGCGCGCGTGTGGCCCAGAGCCTCGTCGTGATGCCGGGCTGGGAACGTGCGGTGGAAACAGTGCTCGGCGACTATCTGGAAGCAGTGTGCGTCGACAATCTGGACGAATTCACCACCGCGCTGGCGAATCTGGGCAACGGCGACCTCATGCTGGTCGAGCCGGGCGTACCCGTGGCTGACCCTGGCGAGAATTCGCTTGCCGCAAAGTTGCAGGGCCCGGTGGCGGTGCTGCGACGCCTGGCGCGCGTGCGCACGTCGGATTCGCTTGCGCAGGCGCTGCACTCACGCGCGTCGCTCGCCGATGGCGAGTCCATCGTCACGGCGACGGGCGAGTGGATCGGTCGCGACTGGCTGCGCGTAACGCGCGGTGCCGATGCGCGCGCGGGCGTCATCGAGCGCGAACATCGCCTCAAGACACTGCGTACGACGCTGGGCACGCGCGAGTCCGCGGCCCGCCACCTCGACGATCAGCTCGCACGTCTGCGCGCCTCGGTCACCGAGGCGGAGCAGGAACGCGATGCGATCCAGACCCGCATCCAGGTGGCGCATCGCGAGCACGTCAGCACGCTGGGTCAGCTGGAAGCCACGCGCGCGCGATCCGAAGAATCGGCACTGCGTCGCGAACGACTGGACATCGAAGCGCTCGAGGTCAACAGCGAGACCGGTCGCGCGCAGGAAGCGTTGCGTCGCGCCGCTGCGCAACTCGAGCAGGCGTCGCTGGAACTCGAGCGGCTCGACGAGCGCCGCCGTGGGCTCGAGGGCGAGCGTGAGGAGCTGCGCGCCGCCGCGACCCAGGCGCGCGCTGCAGCTCAGCAGGCGCAGGCACGTGCGCGCGAGATTCTCATCCAGCTCGAGGGCCGGCGCTCCACCGCCAGTTCGATGGCGTGGTCGTTGAGCCGCATGCACGAGCAGCGCATTGCGCTGCAGATCAGACACGACGATCTCGAGGTCGAGCTGCGCGACGGCGATACGCCGATCCGGGAGCTCGAAGCCCGCCTCAACGAGTTGCTGAGCCGGCGCCTGGATTCCGAAGGTGAGCTCGCCGCCGCGCGCCGCGCGCTCGAAGGCGTCGAGACCGACTTGCGCGCGCTCGACGAGAAGCGCGTTGCCGCCGAGCAGCGCGTGGCGAGCGAACGTGGCGCGATGGAGCAGGCACGTTTCGCCGCCCAGGAATCGCGCGTGCGGCGCGAATCACTCGCCGAGCAGTTTGCCGCCACGCGGTTCGAACTTGCCGAACTGCTCGCCGCGCTCGCCCCGGAGGCTGCCGTGCCCGATTGGGAGACGCGCCTTACTGGCATCACTGCCGATCTGGAAAAACTCGGGCAGGTGAATCTCGCGGCGATCGACGAACTAAAGGAACAGAGCGAGCGCAAGGTCTACCTGGACAGCCAATACAAGGATCTGACCGACGCGCTTGATACGCTCGAGCAGGCGATGAAGCGTATCGACAAGGAAACCCGCTCGCGCTTCGAGGACACGTTCAATCGGATCAATGTCGGACTGCAGGAGAAGTTCCCGCGGCTGTTCGGCGGTGGACATGCGTACCTCGAGCTCGTCGGTGATGACGTGCTCGCCGCCGGAGTCGCCATCATGGCGCGCCCCCCCGGGAAGCGTAACAGCACGATCTCGCAGCTTTCGGGTGGCGAGAAGGCGCTCACGGCCGTCGCGCTCGTGTTTTCCATCTTCGATCTGAATCCGGCGCCGTTCTGCCTGCTTGACGAGGTGGATGCACCGCTCGATGAGCACAACGTCGGTCGCTTCTGCGATATCGTTCGTGAGATGGCAACGCGCGTGCAGTTCATCTTCATCACTCACAACAAAGCCACCATGGAGCTGGCCTCTCAGCTCGTGGGCGTCACCATGAACGAGCCGGGCGTGTCACGCCTGGTCGCCGTGGACGTGGACGAGGCTGTAAGACTCGCCGCCGTCTGAGCACGCATGCCTGAACTGCGCTGGGCACTGCTGGTTTTCGGGGTGCTGTTCCTGACAGGCCTGGCATGGTGGGAAATGCGCAAGCCGCGGCGCGGCCTGCCGCGCGGCGACGCGCCCCCGGAGTTGCATTCCGACGTGCGCGCTATGCGTCAGGAACCGAGCTTCGACACACCCCCGGCGCAGCGCGCATTGCACGCCGCGCTCGGCCCGGACTTCGAGCTGCCGCACATGCGCGCGAAGGAGCTCGACCAGATCGATGACGATGAGCCCGCCTCCGACGCCGAGACCCCGTCGGTGCGTCCGGTCGACCTGGCGCAAGACACGGATGACCCGCCGTTGGCGGAGCCCGGGCCAATCGTCGACCAGGCGCCGCCCGCGCGTACGCCTGGCCCGTGGCCTGTGGAAGGCGAACGGCAAATCCTCACGCTGCGTGTGGTGCCACAGGCGCCGGCACGTTTCGGCGGCCGCTCGCTGCGGGAGGCGCTCGAGGAGACGGGTTACGTGCACGGCGTCTACGGTATCTATCACCAGTCCCTCGACGATGGTCAGGTCATCAGTAGCGCCGCCAATCTCACGCGTCCCGGCAACTTCGATCCGCCGAACATGGATGGGCAGTTCTTCCACGGGCTGAATTTGTTCACCGTGTTGCCTGGCCCGTTGACGGCGGAGCGCGCACTCGAGGAGCTGGCGGCGAGCGCGGGTGATCTCGCGCATCGGCTCGACGCGCTCGTCCAGGACGATCTCGGTCGCCTGCTGACTGCAGCACGACTTGCCGAGCTCAAGCTGCGGCTCGCCCGGGTGACTGGTCCGGCGGCGTGAAGCCCGCGGTGAAGACGCGCGCGGCCGAGCTGCGGGCGCAACTCAGCCATTACGACTATCAGTACTACGTGCTAAATGAGCCGCAGGTTCCGGACGGCGAGTACGACAAGCTCATGGTCGAGCTGCGTGCGCTGGAAGTCACTCATCCGGAGCTGGTGGCGGCCGATTCCCCGACCCAACGCGTGAGCGGTGAGGTGGGAGCGAGCTTCGCAGCGGTGCGCCACGAAACGCCGATGCTGTCGCTAGACAACGCCTTCACCGACGAGGACCTGGCTGCCTTCGACAAGCGCGTGCGTGACAAGCTGCAAGTGGACGAGGTGAGCTATGCCGCCGAGCCCAAGCTCGACGGCCTTGCGATTTCATTGCTTTACGAGAATGGCGAGCTCGTGCGCGGCGCGACGCGTGGCGACGGCGAACAGGGCGAAGACGTCACGGCCAATCTGCGCACCATCCGCAGCCTGCCCTTGCGACTGCGCAAGGGTGCGCCGGCGCGACTCGAGGTGCGCGGTGAGGTGTTCATGCCGGTCGCGGGGTTCAGGCGACTTAACGAACAGCAGACGGAGCGCGGCGAGAAGCTGTTCGTGAATCCGCGCAACGCGGCGGCTGGCGGTCTGCGCCAGATCGATGCGCGCATCACGGCGACAAGGCCGCTGGATGTCTTTTTCTATGGCATCGGTGTCGTGACGAGCAAGTTGCCCGGACTGCACAGCGACATGCTCGCGCAGCTGCGTGAGTGGGGCCTTCGCACGAGCCCGCTGATCGAAGTCGTGCAGGGAGTCGCCGGCTGTCTGCAGTACTACGCGGCGATGGCCAAAAGGCGCAGCGCACTCGCGTACCAGATCGACGGCGTCGTCTACAAGGTGAATGACCGCAGCGCGCAGCAGTCGCTTGGATTCGCATCGCGCGCGCCGCGCTGGGCGATCGCCCACAAGTTTCCGGCCGACGAGGCGCTCACCGTCCTCCGCGATGTCGACTGGCAGGTCGGGCGCACCGGCGCGCTCACGCCCGTCGCACGACTGGAGCCGGTATTGGTGGGCGGTGCGACCGTCAGCAACGCGACGTTGCACAACATCGACGAGATCCAACGCAAGGACGTGCGCATCGGTGACACGGTGGTCGTGCGGCGCGCGGGCGATGTAATTCCCGAAGTGCTGCGTGCGCTGCCGGAGCGTCGTAATAAGGGTGCGCAGTTGCCGAAGCTGCCCAAGCAATGTCCCGTGTGCGGCTCGCCCGTCGAGCGCCTGCCGGATGAGGCAGTCGCGCGCTGCACCGGCGGATTCATCTGCCGCGCGCAGCGCCAGGAGGCGTTGCGTCATTTCGCAAGCCGACGCGCAATGGATATCGATGGTCTCGGCGACAGGATTATCGAGCAGCTCATCGCAGGCGAGCTCGTGGAATCGCCTGCTGATCTGTACAAGCTGCGCCAGCAGGATCTGGCGCAGCTCGAGCGGATGGCCGAGAAGTCCGCCGCGAATCTGATCGACGCGATCCAAAAGAGCCGAGGCACGACATTGCCGCGCCTGCTGTTCGCGCTCGGCATCCGGGATGTCGGCGAGGCGACCGCGCAGGCGGTTGCACGGCACTTCGGCGACGTCGAGGCGCTGCAGGAAGCTAGTGCTGGACAGTTCGAGGAAGTGCCGGATGTGGGGCCCATCGTGGCCGGGCATCTGCATCAGTACTTCGCCGTGGCGGCCAATCGCGCGCTGATCCGCAAGTTGCGCGAGGGCGGCGTGACGTGGCCTGCAATCGAGCTCAAACCGCACGCTGCGCTGCCGCTCGCCGGCAAGACCTACGTGCTGACCGGCACGCTCGCTGGCATGAGCCGCGAGGTCGCGAAGGAGAAACTCGAGGCGCTGGGCGCGAAGGTGGCGGGCAGCGTGTCGAAAAGGACCGACTGCGTCGTTGCAGGCAGTGACGCCGGATCGAAGCTCGCGAAAGCCGAGTCACTCGGTATTGCGGTGCTGAACGAGCGCGGCCTGGAGAAGCTGTTGGCCAGCCACAGGGCATGAAAAAAAGGGCGCAAACCTTGCGATCTGCGCCCTGCTACTACGTGCGACGGGGGAGTGCCGCCGGACGTGTCTACCTACTCCAGCAACTGGTTACGCACGGCATAAGTCGCGAGTTCCGCATTGCTCGACAGGCCCATCTTCTCCAGTATGCGAGTGCGATAGGTGCCGATGGTCTTTACGCTGAGTTTCAGTTCTTCCGCCATGGATGAGGGGGCGAGCCCCTTGGCGATGCGCGTGAAGATCTGCATCTCCCGCGGCGAGAGTTTCAGGTGCGGCGACGGCTCTACCGGCGAGCCGATATTGGCGCACAGCAATTCGGCGACCGCAGGGGCGATGTACTTCTGCCCGCAGCCTGCAATATGCACGGCGCGGATCAGCTCATCCGGGGGAGCTGTCTTGGAAATGTAGCCGCTGGCCCCTGCACGCAGCAGCGGCACGGCGAACGTGTTCTCCGGATACATGCTCAGGAACAACACCGCGATCCCGGGCTTGTCCTTGCGCAGCTGATGCAGCAGATCGACGCCACTCTGCCCCGGCAGCGAGATGTCGAGCAGCATGACGTCCGCTTCGGTATCGGTAAGGCGCTGCGAGGCTTCCTCGGCGCTCGCGGCTTCAGCTACGACGCTGATCTCCGGGTCTGCCTCGAGCAGTTCCCGGACACCGGACCGTAGAATCGGATGGTCGTCGACAATGACTACGCGGATCATGAGCCAACCGATTCGGTGAAGCTTGCAGAGGTGAAGGGCTTTCGCGTGGCCTGCATCGCGATGTTCGCGGCGCGGTATTCGTTGAGCCGGTTGTAAAGAGTCTTCAGGCTCACCCCGAGCATCGCTGCCGTGCGCGTCTTGTTGCCGCCGCAGCGCTTGAGTGTTGCGATCACCATCGCCCGCTCGACTTGCGCAAGCGTCATGCCGACCGTGACACGAATCCGGTCGCGGTCCGGAGTGCCCGCGCCGCCCGACTCGCAGCCATCGGCAGTCACCGGAACCAGTGCCGCGCGCAGATCCAGCTCGTCGTCGGCGAGAATGAAAGCGCGCTGAACGGCGTTGCGTAATTCACCCACGTTCCCCGGCCAGGCGTATTCGGTCGTGAAGCCGATCGAATCCGAAGAGAGCTGTTTGTCCGTGCCTTCCTCGTCGTTGAGGCGGCGTAGGAAACTGCGGGCGAGCAGTGCTGCGTCGGTGCCACGTTCGCGCAGCGACGGCACACGCAGCGGAAACACCGCCAGGCGACGCAGCAGATCGGCGCGCAGGCGACCTTCCGCCACCGCAGTCTGGGGATCGCGGCTGGTTGCTGCGAGCACGTAGCAGCGCAGCTCGACATCCTTGCCCCCGCCAACCCGCAGCAGGCGCCCGGACTCGAGTACTCGCAGGAGCTTCGCTTGCATTTCGAGCGGCATCTCGGTGATCTCGTCGAGCAGCAACGTGCCATCGCCAGCGCGCTCGAAATAGCCAGCATGCGCGCGCACGGCGCCGGTGAAGGTGCCGCGCTCGTAGCCGAACAGCTCGGCTTCGATGAGTGACTCGGGAATTCCGCCGCAGTTGACCGCAACGAACGGGCGCTCGGCACGCGGACTCAGGTCATGCAGCGCCTGGGCGACCATCCCTTTGCCTGTGCCGCTTTCGCCGAGGATCAGGACACTGGCGCGCGTTGGGGCGACGCGCTCGATCTGGTCGTACAGGGAACGCATGGCTGTCGATTTTCCGATCAGCGCGCCGAGGGACGGCTCGTGGTGACGCAGAGACCCGTTCCACGCAGCAGACCTTGCGTCTGAGGCTCCGTGTCGCTCCACTGCGTGGTCGTTCATGGCTCTCCGTTCCGAAGTTGTCGCAGCCCAACCGGGAACGATTGCTGCTGCAGACCAGTTTCAGATCTGAGAACCAGTCGCAATATCGGAGAAACTCCGCGCCTCCTGTCGGTAGTGTCCTACAAGAGGCGCGCTGGTTTCCTACAGCGAATTAAAGCGTCTTGTCGACCTTCGCGTCCTTCACCAGACCGTCGGTGTACGTCTTGAACTTCTTCGCCTCGACGATGTTCTGCAACTGCTGCTTCACCTGCGGCGTGTCGAACGTCGGGGGGGTAGTGTCGCGCGTGTCTTCGAGCTTGATGACATGCCAGCCGAAACGGGTCTGCACCGGGTTCTGCGTGACCTGGCCCTTCTTGAGCGCGGCAACCGCATCGGCGAACGACTTGTCCATGCGCTCGGGCGTGAACCAGCCAAGATCGCCGCCATTATCCTTGGAGGGATCCATCGACTCTTTCTTCGCGAGGTCTTCGAACTTCGCCCCCTTGTTGAGTTGTTCCACCAGCTTGCGGGCGAATTCTTCCGTGGCGACAACGATGTGGCGCGCACGGTATTCCTGCTTGGAGATCGCCCCGATCTGAGTCTCGTACTCGGTGCGCAACTCGGCCTCGGTCGTCTTGCGATCCTTGAGGTAACGCTGCATGGAGATCTGCTGCATGGCGTTGAGTCGCGCGAGATCCTGGATGGCGGCGGCCTCCTGATCCTTCGCGGTATCCTGCTCGTAGGCCTGCGCGACCAGCTCGCCCCGGATCAGCGTGTCCAGCAACCCGGCGCGCTGCTCCTGCGTGAGCTCCGAGGAGGGTTTGCCCGCAGCGCCCTTGGCGTAGAACTCGAAGGTATTGCGACTGATCGCCTTGCCGTTCACCGTCGCGACAGTGTCCGCCGCGGCAAGCTTGGTGTCGCCCGCCTTGTTGCAACCTGTCAACAGCGCGAGGCCCAGCACTAACACAATACCGCAATATTTCATTTTGATCTCAATTGGTTAAACGATTATCTTCAGACAATTCTTCAGGTGTCATGGCGCGTATCGACAGCGCGTGAATTTCCCCCCGGAGCAGGTCCGCGAGAGCGGTATACACCAGTCGATGGCGCTCCAGAAGCGTATGGCTGCGAAAGCGATCGGACACGATCTGCACGTGAAAATGCCCGCCTTCCCGCGCACCGGCATGACCCGCATGCTTCGCGCTGTCGTCACGGATCTCCAGGCGCAGGGGAGCAAATTCGTTCATGAGGCAGGCGCGCAGCTTGCCGACACGATCGGTGGGAAAGGCGCCATTCACGTCGGGGTCCTCGTGGTCGATGCACGCGTCCCGAGCCAGATCGCCTGTGCCGTGACGAACACGAGCGTCACGACCGTGAGCCCGATCACCTTGAAGTTCACCCACACACGCTCGCTGAAATGCTGCGCCACCCAGAGATTCGCAGCACCCAGGGCGCCGTAGAATGCGACCCACAGCCAGTTGAGCCGCCGCCAGGTTTGCAGGGTGAGTTCGACGCCTTCGGCGACGGCGGGTTGCAGGAAACGCTGCGCCAGCGGCTTGCTGCGGATCACGCCGCTGATCGCAAACGCCAGCGCGACGATCCACAGAAATATCGTGGGCTTCCATTTGATGAACTGGGCATCGCGCAGCACAAGCGTGGCGGTGCCGAAGCCCCACACCAGCACGGCGCTGAGCAGATGCATTCGGGGGACACGACGCTGCAGCGCGTAGTCCGCGACGAGCATCACCGCCATGGCCACCATCAGAGCGCCGGTTGCGAAGTACAGATCGCGCAGGTAGTAGGCGGCGAGAAATACAACCAGAGGAGCGAATTCGAGAGCGGCTTGCATGCTTGCGGTGACAACGCCTTGCCCGGTTGGGCAAAAAAGGGCGCGTATCATAGCCAAAGTGAGCCAGTTCTTCGAAATTCACCCCGTCAACCCTCAGCAGCGCCTGATCCGAAGCGCCGTGAACATGCTGCGCGAGGGCGCCGTCATCGCCTATCCGACCGACTCCTGCTACGCGCTGGGCTGCCATGTCGGGGACAAGGACGCGCTGGAACGCGTGCGCCGCATCCGCCAGGCGGACAGGCATCATCACTTCACGTTGCTGTGCCGCGACCTGAGCGAGGTTGCTCGCTACGCGCGGGTGGAGACCTGGCAATTCCATGTGCTGAAGGCCTGCACGCCGGGTCCTTACACATTTCTGCTCGAGGCAACACGCGAAACCCCGCGTCGGCTGCAGCACGCCAAACGCCGCACGATCGGCGTGCGAATTCCGGCTCATCCCGTGCCGCTCGCGCTGCTGGCGGAGCTCGGCGAACCCCTGATGAGCTCGACTTTGCTGCTCCCGGGCGACGAACTCCCCCTCACCGACGGGGCGGAGATCCGCGAGCGCCTCGAGCGCGAGCTGGAGTTGATCCTCGATTCGGGCCATTGCGGCATCGAGCCCACGACGGTGGTCGATCTGGCCGTGTCGCCGCCGGTCATCGTGCGGCGGGGCAAGGGTTCGCTCGCGCCCTTTGATCACTAGCGGCCGCTCGGCTTACGTATAATCGGCCGTTCATGAGTTCGAATATTCAGGGGAAGCGCGTGCTGTCCGGCATGCGACCCACCGGTCAGCTGCATCTGGGCAATCTTCACGGCGCGCTGCGTAACTGGGTGGAGCTGCAGTACCAGTACGAGGGCTATTTCTTCGTCGCCGACTGGCACGCACTCACCACGGGTTACGAGGACACCTCGCAGCTCCAGCACCACATCCATGAGATGGTGATTGACTGGCTCGCGGCGGGACTGAATCCCAGCGTGGCCACGATCTTCATTCAGTCGCAGGTGCCCGAGCACGCCGAGCTGCACCTGCTCCTGTCGATGATCACGCCACTGGGGTGGCTCGAGCGCGTGCCCACGTACAAGGATCAACAGGAGGCCATGAAGGAAAAGGACCTGGCGACCTACGGTTTTCTCGGCTATCCCCTGCTGCAAAGCGCGGACATCCTCCTGTACCGTCCTGCTTACGTGCCGGTGGGCGAGGACCAGGTTTCGCATGTGGAGATCACGCGCGAGGTCGCGCGACGTTTCAATCATCTGTACGGGCGCGAGCCTGACTTCGAGACGCGGGCGGAAAAGGCGGTGAAGGAGCTCGGCGGCCGCAACGCCAGCCTGTACAAGCAGCTGCGACGCAGATTCCAGGAACAGGGCGAACAGGCGGCGCTCGAGCAGGCACGCACGCTGGTGGAGAGCAACACCCGCATTACGCTCGGCGATCGCGAGCGTTTGCTCGGTTATCTCGAGGGCTCCGGGGTCAGCATCCTGCCCGAGCCCCAGGTGCTGCTGACGCCGACACCGAAGGTGCCGGGTCTCGACGGTCGCAAGATGTCCAAGTCGTACGGCAACACCATCGGCCTGCGCGAGGATCCGGACAGCGTCGCGAAGAAGCTCAAACAGATGCAGACGGATCCCGCGCGCGTCCGCCGCACTGATCCGGGCGACCCGGAAAAATGCCCGGTATGGGAGCTGCACAAGATATATTCCAACCAGCCGACCCGAGACTGGGTGGTGCAGGGGTGCCGCACGGCCGGTATCGGTTGTCTGGAGTGCAAGCAACCCGTGATCGACAAAGTGCTGGAAGAAATCACGCTTATGCGTCGCCGCGCGCAGGAATTCGAAGAGAATCCCGAGTTGGTGTCGAGCGTGCTGGCGGCCGGCAATGACAAGGCCCGCGAAGCAGCGCGCGCTACGCTCGACGACGTCCGTCGCGCCATGCACCTGAAGCCCAACGTATGAAACCAGACCTGAAGCTCGTTCCGCACACTGCGCCCGAAGCCCGTGTCGTTCCGACGGCGCCGGAGCAGGGTGAAATGCCGTTCGCCGTGGTGCAGGGCGAGCCCATTACGCAGATGCCGCGCGATCTGTACATCCCGCCGCAGGCGCTGGAAGTATTCCTCGATGCGTTCGAGGGGCCGCTCGATCTGCTGCTGTACCTGATCCGCCGCCAGAATCTCAGTATTCTCGACATCCCGATCGCCGAAATTACGCGCCAGTACATTACCTATATCGAGCTGATGAGCGAGATGCAGCTCGAACTCGCGGGGGAATACCTGGTGATGGCCGCGACGCTCGCGGAGATCAAGTCGCGCATGCTGCTGCCGCGGGCAGCCGCGCCCGGCGATGGGCTTGAGGAAGATCCGCGCGCCGAGCTCGTCCGGCGCCTCCAGGAATACGAGCGCTACAAGCGCGCCGCCGAAGACATGGATCGCCTGCCGCGCCTCGAGCGCGATCACTGGGTCGCGAGCGCGGAGTTCAGCGACCGGCGCGTTGTGCGGGTGCTGCCCGACGTCACGCTGAAGGAAATGCTCATTGCCTTCAGGGAAGTGGCGACGCGTTCCGAAATGTTCGCGCACCATCACGTGCGGCGCGAAACCTTGTCCGTGCGTGAGCGGATGAGCGATATTCTCGCCGCGTTGGAGCAATCCAGCTTCGTGGATTTCGTGGCGCTGTTCCGGCCGCATGAGGGCAAGATGGGCATCGCCATTACTTTCGTCGCTGTGCTGGAACTGGTGCGCGAAGGGCTCATCGACATCGTGCAGACCGAACCATATGCGCCGCTGCACGTCCGCGCCGCCGACCCGGCCAATCGCCTGCGTCTGGTGGCCGACAACTCAGCCACGGAGGTTGAAGACAATGGGTGAAACGCAGGTCCGCAACGTGATCGAAGCCGCGCTGCTCGCGGCAGGCCGCTCGCTAACGGTGACGGAGATAGCGAATCTGTTCGAGGAGCATGCGCGCCCTGACGTCGAGCAGCTGCGCGAAGCGCTCACTGTCCTGCAGACGGACTACGAGGGTCGCGGCATCGAGCTGCGCGAGACGGGAGCCGGTTTCCGCATCCAGGTGCGCAAGGAATTTGCCAGCGAGATCTCGCGCCTCTGGCCCGAACGTCCGCAGAAGTACTCGCGAGCGATGCTCGAAACACTTGCGCTCATCGCCTATCGCCAACCCGTCACGCGCGCGGAAATCGAAGCGGTGCGCGGCGTTGCCGTGAATCCGAACATCATCAAGACGCTGCTTGAGCGGAGCTGGATTCGCGTCGTCGGTCATCGCGATCTGCCGGGCCATCCGGAGTTGCTGGGCACTACTCGCGACTTCCTCGATTATTTCGGGCTGAAGACGCTCGACGAACTGCCGCCCCTCGCGCAGCTGAAGTCAATGGCAGAACTTGATCCGCAACTCGAGCTGCCCGGCAGCTTCGACGCCGTGGTGCTCGCGCCGCTGCTGCAGATCGGTACCGACCCGCTCGAGGACGGCAGCGTCGAGGACTCTTCGGACGATGACGGCAGCGACGAAGAAGAGTTGAACGCCTCGCCCGAGGCCAACGTCGGCGGTCTGGTCGCCGGTCCCGTCGATCGCGACTGAGTCCCCAAGGAACGTCAATCATGGCCGAGTCGCGCACGGGTGAGCGGCTGCAGAAGCTGCTCGCCGGTGCCGGGCTCGGCTCGCGGCGCGAAGTGGAGAACTGGATCCGCGCTGGACGTCTGAGCGTCAACGGCCAGCCCGCCACACTCGGCATGCGCGCGCGCGCGGGCGACGACATCCGCCTCGACGGTCGGCTCATCCGCAGTCACGCGGGTCGCCCCACCGTATTCCTGTGTCATCGCTCGCCGGGCGAGAGTTTGCGAGAGCCACGCGAGGGCGAGGAGCGCGCCGCCCTCGCCGAACGTCTGCCCAGTCGCGCGGGCAAGCGTTTCATCGCGGTGAGCCCGATGCCGCAGATGGATGGCGGGCTGGAGATCCTGAGTTCCGACGGCACGCTTGCCGCACAGTTGCAGCGCATCGTGCGCCGCCTGCCCGTCGAATTCCGTCTGCGTCTGCGCGGTCAGCTCGACGAGCAGCAGATCGCCGCGATCCTGCAGGGCGAGCTCGACAGCGGTCAGCGCTTGCGAGTTCTCGAATGCGAGAGCGCTGGTGGCGAGGGTGCAAATCGCTGGTACCGTGTGCTCACGGTGGGCGCGAACGGCAAGGAGCTTCGGCAGTTGTTCGAGCGTCAGGCCGCGACTGTAGGCCGCGTGTTGCGAGTAAGTCTCGGCACGCTGCTGCTCGAGCGCGATCTGCCGCGCGGTCGCGCGCGTGCACTCAAACCCGAAGAGATCGAACTGCTGATGAAGCCGCCCACGGCCGGCAGCGATGTGCCGGACGCCGACTGACTACTGCGCGTCGAAGGATTGGCCGGTCATACCGCGCGCCGCCGGACCCAGCAGGAACAGGTACGGATTGACGATGCTCTCCGGCAGGGGCAGCGTCTCGATGTCTTCGGACGGATAGGCGGCACGACGCATGAGCGTCCGCACCTTGCCGGGATTGAGCGCATTCACGCGCACCTGGGTATTGCCGCTTAGCTCATCCGCGAGCACCTGGCTCAGACCCTCGACTGCAAACTTCGATACCGCATAAGCGCCCCAAAAGGCGCGGCCGCGCCGACCGACGCCGCTGGACGTGAACAGTACCGAGGCATCGGCGGATTTCTTCAACGCGGGTAGCAAAACCTGGGTGAGGGCGAACGCGGCCGTGACGTTCACGTGCAGGACGCGCAACCACGTGGGCACGTCGTACTGTTCGATCGGAGCAAGCGTGCCGAGCAATCCCGCGTTGTGCAGCAGCCCGTCGAGCCGTCCATATCGCGTGAGCAGGGCATCGGCGAGGGCGTCGTATTCCTTTGCCACCGCCTTCTCGAGATCGAGCTGACCGATGCTCGCCTCGCGGCGGTTCAGGTGCGCAATCTCGTCGTACACCACCTGCAGCTTGCGTGCATTGCGCCCGATGAGCACGACCTCGGCGCCGTGGGACGCAGCGGCGAGCGCAACCGCGCGTCCGATGCCGCTACTGGCACCGGTGATCGCGACGACGCGCCCCTCGAACTCGTTGGCGTGCGGTTGATGGACTCGGGGGTCGATTGTCATGGGTCGCTATCCGGTGTGCGCGCAAGGCGTTCGATCGATTCGAGATTCGGCAGTGGCGGGTGCGCCGTGACACCGAGTTCGGTGAAGCGGCGCGCCTGAGGCAGCACGTTGCGCTCGAGCGAACCGACCGCACCGTTGTACGACTCCACCGCTTTGTTGAGTCGATCCCCCAGCTTGGTGAGGTGAGCGCCGAAGGTTGCAAGGCGGCGATACAGATCCTGCCCGAGGTCGCGCAGCGTCTCGGCATTCTCAGCTATCTTCGACTGGCGCCACCCGTATGCCACGGCTTTGAGCACCGCCATCAGCGTGGATGGTGTCGCGAGGATCACGCCCTTGCCCAGTGCCTCGTCGAGCAGCTCGGGGCGTTGCGCGAGCGCCGCGCTGAGGAATTGGTCACCCGGCAGGAACAGCACGGCGAACTCCGGGCTGCTCGCGAACTGATCCCAGTACGCGCGCGAGGCGAGCTCCCGGACCCGCTCGTTGACCTGCTGCGCGTGGCGCACGAGCGCGACGTTGCGCAATTCTTCGCTCGGTGCGTCGATCGCCTCGAGATAGGCATCGAGCGGCGTCTTCGCATCGACGACCAGATCACGGTTGTCCGGCATGTGCACTACCATGTCAGGGCGCGCCGCGCCGCGTTCGCCGGGCACGTGCAGCTGCTCGGTAAAATCGCAGTGCTCCGACAACCCCGCGAGTTCGACCACCCTGCGCAACTGCATCTCGCCCCAGCGCCCGCGCACTTCGGGGCGACGCAGCGCCGTCACGAGATTGCGTGTTTCGCGCTGCAACGCCACCTGTCCGCCGGTGATGCTTTCGATCTGCGTGCGCAGCGTTGCGAAACTGTCGACCCGGTCGCGCTCGATCGCTGCGACTTGTTTATCGGTTCTCTCGAGTGCCAGCTTCAATGGCTGTACCAGCTGCGCGATCGCGATCTCGCGTTCGCGCAACGATGCCTGTGCCACGGTCTGTTCGCGACCCAGGCTCTCGCGCGCGAGCTTGAGGAAGGCGTCGCTGTTGTCGCGCAGCGTGTCGCCGGCGAGATCGCTGATCTCGTCACGCAGCGCGGCGCGTCGTGTGCGCTGGCCGATGCGGGCCAGCAGGAATCCGAGCAGCGCCCCGACGAGTACGGCGGCGAGCACGATGATCGTCAGCGATGCCGCGCTCACTGGTGCGCGATCCCCAGCCACGGCAACAGGTCGAGCGGCGTGGCGAGGTCGCCATCGGCGGCCCAGCTCACGATGTCGTCGTCCGGGCCCAGGTAGCCATAGCTCGCAACCAGCACGGGCATGCTGGCGGCGCGGGCAGCGAGGATGTCGCGCTGCGCATCGCCCACGTACAGGCAATCCTCGGGCGCGACGTTGAGCGCGCGAGCAGCATGCAGCAGAGGCTCCGGATGCGGCTTGCGTTGCGGGAGCGTGTCGCCACTGACGACGCAGCCGGGGCGCTTGTCCAGTTGCAACGCCACCAACAAGGGACCGGTGAGCCATTCGGGCTTGTTCGTGACGATGCCCCAGTGGATGCCGTGCTCCTCGAGCGCGTCGAGCACAGTGGCGCAACCGTCGAACAGACTGCTGTCCTGCGCGAGTCGCGCGGCATACAGATCCAGGAAGCGGTCGCGCAGAATTTCGAAGCGCTCGGGATCTGCATCGGGAAATGCAAGTTTGATCATGCCTGTCGAACCATGCGACACCTGCGTGCGCGCCAGCGGGTAGAGCAGTGGCGCCAGCGACTCCTGCGCGCGCAAAGCGTTGAGCGAGCCGATCATGTCGGGCGCGGTGTCGACGAGCGTGCCGTCGAGATCGAAAAGCACGGCGTGCACGCGGCGCGCAGCACTCATGAATGGACGGTCGGCGCGCGGAGGTGCGCGATATAGTTGACGGAAACGTTGCTGTCGAGGCGACAGGTGTCCGCAAATGGGTCGTAGTGCAGTCCTGCGATGTCGGCGATCTCGAGTCCGCCCGCGCGCGCCCAGCGGCCCAGCTCCGATGGACGGATGAGCCGTTCATATTCGTGCGTGCCGCGCGGCAGGAGACGCATCACGTATTCGGCACCGACGATCGCGAGCAGGAACGATTTGAGATTGCGGTTGATGGTGGAGATGAACAGCTGTCCACCGGGCCGCAGCAGGCGCCCCAGTGTCGCGAGCATGCTGGCGGGCTGCGGCAGATGCTCCAGCATTTCCATGCAGCACACGACGTCGAAGCGTTCGTCCGGGTCCGCGAGCAGACAGTTCGCATCCTGCACGCGGTAGTCGATGCGCACGCCGGATTGCATGGCGTGCAGACGCGCGACTTCGATCATCGACTCGGCGAGATCGACCGCAGTAACCCGCGCATCGCGGCGCGCAAGGGCTTCGGACAGCAACCCGCCACCACAGCCGACATCCAATACGCGGGCACCTGCCAGCGTCGCGCGCGAGGCTACGTATTCGACGCGTACCGGATTCAGGCGATGCAGCGGACGGAATTCGCCGGCCTCGTCCCAGAATCGCGGGGCCAGTGCGTCGAACTTTGCAAGCTCGGCGGGATCGGCACCGGAAGGGGAGTTCATGGGCATGCGTTATAAGGGATTTGCTCTTTTCATGTGCTAAAATTTACGGTTTAGGCCGGGTCAATATGACGGATATTGCACGCGAAATTCTGCCCGTCAATCTCGAAGACGAGATGCGGCAGTCATATCTCGATTACGCGATGAGTGTCATCGTGGGCCGCGCACTTCCAGACGTGCGCGACGGCCTCAAGCCCGTGCATCGGCGCGTGCTGTATGCCATGCGCGAGCTCGGCAACGACTACAACAAGGCCTATAAAAAGTCGGCGCGCGTGGTCGGCGACGTGATCGGCAAATACCATCCGCACGGTGATACCGCCGTTTACGACGCGATCGTGCGCATGGCGCAGCCGTTTTCGATGCGCTATCTGCTCGTCGATGGCCAGGGCAATTTCGGCTCCGTCGATGGCGACTCGCCCGCCGCGATGCGTTACACCGAGGTGCGCATGTCGCGCATCGCCGGTGAACTGTTGGCCGATCTTGAGAAAGAGACGGTCGACTTCATCCCGAACTACGACGAGTCCGAGCACGAGCCCGCGGTGCTGCCGGCGCGGGTCCCGAACCTGCTCATCAATGGCTCTTCGGGCATCGCCGTGGGTATGGCGACCAACATCCCGCCGCACAATCTCACCGAAATCGTCAATGCCTGCCTCGCAGTGCTCGATGATCCCGAAATCACGCTTGCCGGGCTGATGCAGCTCGTGCCGGGCCCTGATTTTCCGACTGCGGGCATCATCAACGGCGCGCAGGAAATCGCCACCGCCTACAAGACGGGCCGCGGGAGGCTGTCGATCCGCGGTCGCTGTGCAATCGAGGCCATGGACAAGGCGAGCCGGCAGGTGATCATCATCACCGAGCTGCCCTATCAGGTGAACAAGGCGCGCCTCATCGAGCGCATCGCCGACCTGGTCCGCAACAAGCTGCTCGATGGCATAGCCTCGGACGGCCTGCGCGACGAGTCCGACAAGGACGGCATGCGCATCGTCATCGAGCTCAAGCGCGGTGAAGTCGCTGAGGTCGTGCTCAACAATCTATATGCGCAGACGCCGCTCGAGACGGTGTTCGGCATCAACATGGTCGCGCTGGAAGATGGCCAGCCGAAGCTGATGTCGCTGAAGTCGATGCTCGAAGCGTTCCTGCGGCATCGGCGCGAAGTCGTCACGCGCCGCACGATCCACGATCTGCGCAAGGCGCGGGAACGAGCACATGTGCTCGAAGGTCTCGCGGTCGCGCTGTCGAATATCGACGAGATCATCGCGCTCATCAAGGCCTCGCCCGCAACTGCCGAGGCGCGCGTCGCGCTCATGGCGAAGAGTTGGCCAGCAGGTGGCGTGCCCGAGATGCTCGCGCGTGCGGGTGCAATCACCACGCGGCCCGACGGTCTCGCCGAGGAATTCGGCCTGCATGTCGGCGTGTACCGCCTGAGCGAAGTGCAGGCGCAGGCCATTCTCGACATGCGCCTGAACCGGCTTACCGGGCTGGAGCAGGACAAGATTGTCACGGAGTACCGCGGGATTCTCGAGCAGATCGTGGATCTGTCGGACATCCTCGCGCGCCCCGAGCGTCTCACCGAAGTCGTGCGCAACGAGCTCATCGAGGTCCGCGAGAATTACGGTGATGCGCGCCGCACCGAGATCAACCGCGATCACCTCGATCTCACCACTGCGGATCTAATC
Source organism: Steroidobacteraceae bacterium (assembly GCA_039929265.1). GTDB lineage: Bacteria > Pseudomonadota > Gammaproteobacteria > Steroidobacterales > Steroidobacteraceae > ZC4RG30. The sequence continues at coordinate 21,865 of JBDSRN010000030.1, read as the reverse complement.
GAGCCGCAGGATGTGGTGGTGACGCTTTCGCACGCCGGCTATGCGAAGTCGCAACCGGTCACTGAGTACAAGGCGCAGCGACGCGGCGGTCGCGGCAAAAGCGCGACGACGGTGAAGGACGAAGATTTCATCGACAAGCTTTTCGTCGCGCACACGCACGACACGCTGCTGTGCTTCAGCAATCGCGGCAAGGTCTACTGCCTGCGCGTGTTCGAGCTGCCTCAGGCCGGGCGCAATGCGCGCGGCAAGCCGATGGTGAATCTGTTGCCGCTGGAAGAGGGCGAAAAGATCAGCGCTCTGCTGCCCATCAAGCAGTTCGACGATGAGCATTTCGTGTTCATGGCGACGAGCCATGGCACCGTGAAGAAGACGCCGCTGTCTGCATTCTCGCGTCCGCGTGCCTCCGGAATAATCGCTGTGGACTTGCGCGACGACGATCGGCTGGTGGGTGTCGCGCTCACCGATGGCAAGCGCGAGATCATGCTGTTCAGCAGCGGCGGCAAATCCATCCGCTTCCCTGAAGAGGAAGTGCGGGCCATGGGTCGCGACGCCACGGGCGTACGCGGCATCCGGCTCGCCGAGGATCAGCGCCTCATCGCGCTCATCGTGGTGGGCGAGGGGCTCGTCCTCACCGCTTCGGAAAACGGCTACGGCAAGCTCACGCCGCTCGATGATTTCCCTGCGCATGGACGTGGCGGCCAGGGCGTCATTGCACTGCAGACCACGGAGCGCAACGGTGCCACTGTGGCCGCGCTGCAAGTCGGGCCGGAGCACGAGCTCATGATGATCAGCTCGGCTGGCACTCTGGTGCGCACGCCGGTGGGGGATATCTCGATCGTGGGACGCAACACCCAGGGCGTGCGCCTCATCCGGCTGGATGAGGGGGATCGGCTGGTCGGCGTGGAACGGGTCGAGAGCCTTGGCGAAGAGACGATCGATGACGGCCTGGACGGTCCCGTCGCAGCGGCCGTTGATGGCGCCGACGTAGCAGTCAGTCCGGATTCTCCCGAGGCCTGAAGCACACACTGGTCAGTCGATCGCGCTAGTCCTGCTGGATTCGCCCGGAATTGCCTGCACATGCATTGCAATGAGAACGATTCGTCTTTAGACTTGCATTCATCAGCGCCATGTCGCGCCAACAGTGATCGGAGTCTGCATGCCGCGTCCACAGGGCAAGGCCTTCAAGAACAACATGGGGCGCAACGCTTGCGGAATCTCCCTGGGTGCCCTGGCGGCTGGTTTTGGATTCGCGCTGCCGGTGACCGCACAGACCACGCTCGGCAAGGTCACGGTGCAGGACGAAGTAAACGAGTCCCGCGACAGCGTGCAGACCAGGCGCACTTCCGTCGGTCGCGGCGAGCAGGACATCCGCGATGTGCCACAGTCCTTGAGCGTGGTGACCGAAAAACTGCTGCAGGATCGCAAGATCGATTCGCTGAATGAAGCGCTGCGACTCACTGCCGGCGTCAGTTTCTCCGCCGCTGAGAACGGCACGCAGCAGGACACGTTCATCCGCGGCTTCTCTGTCGCGCAGGTGGGCGATCTGCTCATCGACGGCATGAAGGATCCGTCGCTGTATGATCGCGACACGTTCAATTACGACCGAATCGAAGTCCTGCGTGGGTCCGCGTCGACGATCTTCGGAAGGGGATCGACCGGCGGTGTCGTGAACCAGGTGAACAAGGCACCGATGCTCGCGGACGTCTCGGAATTCATTCTCACCGGCGGCGGCGAGAACTATCGTCGCACCACGATCGATTTCAACAAGCGCCTCGGAGAGACGAGCGCGGTGCGCGTCAACGGGATGTACCAGGCGTCGGAAAACGGTTTCGAGACCAACAAGAAGGGCGTCGCGCCGAGCTTCTCGTTCGGACTCGGCACGAAGGACGAGATCACGCTCGGTCTGTTCTATCTGTATGTGCATAACATTCCGAAGGCGGGCTCTCCGTACGCGGTGCTCGGCTATGAGAACGTCGAACCCGACAACTACTACGGTGCCGCTAACGATTTCCTGCGCGGCAAGGCGACCTATGGCATGGTTCGACACGTGCGCAACTTCGCTGACGGCGGCGTGCTGCGCACGCAGCTGCGTTCCGGCAAGTTTGATCGCTCAGTCTGGTACTCCACGTATCGCCTGGCGAACGGGACCATTGCCGCGAACTTCGGCCCGGGCACGGTCATCACGCGCTTTGGGCTCACTCCGCGCAGCGATGCCTACAGGGGATCCTATGGCCAGAGTGACTACAGCAAGGAGCTGACCGGCTTCGGGCTGAAACACCGGCTGCTTGTGGGTGTGGATGGCGCGCGCGAGACGGCGGACCGTTTCGCGTCCAGCAACGTAGGGGCAAACTTCAACAAGGGCACGGGCACGATTGGCAATCCCGATGATGGTTTTTTCGTCAACGCGACGCCGCTCTGGGCCCCGAGCAACGACTACGTGTCGAAGAATGCCGGCGCGTTCGTGCAGGACCTGCTCGAGATCACACCGACCATCAGGCTGCTCGGTGGCCTGCGCTGGGATCGCATCGACGGTGAATTCCACACGACGGTTGGAACCGGTGGCGCGGCCACGCGCACCACCGCCGATTTGAAGGACTCGCTGCTGAGCCATCGCGCCGCGGTGTTGTATCAGCCCACCGAGACGCTGTCGTTCCACGCTTCGTATGGCACCTCTTTCAATACATCCGGCGACACATATCAGTTCACGAGCGCGGGCGGCGGCACCCCTGCACAGCAGGCAGCATCAATACAGCGCAACGCGGACACGCCGCCCGAGAAGAGTCGCAACTTCGAGGTGGGCGCCAAACTCGACTGGCTCGATGGCGATCTGTCCACGCGCCTGGCGCTGTTCCATACCGAGAAGTACAACGAGCGCACCACCGACGCGGATTTCGCGGGCGATGCCTATCTGCTCTCGGGCAAGCGTCACTCGGAAGGCGTCGAACTCGAGGTCGTCGGTCGGCCGATGCGCAAGGCCGAGGTCTATCTCTCGTACGCGTTCATTCCGAATTCGCAGATCGACGAAGCCGGCAGCACAGCGCAGGCGACGGTGGGTCTGCCGTTCGGGCTGTTGCCGCGACACAGCGGCAGCGTGTGGACCACGTACCAGCTCACGCCGAAGTTCCGCTTCGGCGCCGGCCTCACGGCCTCGGCGGAGAACTACTCCATCAACGGCACGACTCCCACGCGCGGCGCACGCGCACCGGGCTTCGGCGTGGTCGATGCACTTGCCGAATACCGCATCTCGCCAGATCTGTACGTGCAGTTGAACGGCACGAATCTCACCGACAGGACTTACGCGACCGAGCTGTATCGTGGCTTCATGGTTCTCGGTCAAGGTCGCTTGGTGAAGGCGACTGTGGGTTTCACATTCTGAACGAGACCCGATGCTGCTGAGAATTCCCGAGGTTCTGACCGCGGACGAAGTCCTGCGTGCGCGCGAGCGCCTGCAGGCTGCGCGGTGGGCGGATGGACGGATCACGGCGGGCGATCAGTCGGCGAAAGCGAAGAACAATACGCAGTTGCCGGAAGAGGACGAAACCTCGCAGGCGCTGCAGCCTGTCGTGCTGCACGGGCTGCAACGCAATCCATTGTTCTTTTCGGCAACGCTGCCGAAGCAGGTATCCCCGCCGCTGTTCAACCGCTACGGCGGCGATGCGAACAGCTTCGGCAATCATGTGGATGGCGCCGTGCGCTATCTGCGCGATGGCAGCGGCAGGATCCGCACGGACATTTCCTGCACGGTGTTCCTGAGCGATCCTGATGCGTACGACGGTGGCGAGCTGGTGGTCGAGGACACCTTCGGCGACCAGAAGGTGAAGTTCGCCGCGGGTGATGCAGTCATCTACCCGAGTACGAGCGTGCATCGGGTATTGCCAGTGACGCGTGGCGCGCGACTGGGTGCGTATTTCTGGATCCAGAGCATGGTGCGCTCGGACGAGAAGCGACGTCTGCTGTACGACATGGACATGCACCTGATCGGTCTGCGCAATCGCCACGGCGAGACAGACGCGGCGATCATCGGTCTGACCGGGACATACCACAATCTATTGCGACTATGGGTGGACACGTGAATATCGATTTGCGGGTGCTGGCCGGTTTGCTGCTCCTTGTTGCGGCGGTGCCGCGGGCCGGGGCCGAGGGCGGCGCACACACCGGATTCAGCTGCAACGAGCCCAAGGACACCTGGCAGAAGCAGATGGCGCTGCAGCGCCAACTCAAGAGCACTGGCTGGCGCGTACGGCGTATTCTGGTCATGAACGGCTGCTACGAGGTTTACGGGTTCGATGCACAGGGTGAGCGGGTCGAGGCATTCTTCAATCCGCGTACGCTGATCCGAATGGAGAACACGGCAAGCGAATGAGCTATCTGTCCGCCCGACGACGCCCAGAAGAGTCCGCACAGCGTGCAGGGCTCTTTTTCGTCATCGTGCTGGCGCACGTGGGATTCGCCGCGCTGCTGCTGACGCTGCGCGAGCCGATCATTCAGCTCGTGCACGGCGAGCCGATCGAAGTGGTGTTTGTCCCGGGTGAGAAGTCACCGGATCCACCGAGGGTCCTCCGGCCGGAGGTCCGCGATCCGCGCCTCGTCGATCTGGTGGTGCCTGTATTCGACCTGCCCGCAGCGCCGACCGCGATCACGGCAATGAGCGTGTCGCGCGAACCGTCGGTCGTGCCTCAGGCGGCGGGTGAGAGCGAAGTTCCATTGCAAGTTGACAGCGTGGACTACCTGACGCCGCCGGCGCCGCGTTATCCGGTGGCTGCCAAGCGGGCGAGAGTGCAGGGCGTGGTGATGCTGCGAGTGGTAGTCGACGTATATGGCCGGCCGGCGCAGATCCTGGTGGAGCAGAGCAGCGGCAACATGGATCTGGACGAGGCCGCGCGCAGGGCGGTGATGGATGCACTGTTCCGCCCGTATCAGATCAATGGGGTCGCCCGCGCCGCGACCGTGCTCATCCCCATCGAATTCAGCCTGACGGTGCGCTCCGCACGCGCTGGTTGAGGTGCGGGGCGCCTCAGCTGGGCCCTCCAAGAGATTGATTGATCAGGGCAAATACTGCTGAAGGAGCGATGGGTGGCTGCTAAACTGCGCGCCCCTCGTTTTCTAGTGGATGTGCGTGCGCGTATTTAATTTCGCCGCGGGGCCGGCTGCTCTGCCCCTTGAAGTGTTGCAACAGGCTCAGGAAGAGATGACCGACTGGAAGTCCAGCGGCATGTCGGTGATGGAGGTGAGCCATCGCAGCAAGGCATTCATCCAGGTCGCCGCCGAGGCGGAAGCGGATCTGCGTGAGTTGCTGGCCGTGCCCAGCAACTACAAGGTCCTGTTCCTGCAGGGTGGCGCGACGGGTCAGTTCTCGGGCATACCGATGAACCTGACGACGTCCGAATCACCCGTTGACTACGTCAACACCGGTAACTGGTCGAAAAAGGCCATCAGTGAGGCGAAGCGCTACTGCAAAGTCAATGTTGCGGCAGATGCCGGTGGCGCGTATTCCAGCGTGCCCCCACGAGATACATGGAAGCTCACGCCCGGTGCTGCGTACGTGCACTACACACCGAACGAGACCATCGGCGGTGTCGAATTCGCTTTCGTGCCGGATGTAGGCAACGTGCCGCTGGTCGGAGATTTCTCCTCGACCATCCTGTCGCGTCCGCTCGACGTGTCGAAGTTCGGACTGATCTACGCCGGTGCGCAGAAGAACATCGGGCCTTCGGGGCTCACGCTGGTGATCGTACGCGACGAGCTCGTCGGTCACGCGCGTCCCGGCACTCCCGCCGTTTGGGACTACCAGGCGATGGCCGCGGACGGCTCCATGCTGAACACGCCGCCGACCTTCGCCTGGTATATCGCGGGGCTTACCTTCAAATGGCTCAAGCGCCAGGGCGGACTCGCGGTCATCGGCGAGCGCAACAGGGCCAAGGCTGCGAAGCTGTACAAGGCCATCGACGAGTCGGGGTTTTATGCGAATCCGGTCGAGAAGGTTTCGCGCTCGTGGATGAATGTACCGTTTACCCTGGCCAAACCCGATCTCGACAAGACCTTTGTGACGGAAGCTGGCAAGGCGGGCCTTACGAATCTGGAAGGGCACCGCTCGGTTGGCGGCATGCGCGCCAGCATTTACAACGCGATGTCCCCAGAGGGCGTCGATGCACTCATCGCTTTCATGCAGGAGTTCCAGCGTCGCCATGGCTGAACCGTTTCGCATACTGACCCTGAACAACATCAGCACGCGCGGGCTCGATCGCCTGCCGCGCGAGCGCTACGAAGTTGCCTCCGACATCGGCAAGCCAGACGCAGTGATGCTGCGCTCCGCCGACATGCACAAGATGGACATTCCCGCGACCGTGCTTGCGGTAGCGCGCGCAGGTGCCGGCACCAACAACGTGCCGGTTGCCGCGCTCTCGAAGCGTGGCATTCCCGTATTCAATGCGCCGGGCGCAAATGCCAATGCCGTGAAGGAGCTGGTGCTTGCGAGCATGTTCCTCGCCGCGCGCAACATCTGCCCCGCCTGGCAGTTCGCGCGTGGACTCACCGGTGACGATGCGGCCATCGACGCAGCGGTGGAGAAGGGCAAGAAGAACTTCGTGGGCTTCGAACTGCCGGGCCGCACGCTCGGTGTCATCGGGCTCGGGGCGATCGGTGTGGAAGTTGCCAACAGTGCGCATCTCCTCGGAATGAAAGTGCTCGGCTACGATCCGCAGATCACCGTGCAGCGTGCCTGGCAGTTATCCTCCGATGTGGAGCAGGCGCTGTCGCTCGACGACCTTTTTGCACGCAGCGATGTGATCTCCGTGCATGTGCCGCTCAACGATGCCACCAAAGCGCTCGTCAACGAGTCGCGGCTGAAGCTGTTGCACAAGGGTGGCGTGGTGCTTAATTTCGCGCGTGCCGGCATCGTAGATGAAAAGGCGATCGTTGCTTCGCTCGATTCCGGGCACACGCATGCGTACATCTGCGATTTTCCGAAGAATGCGCTGAAGGATCATCCGAAGGTCATCACGCTGCCGCATCTGGGTGCGTCGACGAACGAAGCGGAAGAGAACTGCGCGATCATGGTCGCCGACACGCTCAAGGATTTCCTCGAGAACGGCAACATTCGCAACTCGGTGAACTTTCCCGAATCAGTCCTGCCGCGGGTGCCGGGCACTACGCGGATGGCGATCGCGAACAGCAACGTGCCGAACATGGTGGGACAGATTTCCACCGCCCTCGCGACGGCGAAGGTGAACATCGCGGATTTGCTCAACAAGTCGCGCGGCGAGTACGCCTACACCCTGATCGATACCGACGGTGCGCTCGACCAGAACACGGTCGCAAGCATCTGCAAAATCGAAGGAGTGCTGTCGGCACGCGTCGTGTGACGCGTACGACGGGTGCGCATGGCTGCAAAGAAAGGGAAAAACAAGACGACTGGCAAAGCGGCCGTGAAGCCGCAGCTCGAGTCGCTGCGTGTCAAGATCGATGCCCTGGACGCCGAAATCCATCGATTGATCAACGAGCGCGCGCGCACCGTGCAGCAGGTTGGCATCTCGAAGCATCGCGATGGCCACACGGTCGATTTCTATCGACCGGAACGCGAGGCGCAGGTCCTGCGCGCGGCGCAGGCGCGCAATACGGGCCCGCTGCAGGATGAGGAAATCCTGCGCCTGTTCCGGGAGATCATGTCGGCATGCCTCGCACAGGAAAAGCCGCTGAAGGTTGCATTCCTCGGTCCGGAGGGCACGTTCACGCAGGCTGCGGTGCTCAAGCATTTCGGACATTCGGTGCGTGCACTTGCGCTCGCATCCACCGATGAAGTGTTTCAGGAAGTGCAGGCAGGCAACGCCGACTTCGGTGTGGTACCCATCGAGAATTCGACCGAAGGTACGGTCAACAACACGCTCGACCGTTTCGTTTCGACGGCCTTGCACATCTGCGGCGAAGTGGAGCTGCGCATCCATCACTACCTGCTCGGCAAGATGAAGTCGCTGGACCAGGTGAAGCGGGTGTGCGCGCACGCGCAGGCACTGGGTCAGTGCCGCGGCTGGCTCGATGAATACCTGCCCGAGGTCGAGCGGGTAGCCGTGTCGAGCAATGCAGAGGGTGCGCGCCGGGCGCGCGACGAACAGGGCACAGCGGCCATCGCCGGCCCGACTGCTGGGGAGATCTACGACCTCAATGTGCTCGCCCCGCAGATCGAGGACAGCCCGGACAACACCACGCGCTTCCTGGTCATAGGCCAGAAACTGCTGCGCCCGAGCGGCGCGGACCGGACCACGATTCTGCTGTCCGTCGGAGATACCGATTCCCCCGGTGCGCTCGTCGGTCTGCTCGAGCCGCTGGCGAGGCACGGTGTCAGCCTCACACGTATCGAGTCGCGTCCGTCCAAGCGCAAGAAATGGGACTACGTGTTCTTCATCGACATCGATGGGCACGCCGAGGATGAGCCCATCGCCACTGCCCTCGCTGCGCTCAAGAAGCGCGCCTCGCTGTATCGCGTCCTCGGCTCTTATCCGCGCGCCATTCTCTAGGCCAGCGACGCGATGAACAGTCCCGGCGAACTGGCGGTGAGTCACGTACGTGCCTTGTCGCCTTACCAGCCCGGCAAACCGATGCGGGAGCTCGAGCGCGAGCTCGGCGTGCACGACGTTCTCAAGCTCGCCTCGAACGAGAATCCGCTGGGCCCGAGCCCGCTGGCACTCGCGGCGATGCGTCGCGCGCTCGACGAAACCTGGCTGTATCCGGATGGCGCGGGCCACGATCTGAAGCAGGGACTCGCACGGCATCTCGGCGTCGGCGCAGCGCAGCTTACGCTCGGCAACGGCTCCAACGATCTGCTCGTTTTGCTCGCCGCAGCGTTCCTCACACCTGCGAACAACGCGGTCTTCTCGCAGTTCGGTTTCGCGATCTACGCACTCGTTACGCAGGCCGCAGGCGCCCAGGGGCGCACGGTGACCGCGCATCCCGCAACCGTCGTGCCGCAGGCGGATCGCCAGTGGCTGGGTCATGATCTCGATGCGATGGCTGCGGCGGTGGATGCGAACACGCGACTGGTGTTCCTCGCGAATCCGAACAATCCGACCGGGACCTGGCTGGGTGCGCGGGCGATCCAGCGCTTCATCGAGTCCATCCCCGCCACCACGCTCGTCGTGCTCGATGAGGCGTACTTCGAGTTTGGCTTGCCCCTGGGTTGCCAGGACGGCCTGCGCTGGCTGCAGCGCTATCCGAATCTCATCGTTTTGCGCACCTTCTCGAAGGCTTATGGTCTGGCGGGTATGCGCATCGGTTACGGCGTGTCGCATCCGGAGGTGGCCGACATCCTCAATCGTGTGCGTCAGCCGTTCAACGTCGGCAATGTCGCGATGGATGGCGCACTTGCGGCGCTCGGCGATCCCGCGCACGTTGCCGCAGGCGTCGCGCTCGCCGCGTCGGGGCGCGAGTATTTCGTGCGTGAGTTCCAGCAGCTCGGATTGCAGGTGATCCCTTCCGCCGCCAATTTCGTCACCGTGAGTGTTGGCGATGGACAGCGCGTGTACGAACTGTTGCTGCAGGCCGGCGTCATCGTGCGGCCGCTGGCGGGTTACGGTCTGCCGCAGTTCCTGCGTGTGTCCACCGGCACGCAGGCGCAGAACGAACGGTTCGTGCGCTCACTTCGTCAGTGTCTGGCGAAATGAAGCAGAGGTGGGAAGTCACGCCTGCGAGCCGGGTAAGCGGGGAACTGCGCGTTCCCGGCGACAAGTCCATCTCGCATCGTTCGCTGATGCTGGGCGGCGTGGCGCAGGGCATAACGGAAGTGCAGGGATTTCTCGCGAGCGCCGACTGCCTCGCGACACTCGATGCATTGCGCGCCATGGGCATCCGAATCGAGCGCCCGGGTGAAACGCAGGTGCGAATCCACGGCGCGGGTCTGCACGGCCTGCAGCCCCCGCAGGCGCCGCTTGACATGGGCAACGCCGGGACTGCCATCCGTCTGTTCATGGGCCTCCTGTCGGGCCAGTCATTCGCCAGCACGCTCACCGGTGACGAATCGCTGCGGCGTCGCCCGATGGAGCGCGTCGCGAATCCATTGCGCCTGATGGGCGCGCAGATCGATACGCAGGATGGCACCCCGCCGGTGCGCATCACGCAGGCCAGGGATCTGCAGGGCATCGACTACGTGCTGCCGATGGCGAGCGCACAGGTGAAATCTGCGATCCTGCTCGCGGGCTTGTACGCAAAGGGTGCGACCCGGGTCACCGAGCCGGCTCCGACGCGCGATCACACGGAGCGAATGCTCGCGGGCTTTGGTTTGCTCGTGCAGCGTGACGGAGCGCGCGTGACGCTCGCAGCCACCGGCGCGCGCACATTGCGCGGTACCTCGCTGCAGGTGCCCGGCGATATCTCCTCCGCTGCATTCTTTCTCGTTGCGGGCTGTCTCGCTGCGAGCCCGCGACTCACGCTGCGTGGTGTTGGCCTCAATCCGACACGCACGGGAATTATCAGCATTCTGCAGCTGATGGGCGCGAGGCTGCGCATCGTTCCGGTCGCCGATGCAGGCCCGGAGCCGATCGCCGACATCGAGATCGAAGCGAGCCCGCTGCGCGGTATCGATATTCCGGAAGAGCTGGTGCCGCTCGCGATAGACGAATTGCCGGTGGTGTTCATCGCCGCCGCGTGCGCCGAAGGCGTGACGCGCGTGACAGGTGCCGGCGAGCTGCGCGTGAAGGAGAGTGATCGCCTCGCTGTCATGGCCGAAGGCCTTGCGGCCCTCCACATTCGGCACGAGCTGCTGCCCGATGGCATCGCCATCGAAGGCATAGGCAGCAAGGGGCGTCTGCCCGGCGGACGCATCGACAGCCACGGTGATCATCGCATCGCGATGTCCTTCGCCGTCGCGAGCCTGCGCGCCGATGCCCCCATCCACATCGAGGACGTCGCGAACGTCGCCACCTCGTTCCCGGGATTCGACGCCGCGGCGCGTGCTGTGGGCCTGTCGCTGGTTGCGCGGTGAGCGTGCCTGCGCGCACCATCGTCACGATCGATGGGCCCAGTGGCTCCGGCAAGGGCACGATCAGTCGCCGGGTAGCGCGGTATGCAGGCTGGCAGCTGCTCGACAGCGGGGCCTTGTACCGGCTCGTCGCGCTTGCGGGCAAAGATCAGGGACTCGCGCCGGACGATGTCGTGCGGCACGCTGCGACGGCCCGGACCATGATCGTGGAATTCGGGTCAGCGCGTGACGGCGAGGAACTGGTGCGGCTGCAAGGTCAGGACGTCACCCGCCGGATCCGCACGGAAGAGGCGGGGGCGGGCGCTTCACGGGTCGCTGCCTGGCAACCCGTGCGGGATGCCCTGATGCTGCGGCAGAGAGACTTCGCCGAGGCGGCGGATCTCGTCGCCGACGGCCGGGACATGGGAACTGTGGTTTTCCCCTCCGCGGCACTCAAGATTTTCCTCACGGCGAGTGCGGGCGAGCGCGCTCGTAGACGCCATAACCAGTTGAAAGACAAGGGGTCTGGTGTTAGCCTTGCCGCCCTTTCTCGCGAGATTGCCGAACGTGATGCTAGGGATTCCAGCCGGGTCGCATCACCACTGGTTCCCGCATCTGATTCGGTGCTGATCGACTCGACCCACCTTGGCATCGATGCCGTCGTGGAACGTGTCATCAGCCTGGGTCGCGAACGGAAGTTGTGGCCGTAATGCTGTTGGTCTTCGCAGGATGTGAAGGCCTCATTCATCAACCGCTGTGCTGCACGGATCGAAGCACACGTCACGAGCGAGAGTATGTCCGAATCATTCGCAGAACTTTTTGAGAACAGCCTAGCCAATCAACGTATTCGCCCGGGGATGATCCTGACGGGCCTGGTCATCGAAGTCGGCGACGACATGGTGATCGTGAACGTCGGACTGAAGTCCGAGGCTGTGATTCCAATCGACCAGTTCCGCGATGAACGCGGCGAGATCGAGGTCAAGGCCGGCGATGAGGTCGAGGTCGCTCTCGACGCCGTCGAAGACGGCACCGGCGAAACGCGCCTGTCGCGCGAAAAAGCCAAGCGCGCCCGCACCTGGACCCGACTCGAGAAAGCATTCAACGACGCCGAGATCGTCATCGGCATCATCACGGGCCGCGTAAAGGGCGGCTTCACCGTGGAACTCGAGAACGTACGCGCGTTCCTGCCAGGTTCCCTGGTCGACGTGCGCCCCGTGCGCGATACGTCGTACCTGGAGAACAAGCCGCTCGAGTTCAAGGTCATCAAGCTCGATCAGAAGCGCAACAACGTCGTGGTCTCGCGCCGCGCCGTTGTCGAGCAGGAGTTCTCCGCAGAGCGCACCGCGCTCATGGATAACCTGCAGGAAGGCGCAGTGGTCAAGGGCACGGTCAAGAACCTCACCGACTATGGCGCGTTCGTCGACCTCGGTGGCATCGACGGCCTGCTGCACATCACCGATATGGCCTGGAAGCGCGTCAAGCATCCATCCGAAGTCGTACAGGTTGGCGTGGAAGTCGAAGTGCGTATCCTCAAGTTCGATCGCGAACGCTCACGCGTGTCGCTCGGGCTCAAGCAACTCGGCGCGGATCCGTGGGAGAACATTGCACGTCGCTATCCTCCGAACACGCGCGTGTTCGGAAAGGTCACGAACATTGCCGACTACGGCGCGTTCGTCGAGATCGAGGATGGCGTCGAGGGGCTCGTCCATGTCTCGGAAATGGACTGGACCAACAAGAACGTCAATCCCGCCAAGGTCGTGCACACGGGCGAGGAAGTCGAAGTCATGGTGCTGGATGTCGACGAAGAGCGTCGTCGCATCAGCCTCGGCCTCAAGCAGTGCAAGGCCAATCCTTGGAAGGAGTTCGCCGAGAACTACAACCGTGGCGACAAGGTCGCGGGCCAGATCAAATCGATCACCGACTTCGGTATTTTCATCGGTCTGTCGGGCAACATCGATGGTCTGGTGCACCTGTCGGATATCTCGTGGGACGTGCCCGGCGAAGAGGCCGTGCGCAACTACACGAAGAGCCAGCAGGTCGAAGCGATGGTGCTGTCAATCGATCCGGAGCGCGAGCGCATCTCGCTCGGCATCAAGCAGCTCGCCAAGGATCCGTTCTCGGGTTACATCGCCGAGCATCCGCGCGGTTCGATCGTCATAGGCACCGTCAAGGAAGTGGATCAGCGTGGCGCCGTCATCGATCTCGGCAATGGTGTCGAAGGTCAGCTGCGTGCGCAGGAACTGGCACGTGATCGCGTCGACGACGCGCGCACCGTGCTGAAGGTCGGTGACGAAGTCGAAGCCAAGTTCACGGGAGTGGATCGCAAGACGCGCACCATCACCCTGTCCATCAAGGCGAAGGAAATGCACGAGGAGGCCGAGGTGGTTTCCAACTATCGCTCGACCGACTCGGGCGCGACCGGCACGAGCCTGGGTGATCTGCTGAAGGAGCAGATCGGCGCGCCGGACAGGGAGTGACGCCCGTTCGTTCCGGGTCGGAAACAGGGATCGGCGACATGACGAAGTCGGAACTGATCGAGATCATCACGGCCAAGCAGAAACATCTGCCTGCCCGTGACGTGGAACTCGCGCTCAAGCAGATTCTCGAGATCATGAGCGACGCACTGTCGCAGGGTGATCGGATCGAGATCCGCGGCTTCGGCAGTTTTTCGTTGCACTTTCGTCCGCCGCGTCAGGGGAGAAATCCCAAGACCGGCGAGGCGGTTGCCCTGTCCGGCAAGTACGTTCCGCACTTCAAGCCCGGCAAGGATTTGCGCGAGCGCGTCAATGATGGGGCCCGCCAGCCGATCCGGGACTGATCGATTTGACGAACAAGGGGCCAGATACGGATATGGCTCGCGGCAGACTTCTGCATTGAAATCACGGACGAGCGTTTCACGACGCTCGTCCGTTTTCATTTGCGCAAGGAGGCTCTCATGATGCCGCTCGCCCGTTTCCTCGTTCCGCTGGTCCTCGCACCGTGGCTCGCCGTGGCCGGCCCGGTGAACATCAACACTGCCGACGCGCAGACCCTGGCGCGCGAGCTGAAGGGCATCGGTCTCAAGCGCGCTCAGTCCATCGTCGACTACCGGACCAAGCACGGGTCGTTCAGGTCGGCGGACGAGCTCGCGCTCGTCAAGGGCATTGGTCAAAAGGCCATCGAAAAGAACCGCGCCGACATCCGGTTCGACAAGCCGCAGGACAAGATCCGGCCGCCGGCGGTGGTCCCGGCGCCCCGCTGAGCAGACAACTCGCGCAACTGTGATCTGTGCAGGCCTGGCGCAGTCGCACCCCTCGTTCGTGTTGGTCTACCATGCCACTGTCAAATCGACCACTCGTCGATTCCCCTGGCCAAGAGTGCGAGGTTGTAAGTGGCGAAAGCAGTCATCCGTACGGCGGTATTCCCGGTTGCAGGTCGTGGCACGCGCTTCCTGCCGGCAACCAAGGCGAGTCCCAAGGAAATGCTTCCGGTGGTCGACAAACCGCTGATCCAGTACGCCGTGGAGGAAGCCCTGCAGGCCGGTGCGACACGTCTGGTGTTCGTCACACATGCTTCGAAGCGCACAATCGAGGACCACTTCGACAAGGACCAGGAGCTCGAAGACATTCTCGACGGCGGTGGCAAGAAGGAGCTCGCGGATCTGGTCCGCGGAGTGTTACCTGGCTATGCCTCGTGCATTTACATCCGTCAGCCAGCACCGCTGGGTCTCGGTCATGCAGTGTTGTGCTCGCTGCCTGTCGTAGGTAACGAGCCGTTCTTCGTGCATCTCGCGGACGATCTCATCGACTCCAAAGTCGCCTGCCTCAAGCAGATGGCCCGGGTGTACGACACGAACGGCGCCAGCGTGCTCGGCGTGGAAGAAGTGCCGCACAGCGATACCGACAAATACGGCATCTGCGACGTGTACGGCAACACCGACAAGGTGAGCCAGATCCACAGCATCGTCGAGAAGCCAAAACCGGCGGTGGCGCCGTCGAATCTCGCGGTGGTCGGGCGCTATGTACTCACGCCGCGCATCTATTCCCTGTTGCAGACCATCGGCAAAGGCGCGGGCGGCGAGATTCAGCTCACCGACGGCATTGCCCAGCTAATGAAGAAGGAGCCGGTGTATGCGTACCGTTTCGACGGCAAGCGCTACGACTGCGGCAACAAGCTCGGCTACCTCCAGGCCACTGTTGAATACGCGCTGAACCACAAGTCCATCGGGGCACCATTCAAGGCCTATCTGCAAAGCCTGGCGGACACCCCGGCATTGGCGCAGAAGAGCCAGGGCAAGACCAGGGGTGCCAAGCCAGCGCCGGCTGCAAAGAAGAAGTAGTACCTCGAACTTCCGGCGCTGCGCCGCTGTCTCACTGATAGTGTAGACGAGGAGCGGGCAATGAGAGTTCGAATGGGGTCGGCGGCACTCACTGCAGTGGCCGCGGCTGCATTGGGCATGGCGGGTTGCGCGACGGAGGCGGCGGCTGGCAAGAGCGACGGCAAGGCGCGTAACGACGACGCCTGCGTCTTCAGTTCGACACTCAACGATTACCAGCCTCTCGACAACGAGCGACTGATCCTCTGGGCCCCCGGACATCGGCAGCCTTATCTGGTCACACTGAGCTTCCCCTCGCAGGACCTGAAGTGGGGCATACAGGTTGGCTTCGAAGATCGCGATCGCAACGGCTTGATCTGCGGATTCGGGCCGGATCAGGTCGTCATTCCACGCGGCATGCCGGTTCGTATTTCCATCAAGTCGATGGAGAAGATCACGCCCGAGCACGCCAAGCAGCTGATCGATACCTCACGCATGAAGCCGCCGAAGAAGCCTTCGCCCGAAGCGAGCATGTAGTCACACGCGGCGGGTCGCGGATGCGCCCAGCACCCGCAGGACCAGCAGCAGGGACAACAACGCGAGGCTTGCCGCAAGCAGATACGCGGCGCCGGCAGGCAGGGCGTAACGTCCCTGGATCGACAACGCGAGGATCTGCGTGAAGATCAGCGGGCCAACCATGCCAGTGATAGCACGCAGGCTCGCGATCGCGCCTTGCAGTCGACCTTGTTCATCGGCGCCGACGCGCCGGCTCATCAGCGAAGTGAGCGCGGGGCTTGCAATTCCCCACAGCGCGATCGGCGCGATGCCGACGATGTAGATCCAGCCCTCCGGGGCAAATGCGAAAATCGCAAATCCGATGATGCCGAATGTCTGGCCCAGCAGCAGCGCACGGCGCTCACCGAGGCGTTTCACGGCGGGCCCGACAATCAGTGCCGCAACGACTGTCGTGCCGATGCCGACGCAGGCAAGTGCGAGCCCGACCGTCGTGGCGTCCCAGTGATAGCGATAGTCGGTGTACAGCACGAACACATTGGGAAGCGACTCGTGTGCGAGGAACATGAGCACCGTCGCTGCCGCGAGACCCAACAACTCCGGATGCGAGCGCAACAGTCTCAGCGCGCCAACCGGACTCGCACGGCGCCATGCGAACGCGCGGCGATTCTCGGGCTTCAGCGACTCGGGCAGTATGAAATAGCCGTACGCGGTATTCGCAAGACTGAGCGCGCCGGCTACCCAGAACGGCAGACGCAGATCGATGCCGCCGAGCAGTCCGCCGAACGCGGGGCCGATGATGAATCCGAGGCCGAAGGCAGCGCCGAGCATTCCGAAACGCGCGGCGCGCTTCTCCGGCGGCGTGACATCGGCGATGTACGAGTTCGCTGTGGCGTAGCTCGAAGCGGTGATGCCTGATAAAACACGACCCAGGAACAGCCAGGCAAGGCTGGGCGCGAGCGCCATGACGAGATAGTCGAGCGCGAGACCGGCATTCGACAACAGGATGATCGGACGTCGGCCGAACCGGTCCGACAGGGCGCCCACCACGGGTGAGAAAAAGAACTGCATCGCAGCCCAGACCGTCGCGAATATGCCGGAGTACGTGGCCGCACTGGCCAGATTGCCATGCTCGACCTGGATGATGAGCTTGGGCAGCACGGGCACGACGATGCCAAGTGCCACCATGTCGAGGGCAACGGTAACGAAGACGAAGATGAACGCCGCGGAGCCTGGTGGCCGATACCTGAGCATCGCCCCTATTCTAGTGCTCTCGCCAATGGGTTGGCGGGGCTAGAATGATGCTCTGGCACCACAGAACAGAAGTGGAATGCCCTGCGTCGTGTTGCGGCTTTGCTCGCGCTTGCCACACGGATAACGCGCACTCGATGACCGATTTCAACGGCATCCAGACGCAGCACGCGAAGGTGATTCTGTCGACGGCGGATTGCGTGCGTGTGGAGAACGGCACCAGGGTGAGCCCGCATGTCGGCAAGGTGGAACAGGCTGGCAATGAGCCTCAGTGCGTCATCGCGTACACGATGTAGTTGATGGCGTACTTGTAGGCGAGGTTCGTGTAGAGCAGGGCATACTGTGGCGTGTCCGCGTGCTCCCAGGCATCGCCGAGATCCATGTTGAAATTGATGATCACCATCAACCGGCCATGGTCATCGTAAATGCCGCGCCAGTGCGGTTTGTAGCCGTCACGCTCGTAGGTGACCCCGGTGAACATTGAACGGAAGCCGGGGATCTGCACGCTCTCGTCGAGATCGAACACGGTGTGCAGCACGGAGTCGTCGAGCGGAATATCGACCGCCCCGCGTTCCGGAAACACCCGCTGCATGCTTGCCATGAAGCCTTCCCATTCGCGCGAGCCGTGAAAGTCATCGACCATGAGGAATCCACCGCGCAGCAGGTATTCGCGCAGGCGCGCGACTTCCATCTCGTTGAGTGACCAGCCACCCACTTCCACTGCATAGACCCAGGGATAGTCGAACAGACGATCGTCGAGGATGCCGACGAAATGTCCTTGGGGGTCGATGTCTATCCGGGTAAGGCGGCGCACGCCCGGGATCAGATGTTCCTCGGCCTCGGGATAGTCGGTGAGCCAGCGTTCGGAGCGCCCGAAGAACAGTTCGTTGGCGGTGTAGTGCAGGCGCGCGAAGCTGAACTCGGAGGCCACAACCTGAAGGCCGAGCAACATCGAAGCTCCGGCGAGGGCCATGCAGATCAGCAGAATCCGGAAGGGCGGACGCATTTGACAGATGCTACCCCCGATGCCGGATGCACGAGTTTCGTCTTTTGGCTCTGGACGGGTACCATTTATCCGTCGCCAGGGAGAAAACGAGAATGATCAGCCACAGTGGCCGACTTTACGCCGCCTGCGCCTTCGCCATGTGTTCCACCGCCACTCAGGCGGAGAGCTTCGCCGTACAGCCTCGGTTCAGTACGGGCGTGCAGAACTATTCGATGGGATTCGAGGATGTCATCAGCCCCGCCAGCAACGGAGGCTTCGACTACCGCGATGGATTCAAGCTGGGCGATCTGCTCTCGTTTCTCGGAGGAGGTGTGACGGTCTCGAAAGGACGTTTGTTTGCAGATCTCTCCGGGCAATGGAGTGGCAACGGCAAAGACTTCACATACCAGCACATTGGCAACGCGATCGATCGACGAGGTAATACGTCGAGTTCAGTGGTAGGCATTTCCAACGTGTTCGGACAGGCGCATTCGCTGTCAGCTGAATTCGATCGCCATGAGTACAACGCATCCATCGGGTGGGCTTTTACGTCCAACTTCTCGGTTTATGCGGGTTACAAGCGCGCGAATGTGAACATGTCCCAGGCGTTGGCGCCGGAAGGCTTCGCAGAGACAGGAGACGTGCTGTTCCTTGGTGACTACGACATGAGGTTCGCTTACGACGGCGCTTTTGTCGGGGCCACTTATTTGGTTCCTGTGCGCAACTGGGGTGCAGTTTCCATTCAGAGTTCGATCGCGCAACTGGATGGGGAGTTTTCCGAGGGATTCACAGGATCCGCGGCGTTCGTCAATCCGGCGGCGCCTTTCGGTCTGACATTCATCGATCCGACATTCAAGGACGGTGAAGTCACGGGCAAGTCCACGGGCTTCAACATCGGGCTTTCGTTCACCGGCGGATTTGGCTGGCTGAGCCATGGACTCGATCGGCTTTCCTACACGATCGGGATTGACCGGTCACTGTACAAATTCGATTCGGGCAGTGATGCGGCATTCTGGGCAGCGGATTTTGAAGAAGCCAATAACCGCGCCCGTATCGATTTTCGACTTCGACTGGGTGGGGGCGAATAGGCTCATGGAGCGATGAACGTCGTATTCATTCCTTTCCTTTTCTCCTCGGCGCGCACAATGTTGATGTTCGCAGGCACGCGGAAGTAGAAGTCCCCGAACACCGACGAGTTGTCCCAGGGAATCTGCTCCTGCCGCGTGGCCGTCGCGACCGAGTTGCGCACTTCCTTGAACACGTCCTCGAGCTTCAGTGCGGGCAGCGCAAGCGCCTTGATCAGAGCGGCGCTATAGGGACTGTTGCGCCCGACGCCGTCGCTTGCGACCTGCCCGGGAGCGGTGGAGTACGCGAGGAACGTGCCTGGGGGGGCGAAACTCTGTGCCAGACCCACGCCGACTTTGAGCGGCGCGCTGCCGGTGGTACGCGAGAGTGAGCGGCTGAGAGCCAGTGCCTGCGCGGTGAACGGATTATCGCGACAGGCATCGAGGATCACGATGTTGAGGCGTGTCCTGGCGCGGCCCATGTGGTCGAGCACCTCAGACAGGTCCACCGCTTCCTGCGCCACCTGCCCGGCAAGGTCGGTGGGTGTGATCTTCTGCGCATCCAGATTCGCGGAGACCGGCACCATGAAGTTGCGCCAGTCCACCTGTGCGGCGTGCCCGGCGTAATAGAACAGTCCAACGTCGGCGCTGGCCAGCTGCTGGCCAAATTCGGTGAGCGCCTGGGTCATGTCGGCGCGCGTGGTGTCGACTTTCAGGATTACCTTGAAACCTGCCTCACGCAGGGCGGCGGCGACACCCGTCGCATCGTTCGCCGGATTGTCGAGCGGGGTGAAGTTCTGGTACTTGCCGTTGCCGATGACGAGGGCGATGCGGGACTCACCGCGCATGCGTTTCAGCTCAGCTTCTGTCAACTCGGCAGCGGCGATATGCGTACCGCAGAGCGCCACGAGAAAAAGTATGTATAACAGCGGCTTGCAGGTTTGTATGAGTGTATTCATTGAGCAATCGAACACTCCAGTGAACGGCCATGTTAACAGCGCGCCAGCCAATTCAGCGCGGGTGTTCGAGTTGCGGTAATGTCGCGCGAGTAAGCCGTGGAAAAACGGCTCGGTCGTGAGCTGATGAGTCGTTCTATCAAACTGGCATTGATCATCTGCGCACTGTCAGCTCTGAGCACGACTGCCAGCTCGCAATCCGTGGAGCTGCTGCAGGCCTTCGGTGCCTTCGAGACGGCGCGCGCCGCGCAGGATAATCAGGCGGCAATCATCTTGGGTGACGAAGCGCTACGTCTGCTCGAAGCACAAGGCAGCACCAATCCCCAGGAATCGATCGATCTGTTGCGCAATCTCGCCGAAGCGAATGTAACCGCAGGTCAGCTGGTGCCGGCGCTCTTGCTGTATGAGCGGGCGCTCAACGCGCAGGAGGCGATGCTCGGCCCCTTGCATCCGGACCTCGTGAAGATCCTGCAGCCGATGCAGGAACTGGAGGCGCGCCAGCAGCACTACGCGGCCGCAGAGATCCTGCAGCAGCGCATCGTTGCGATCGAACGGGGTGTGTACGGAGACCAGCACGCCATCGTTCTAGCCAGCATGGCGCATCTGCGCGACCTGTATCGCAGCGCGGGGCGCGATGCGGATGCCGTCCGCGTCGACTCGGAGATCGACAAACTGAGCATTACGTCGCGTGGCAATCCTCCGACTCGCACTGCTGCGAAGAACGAGCGACGCTACACGCCGGAGAACGGCTTTGCCAACGTGCGCATTTTCTACGGCACGAACCGTGCGCGCACCGGCGATGCACGTCCGGCTGTGTTCTACGGCAAAACGCGCGCCGACAAGGTCGAAGTCGGCTTTGCGGATGTATCGATCCCGGAAACGCATCGCATCGGTGAACTCGAGACGCAGGGTCGCTGGACGATGATGTCTTACATGGCGGGGCAGGTGGCGGCAGAGAAGCGCTTCGTACTGCTGCAGAAAGTATCGCCGCAGAGCGAGTCCCAGTTCGTGAGCACTCTGCGCCAGCAGATCAAGTCCTCCACGTTGAAGGATGTGTTCGTATTCGTGCACGGGTTCAACACGAGCTTCGAGGACGCGGCCCGGCGGACGGCGCAGCTCGCCTACGACCTCGACTTCGACGGCACGCCGATGATGTACAGCTGGCCGTCGCAGGGCAGTACGACGGCGTATACGGTGGACGAGAGCGTGGTCGACACCAGTGGTCGACGGCTCGCGGAATTTCTGGAGACGGTGACCAGCCAGTCCGGCGCCGAGCGCGTGCATCTGATCGCGCACAGCATGGGCAATCGTGCCCTGATCGGTGCGCTGAATGCGTACCTTGCGAAGCGCGCGCCCACTCAGCGGCGCGGGCTGTTCGGACAGATCGTGTTCACCGCCCCCGACGTGGATCGCGACTATTTTCTGGATGTGGTGAAGACGCTGCAGGATTCCGCGGCACGCATCACGCTGTACGCGTCAGACAACGATCTTGCGTTGAAGACTTCGCAGAAGATCCATGGCTTCCCGCGCGCGGGTCTGGCTGGCGCAAATATCATTTCGCTCCCCGGGCTGGATACGATCGACATGTCGGCGGTGCAGGGCGACATGCTCGGACATACGTATTTTGCCGCCGATTCCGGCGCCATCTATGACTTGTTCCGGCTGCTGTGGCGTGGCGATCCGCCGCCGAAGCGCTGTGGGATGAGTGAAGAAGCCAAGCGTGAATCCCCGGTGTGGCGTTTCGACGTGCAGGCCTGTCAGGGCGGTGACCTCATGCAGGCGGGCCTGATGCTCAAGCGCTTCGGCGGACGTGCGCGGGCACGCATCGATGCGCGCCTGCGGGCACTGACGGATCCG
>JBDSRN010000029.1:0-2953 GCA_039929265.1 Steroidobacteraceae bacterium | reverse complement strand
TCGGCTCTCACAACGATCTATTTCCTGCTCGTCGCCGGCCAGCACAGTCGCTGGCATCGCGTACGGTCGGACGAGGTGTGGCACTTCTACGAAGGCGATCCGCTCGAACTTCATGTCGCGCCGCCTTCGGTGGAGAGTTGCGCGAAGATCACGCTCGCCCGGTTCAGCGTCGACACGGTTCCTGTTTACACGGTGCCGGCAGGCTGGTGGCAGGGCGCACGCACGAGCAAGGAATTCACGCTGGCAGGTTGCAGTGTCGGCCCAGGATTCGACTTTGCAGATTTCAGCTATTTGGCCGACCAGCCCCATGAAGCACGGCGCCTGCGGGCGCTCGACCCGATCGCCGCCCAACTCATCTGACCAGACGCGGTTTTTTCTTGGTAGCATTTCGCGATGCTCAGGGTGTACGGCGACATTTTCTCGGGCAATTGCTTCAAGGTGAAGCTCGTGCTGCTGCAGCTCGCCACGCCGCACGAATGGATCGACACCGACCTGCTGCGCGGCGACACGCACACGGCGGAATTTCTCGCGATGAATCCCAACGCGCGCGTGCCGCTGCTCGATCTGGGCAATGGGCAGTTCCTGCCTGAGTCCAACGCAATTCTCCATTACCTCGCCGAGGGATCGCATCTGCTGCCGCGCGATCGGCTGCAGCGCGCGCGGGTGCTGCAGTGGATGTTCTTCGAGCAGTACAGCCACGAGCCGTTCGTCGCGGTTGCGCGCTTCATCTTGCGTTATCTGGGTCGGCCCGCAAAAGAAGAAGAGCGGTTGCAGCGCTGCTTCGCTCCGGGCTATCGCGCGCTCGATGTGATGGAGAAGCATCTCGCGCAGTGCAATTTCCTCGTTGCCGAGCGCTACAGCATTGCCGACATTGCGTTGTATGCGTACACCCACGTGGCGCATGAAGGCGGCTTCGATCTGGGTAATTATCCGGCGACTCGCGCATGGCTCGCACGCGTGCGCGGGCAGCCCAACTATCGCGCGATGGACGACGCTAACGCGCCCTGATTCCCGCGGCGTCTCGCGCGAGCGCTTCGATTCCGGCCCAGTCGCCTTGCTCGATCAGGTCCGCGGGTGCGACCCATGAGCCGCCGACGCATAGCACGTTGGGCAGTGCGAGAAATTCGGCCGCGTTCTGACGGCTGACGCCGCCCGTCGGGCAGAACACTACATCACCGAACACAGCCCCGAGTGCCTTGAGCATGGCGACTCCGCCCGCCTGCTGCGCGGGAAACAACTTGCAGGCAGAGAATCCCTGCGCCCGAGCCGCGATCAGTTCCGACGGCGTCATGATTCCCGGCAACAGCGGAAACTTCACCGTGCCTGCTGCTGCAGCCAATGCAGAGGTCAGGCCCGGGGTGACGCCGAACTGAGAGCCCGCGTTCTCGGCCTGGCCGAACTGTTCGGGTCGGGTGATCGTGCCGACACCGACGATGGCACCCGGCACCGCCGCGCGCATCGCGGCGATGACTTCGAGCGCAACGGGAGTACGCAGTGTGACTTCAAGAACGGTGAGCCCACCGCCGGCCAGTGCGCGCGCGAGGGGCACCGCGTGCTCGAGCTTCGTGACGGTGAGCACCGGAATGACCGGCGCCATCTTCATGATGTCGCGAATGTTCAAGCGCTGCAGGTCCTCGCGCCGGACTCGGCGTCCGTCGCGTGTGTGCGGAAAACCGAGAATAATTCACGGCTCACGTCGAGGTTATTGTGGCGCAGATCGGGATGCGGCGTTTCGCGCGTTGCCCAGACCTCGTCCGGCACCAGCGCCTGCAAAGTGCCGCGCACGGCATCGAGGCGGATCACATCGCCGGTGCGTACCTTGGACAACGGTCCGTTCGCGAGGCATTCAGGTGTCACGTGGATTGCCGCTGGCACGGTGCCACTTGCACCGGACATGCGGCCATCGGTTACAAGCCCGACGTGGTGGCCTCGGTTCTGCAGGATTGACAGCGAAGAGGTGAGCTTGTGCAGTTCCGGCATGCCGTTGTCTCGCGGCCCCTGGAAACGCACCACCACCACGACATCCTTCGACAACTCGCCGGCCTTGAATGCCGCGAGGACTTGTTCCTGGCTCTCGAACACCATCGCGGGGGCTTTGCACCGCCGCCACCTTGATGACGGCGCGGCCGATGTTGCCGGTGAGCAGCTTCAGCCCGCCGTTGGCGCTGAATGTATTGTTGCCAGGTCGCAGGATGCTCAGGTTGCCGCTCTCGGTTGGCGCGGGGCGCCATTCGAGCTCGCCTTCGTTGAGCCACGGCTCCTGGGCGTACGCGTCGAGCCCGGTGCCATTCACCGTGCGCACCTCCTCGTGCAGCAGTCCCAGTGACAGCAACTCACGGATCAGGAATCCCATGCCGCCCGCGCGTTGAAAGTCGTTCACGTCGGCATTGCCGTTTGGGTAGATACGGGCGAGCAGGGGCACACAGTCGGACAGATCGCTGAAGTCGTCCCAGTTGATGATGACACCGGCGGTGTATGCCATCGCGACGAGGTGGATAGTGTGGTTGGTCGAACCACCCGTTGCGAGCAGGCCGACGATGGCATTGACGATGGCGCGTTCGTCGATGGTCTCGGCCATCGGCACATAATCGTCACCGAGCGAGGTCATGCGCGCTGCGCGCTGCGTGGCGGCGCGCGTTAGTGCGTCGCGCAGCGGAGTGTTCGGATTGACGAAGGCGGCGCCGGGCAGATGCATGCCCATGACCTCCATCAACATCTGGTTGCTGTTGGCCGTGCCGTAGAACGTGCAGGTGCCGGCGCTGTGGTAGCTGCCGGACTCGACCTCGAGCAGTTGCTCGCGTCCAACCTTGCCTTCGGTGTACAGATTGCGGACGCGCGACTTCTCTGGATTGGAAATGCCCGATGGCATCGGCCCGCCCGGCACGAAGATGACCGGGAGGTGGCCGAACGCCAGCGCGCCCATGAAGAGCCCCGGCACGATCTTGTCGCAGAT
>JBDSRN010000028.1:0-16791 GCA_039929265.1 Steroidobacteraceae bacterium | reverse complement strand
GTCATCCCACCTGCTGCCTGCACGGCGGCCAGACCTTTGGCGCCATCTTCGTTGGCACCGGTAAGGATGAGCCCGAGAAGGCGGCGTGGATAGGCTTCTGCCGCCGTTTCGAACAGCACGTCGATGGAGGGCCGCGAATAGTGCACTTCTTCATCGGCGGACAGCGCGATGTGCGGATGGCTTCCACCGCGCG
The DNA here is from genome assembly GCA_039929265.1 of Steroidobacteraceae bacterium. Lineage (GTDB taxonomy): Bacteria > Pseudomonadota > Gammaproteobacteria > Steroidobacterales > Steroidobacteraceae > ZC4RG30. The sequence continues at coordinate 16,598 of JBDSRN010000028.1, read as the reverse complement.
CGGGTTCTTCCAGCAGCAGATGGTAGTCGGGCGGCGCAATGTAAACAGTGCCCGGTGCGACCGGCTCCTTGTCCACCGCCTCGAGCACCGGCAATGCACAACGCGGCTGGAAGATGGTGACGAGAAGGCTCGGACGATCGCGGGGCAGATGCAATACGATGAAGAACGTCGCCTGCGTGCCGATCTGTAGTGCCGGCAGCAGTTGCATCAGCGCCTCCACGCCGCCGGCAGAGGCGCCGATCACCACCGCGTCGATGCGCTCGTGCAGTGGCACCGTGCGGGTCACTGCGCGTCACGCTTCTGGTAGATGCGATCAACGTGTACGACGTCGGCGAACTCGTCCGCGTAGGCGGAAAAGCGCAGCGACTCCTTGGAACCGATACCGAGAAAGCCCTTGCGCACCAGCGACTCGCTGAACAGGCCGATGGCCCGGTCCTGCAGGTCCCGATTGAAATAGATCAGCACGTTGCGGCACGAAACCAGATGCACTTCGGCGAACACGCTGTCCGTGGCGAGACTGTGGTCCGAAAACACGATGTGCTCGCGTAGCGACTTGTCCAGAATCGCGCGACCGTACGCCGCCGTGTAGTAGTCCGATAGCGAACTGCGCGCGCCAGAACCACGATGATTCTCAGTGAAGTTCGCCATGCGCTGGACGTCGTACACGCCTGCCTCGGCCTTCTGCAAGGTTTTCGGGTTGATGTCGGTGGCATAGATGAGCGAACGCGCCAGCAAGCCCTCCTCGTGGAGCAGGATCGCCAGGGAGTACGCCTCCTCGCCCGTGCTGCAGCCCGCGACCCACACCTTGAGCGACGGATAGGTGCGCAGCAGCGGGATCACCTGCTCGCGCAACGATTTGAAGTACGGCGGATCGCGAAACATCTCGCTTACCGGCACGGTGAGGAAGTCGAGCAGCGCGTTGAACACGTCGGAGTCGTGCAGGAGCTTGTCCTGCAATTGCGACAGCGTCCTGCAGTTGAAGCGCAGCAGCGCCGATTTCAGGCGCCGTTTCAGCGAGGCCGTTGCATAGCCGCGAAAATCGTAGTGATGTTTGAGATAGATCGCATCGAGCAGCAATCGTAATTCGAGGTCGAAGTTCTTGTCTGGCACGACGCTGTACTTATTTGGGCATCCAGACGCGGATCAGCGACAGCAGCTTCTCGACATCCAGGGGCTTGGCGATGTAGTCGTTGGCGCCGGCGGCGAGGCACTTCTCCTGATCGTCCTTCATGGCCTTGGCAGTGAGCGCGAGGATCGGCAGCTTCTTGAACTCCACTCGTTTGCGGATCTCGCGCATCGCCGTGAGGCCGTCCATCTCCGGCATCATGATGTCCATCAGGACGAGGTCGATCACTGCGCCCGGATCCGTCGCCCCCTGCGCGAAGCTCTTGTCGAGCGCGTCGAGGGATTCACGCCCGTTGCGCGCGATCTGCACGAGCGCACCGTGCGGCTCGAGCAGACTGGTGAGCGCGAAGATGTTGCGCACGTCGTCCTCGACCACCAGGATGCGACGCCCTTCGAGCGTCGCCTCGCGATCGCGCGCCTTCTTCAGCATGCGCTGGCGCTCGGGCGGCAGCTTCGATTCCACCTGGTGCAGGAACAGCGTGACCTCGTCCAGCAGACGCTCGGGCGAGCGCGCATCCTTTATGATGATGGAGCGCGAGTAGCGTCGCAGTCGCTGCTCTTCTTCTCGCGACAGGGTGCGCCCGGTGTAGACGATCACGGGCGGGAACGCGACGTCCTCCTGCTGCGACATCTTCTCCAGCAGTTCATAGCCGCTGAGATCTGGCAGCTTGAGGTCGATGACCATGCAGTCGAAGGTGGCGCTGCGCAGCTGCTCCAGCGCCTGTGCGCCGTTCGTCACCGCGACGATGCGGACATCCTCGTTGCCCAGCAGTGCGCGCATGCTCTCGCGCTGGGTTTCATCGTCCTCGACCACCAGCACGTGACGCAGGCCCTGGGAGAACTTCGCTTCGAGCCTGTGCAGCGCGTCGACCAGGTCTTCACGCCTCACCGGCTTGAGCGCATAGCCAACCGCACCGAGCTCGAGCGCCTCGTGTGTGTGGTCCTCTGCCGACAACACATGCACGGGAATGTGACGCGTGGCGGCGTTGCGCTTGAGTTGATCGAGCACGCCCAGACCCGAATGATCCGGCAAGTTGATGTCCAGCAGGATCGCGCTGGGCTTGTACTGTTCGGCAGCCGCAAGGCCTTCGTTGGCAGTGTGCGTAACCACGCAGTGAAAGCCCTGCTCGCGCACGAGATCGCAGAGGATGCCCGCGAACCTTTTGTCGTCCTCGACGATGAGGATGGTGCGCGACTCGAGCGTCAGTTTTTCCCGATCATCGAGGATGCGCGCCGTCACGGTAGGCGACGCTTCCTGCACGGTTGGCGGCCTGCGCGGCGCACTCGGCTTCGTTGCCGGCATCAGCTGCGCGAGCGACTGCTCACCGACGCTCGGGGGCACAGCCGGCTCCACGTATACCTGCGGCAGCGTCAGCGTGAACGTACTGCCTTCGCCCGGCGAGCTCTGCACGAGAATATCGCCACCCAGCAGTCGCGCCAGATCGCGCGAGATCGACAGACCCAGCCCGGTGCCCCCGTACTTGCGATGCGTGCTCCCGTCGGCCTGACGGAAGGCCTCGAAGATGACTTCCTGCTGTTGCGGCGGAATGCCGATGCCCGTGTCGCTCACGCTGAACGAAACACTGCCCTCCAGGCCCGTGAACACACGCAGCGACACCGACCCTTGTTCGGTGAACTTCAATGCGTTCGACAGGAGGTTCTTGAGGATCTGCCCCAGCCGGCCCGCGTCGGTCTCGATGCGTTCAGGCAACCCGGGCTCCAGCGTCGCAGTGAACGCGATGCCCTTCTGCTGTGCCTGGGTCGCAAACGTTCTGGCAAGCGAATCCACGTGACGCTCGAGCAGGACTTGCTCCGGCGACACGTCGATCTTGCCGGCTTCGATCTTCGACAGGTCGAGCACATCGTTGATGATGGCGAGCAGATCGCGACCCGCGCTCGAGATAATCTGCGCGAATTTCACCTGCTCATCGGTGAGATTGCCCGATTTGTTGTCGGACAGCAGCTTCGCGAGGATCAGCGATGAGTTGAGCGGCGTACGCAACTCGTGACTCATGTTGGCGAGGAACTCGCTCTTGTACTGGTTCGAGCGCTCCAGCTCCGTCGCCTTTTCCTTGATCGCAGCCTGCGAGAGCGCCAGATGATCCTTCTGGTGCTCAAGCATGTTGGCGTGCTCGGCGAGCTGCAAGTTGGTCTGCTCCATCTCCGCGTGCTGCGCTTCCAGGCGCGCCTGCGAATCCTGCAGCGCGCGGCTCTGCTCCATGAGCTCCTCGTTGTTGACCCGCAGCTCTTCCTGCTGCGTCTGCAGCTCTTCGCCCTGGCGCTGGGTTTCTTCCAGCAGCAATTCGAGCTTGCTGCGGTCCTTCGAGGAACGCACCGCGACGCCGAGCGCATCGGACACGCGCGCCAGCAGCTCGCCATCCGTCGCATCGATGTCGCGGAAGAAGCCCAGCTCGACCATCGCCTGCACGACGCCATCGGTCGTTGCAGGGGCGATCAGCAGCGACTTCGGCTTGCCGCGTCCAGTGCTGGAACCGACGGCGAGATAGCCATCCGGCACGTCGTACACGCGCAGCGGACGGTTGTCCCTCGCGGCCTGGCCGAGCAGACCGTCACCCGGACGCAGCGGATACGCCTCGGCGCCGGGCGGAATCGCATAGCCCGCGAAACGCCGGAAGCTGCCGTCATCCTCCGCAATGTACACGGCACCGACCTGCGCATCGAGATAGTCCGCCAGGAACTGCAATACCGTCTCACCGAGCTTCTCGAGCCGCTGTTCGCCAAGGATGCGCGAACCGAATTCCGACTGACCGCTGCGCAGCCATGACCGCCGCTCGCGGGCGCGGTGCTCGCGCGAGCTGAGAATCGCCGCGACAAGGATCAGCAACAGCAGCACCGAACCGCCGACCCAGCTGACCAGTTCGGCCTGCGCGATGGAGGCCTGCCAGCTGGCCTGCCGACGCGCGAGCGAGGTGCGCTCCTCGCGTGCCATGTCGCCCAGCAACGCACGGATGCGATCCATCGACTCCCGACCACTGTCGTTGCGGACCAGCGCGAGCGCCGCCTGAGTTTTCTCCCCACGCATCATCGCGATGGTCTGGTCGACCTCGGTCATCTTGTCGCCGATCAGCACCTCGATCGCGGACAGACGCTGCTGCTGCTCGGGGTCATCGGCGATGAGACTGTGCAGGTTGGCGAGCGTGCCCGGATATGCGGCGCGGGCGTTCGTGTACGGCGAAAGATACAGCTGCTCGCCGGTAAGCAGGAAGCCGCGCTGGCCCGTCTCGGCATCCTTGATCGACGAAAGCAGCGACTCGAGCTGCTCCAGCAATTGCAGCGTATGGGTGACGCGCTCGGCCGCCACGATGCGCGTGCGCTGCGACTGCCACGACAGCAGCACAATGAGGCCAACCGCGAGGATGGCGACGAGATAGCCCACCAGTAGTCGCGGTCGCATGGGCAATGCTGAAGGGGAACGAACAGCCATGCCAGAATCATAATTGCTGGAGCGCAACGTTGCCCAATGCCTGCGCCGTCCTTTGCCTGAACAAATTACAAAGCGCTAGACTCGGCGCATGTTACGCACGGCACTCAAATGGATCGCTGGCCTGCTGGGTGTCGCGCTGCTGGCCGCACTCCTATTCCTCATCAATCTGATCTGGTTCCGGCCCTTCAGCCTCAATCTGTTTTACGAGAAGGCGTTCCTGCAGGCGGCGCTGCGCAGTCCCGAAACACTCACGAGCCTGGGCATCGCAGAGCAGTACGGTTACCGTCGTCACAACGCGCACCTGGATGACCTGTCACTGGCAAAGGAAGCCCGCGACCTTGAGATCACACGTGCGAGCCTCCACGATCTCGAAGCCTACGACATCGCGAAGCAGACCGCGAAGCAGCAGCTCGCCACGCGCATCCTGCGCTGGTACCTGCGTGGCCAGGTCGAAGGCCAGAAGTTCCAGCATCACGATTATCCCGTGAATCAGATGTTCGGCATCCAGAGCCAGCAGCTGGATTTCATGATCAGCATCCACCAGATCGACGATCGTCGTGGCGCCGAGGATTTCCTGCTGCGGCTCGAAGAGCTGCCGCGCAAATTCGATCAGCTCATCGAGCAGCTGCAGGCGCGCGAGAAACGAGGCGTCGTGCCGCCGCGCTTCGTGATCGAGCGCGTCCTGACCGAGATGCGGGCGTTCGAAGGCAAGTACGTGCCCGAAAACCCGCTGTGCGTGCATTTCGGCAAACGCATCAATGCGATCATCGGCCGGCGCGAGACCGAAGCGAACTACCTGTGGACCAGCTGCCTCACCGTGCTCGAGACGCATGTGCGCCCTGCCTACCGCACGCTCATCAAGTTCTTCGACGGGCAGCTGCAGCGCGCGACGAACGATGACGGTGTCTGGAAACTTCCCGACGGGGATGCGTACTACGCCTATCGCCTGCGCATGGAAACCTCCACCCGCATGACCCCGCAGGCAGTGCACGATCTGGGCCTCGCGGAAGTGGCGCGCATCGATGGCGAGATGCGGACGATCCTCGCAGCACAGCACGAGCTGCGCAAAGGCGAGACCCCGGCGCAGGCCCTCGCACGGCTGCGCAAGGAATCGCGTTTCCTGTATCCGAACGATGCGACGGGACGCGCCGCCGCCCTCGCCGACTACAAGAGGATGATCGCCGAGCAGCTCGAACTCTCCCGCATCGTGATCGGCGTGCTGCCGAAAGCGCCGATCGAAGTGCAGCGTGTGCCGGAGTTCCGCGAGAAAACCGCGTCGGGCGCCTATTACATGCTGCCCTCGCTGGACGGCTCACGCCCTGGCATCTTTTTCGCGAATCTGCGCGACATGAACGAAGTGCCGAAATTCCAGATGCGCACGCTGGCGGTTCACGAGGGCGTGCCCGGCCATCACATGCAGATTGCGCTCGCCATGGAGCAGCAGGACGTCCCCACGTTCCGCAAGGCACTGACCTTCAACGCATACGCCGAAGGCTGGGCGCTGTACGCCGAATGGCTCGCTGTTGAGCTCGGCCTGTACGAAGGTGATCCCTGGGGCAACCTTGGCCGGCTGCAGGCCGAGATGTTCCGTTCGGTACGGCTCGTCGTGGACACCGGAATCCACTTCAAGCGCTGGCCGCGCGAGCAAGCCATTGCCTACATGGTGGAAAAGACGGGGATGGCCGAGGCGGCGGTGGTTTCAGAGGTCGAGCGTTACGTGGTGATGCCCGGACAGGCCTGCTCATACAAGGTCGGCATGCTGGCCTTGCAGGCCGCGCGCAGGCGCGCCCAGGAGCGCCTGGGAGCCCGATGGGATCCGGCCGCGGAAAAGGCTTTCCACGACAAGGTGTTGGCACTGGGATCGGTTCCGCTGGAAATCCTGGATGAGCAAGTGGACGCCTGGATCGCCGCCCGACTCGCACACTGACGCTCCGGCGGGCAAGTTCGGCTAGAATGCGGGCCGCTTTTACCCCCCTACTTTGGATGCGCCATGGCCCGTACTACCGCTCTATCTGATATCCGCAATATCGGCATCATCGCCCACGTCGATGCCGGCAAGACGACGACCACGGAGCGCATCCTCTACTACACGGGTCGCAAGCACACGATTATCGACATTCACGATACGAAAGATCTGAAGACCTCGACGACGACCGACTATCTGGAGCAGGAACAGAAGCGCGGCATTACGATCCAGTCCGCCGCCGTGTCCGCTTTCTGGCGCGACAAGAAGATCAACGTCATCGACACCCCCGGCCACGTGGACTTCACCATCGAGGTGAACCGCTCGCTGCGCGTGCTCGACGGCGCGGTCGTGGTGTTCGACGGCGTGGCGGGTGTCGAGCCGCAGTCCGAGACCAACTGGCGCCTCGCCGACAACTACGACGTGCCGCGCCTGTGCTACGTCAACAAGATGGATCGCAGCGGCGCGAACTTCTTGCGCTGCGTGGACATGATCAAGAAGCGCCTCGGCGCGCGTCCGCTGCCCGTGCAGCTGCCGATCGGCTCGGAAGACAACTTCAAGGGCATGATCGACCTCGTTGAGATGAAGGCCTTGGTCTGGGATTCGGACGACAAGGATGCGCAGTGGGTGAGCCTGCCGGTCGAAGGCGACATGGCCGCCAAGCTCGGCATCGTCGTCCCCAGCGACAAGAAAATCCTCGATGCGATCCAGCAGTACCGCACCGAACTCGTCGACACCTGCCTCGAGCAGGACGATGCGGCGATGGAAAAATATCTCGAAGACAGCGTGGATCCCTCGCCCGACGTCCTGCGCGCCTGCCTGCGCAAGGGAACGCTGAATTCGGCTTTTACGCCCGTGCTGTGCGGCTCCTCGTACAAGAACAAGGGTGTGCAGCAGGTGCTCGACGCCGTCGTCGATTACCTGCCCGCCCCGACCGACGTGCCCGCGATCAAGACGGTGGACGCGGATGGCGAGCCGATCGGCGAGCGCAAGACCGCCGATGAAGAGCCGTTCTCGGCCCTCGCGTTCAAGGTAATCAACGACGCGTACGGCGCACTCACCTTCATCCGCGTGTATTCGGGCGTGCTGCAGAAAGGCGCTTCGGTGATGAACTCCACTCGCGGCAAGCGCGAGAAGATCGGCCGCATGGTGGAAATGTTCGCGAAGGAAGCGAACCCGATCGAAGAGGCGCGCGCCGGCGACATCGTCGCGCTCGTCTCGCTCACCGACACGGAGACCGGCGACACGCTGTGCGACTCGGCAAGCCCTGTGGTGCTTGAGCGCATGCGCTTCCCCGATCCCGTCATCAGCGTATCCGTGAAGTCCAAAACCAAGGCCGAGCAGGAGAAATTCGGGACGGCGCTCGGCAAGATGGTTCGTGCCGATCCCTCGCTGCATCTGGAAACGGATCGCGAGACCGGCCAGACCATCCTGCGCGGCATGGGCGAGCTGCACCTGGAGGTCACGCTCGATCGCATGCGTACGGAATTCGGTGTCGAAGGCACGATGGGCGAGCCGCAGGTCGCATATCGCGAGACCTTCACGCGCAAGATCGAAGAACAGTACGTGCACAAGAAGCAGACCGGCGGTTCGGGCCAGTTCGCCGAAGTGTGGATCACGTTCGAACCGCTCGCGCGCAGCGCCGGCTTCGAATTCGTGGACAAGACCTCCGGCGGCTCGGTGCCGAAGGAATTCATCCCCGCTGTGGAAAAGGGCCTCCGCATTCAGAAGGAAGACGGCGTGCTCGCGCACTATCCGACCGTGGATTTCCGCGCGACGCTCACTGACGGCAGCTACCACGACGTCGACTCCAACGCCCTCACGTTCGAAATCGCGGCGAAGGCCTGCTTTCGCGAAGCGATCCGCAAGGCAGCCCCGCAGCTGCTGGAGCCGGTGATGCGTGTGGAAACGGTGACGCCCGCCGACAACCTCGGTGACGTCATCGGCGACATGAACCGTCGCCGCGGCACGATCCAGGAGCAGCTTGAGCGCGGCGTGAACACCGCCGTAGTTGCAATGGTCCCGTTGTCGGAGATGTTCGGCTACATCGGCCAGCTGCGCAGCATGACCAGCGGTCGTGCCTCGTACACGATGGAGTTCTCGCACTACGACCCGGTGCCCAAGATGGTGGCTGACGAAGTCATCGCCGAGGTCGCCAAGGCGCGCGCTGCCGCACAGGCCTGAAAGGCCCCCGGCATCGACTGACAGACAGGGCCTGCGGGCCCTGTCTTCATTTGGCATGCGCGTTCACCTTCCGCAACATCTACAACCGGGGCAGGAGGCCACGCGCAGCCGTCATGCCACCGATGGCGCCTGCCGGTTCTTCGATGGCGTGCTCAGCCCCGACTGCAACTCGGCGCATCGTGATCATCCGCACCTTGATCGAGGCCCCTATCGCATCTGCCGGTTAGGCGGTAGAACATGTGACGGCCTTCATCGAATGATCCGAGGAGCTGACGATGCACATCGGCATGGTGGGATTGGGTCGCATGGGTGCGAACATGGCGGAGCGCCTCGTCCGCGGAGGTCATGCAGTGACCGGCTTCGACCCGTTTCCCGGGGCGCGTAGCGCAGCCGCGGAGAAGGGCGTGAGCCCTGTCGATTCGCTGCAGGCGCTCGTACAGGCACTGGCACCGCCCCGTGCAATCTGGCTGATGGTGCCTGCCGGGGCGATCACCGATGCGACGGTGAATGCGTTGCTGCCGCTGCTGTCACCCGGGGACACCGTCATCGACGGAGGCAACTCCAATTACCAGGACTCCATGCGGCGCGCGCAGAAATATGCGGGCAGCAAGCTCGGCTACGTCGACTGCGGCACCAGCGGCGGGATCTGGGGCCTGCAGGAAGGCTACAGCCTGATGATCGGCGGCGACGAGCAGACCGTCGCGGCGCTGACGCCGATCTTCGCGACGCTCGCTCCCGCGCAGGACAAGGGCTGGGGACGTGTCGGCGCGGCCGGTGCCGGTCACTTCGCCAAGATGATCCACAACGGCATCGAATACGGATTGATGCAGGCCTATGCCGAAGGCTTCTCGATCCTGGAGCACAAGAAGGATTTCGGCTTCGACCTGCACCAGATCGGCGAAATCTGGCGCACCGGCAGCGTCGTGCGCTCCTGGTTGCTTGATCTCACCAGCGACGCGCTCCGCAAGAATCCGACGATGGCCGGAATCGCGCCGTTCGTCGCGGACTCGGGCGAGGGCCGCTGGACGGTGAACGAGGCGATCGAACTTGAAGTCTCCGCCCCGGTGATCACGCTGTCATTGCTCGAACGCCTGCGCTCGCGCGACGGGGACTCGTTCTCCGACAAACTGCTCTCGGCGATGCGCAACGAGTTCGGCGGTCACCCAATCAAGAAGGAATAGCGAGCAGGGCGCGGGCGCGGGCAGCCACATTCTCGACGCTGAAGCCGTACTCCTTCAGCAAGGTTTTCGCCGGCGCGGAGGCACCGAAGCGCTCGACGCTGAGCACGTCGCCCCGATCGCCCACGTAGCCGCGCCACCCCTGCGCCACGCCCAGCTCCACCGCCAGTCGCGCCGGCACATCAGGAGGTAGAACCGACTCGCGATAGTCGCGCGGTTGCGCGTCGAACAGTTCCCAGCTCGGCATCGAGACGCAGCGCGCGGCAACGCCCTCCTGTTCCAGGATCTCCGCCGCGGCGAGGATCAACGCGACTTCCGAGCCGCTGGCGATGAGCACGATCCGCGGCTGGCCCGAGTTGCGATTGAGCACGTACGCTCCGCGCCGCAGCCCATCGGCCGCCGCATAGCGCGTGCGATCCAGTGTCGCAACGTCCTGCCGGGTGAGCACGAGCAGCACGGGACGGTCGCGCGTCTCCACGGCGACCTTCCACGCTTCAGCGGTCTCGTTCGCATCGCAAGGCCGGATCACGGTGAGGTTCGGAATCGCCCGCAGACTCGCGAGCTGCTCTACCGGCTGATGCGTGGGACCATCCTCGCCGAGGGCAATGCTGTCATGCGTGAACACGTGCACCACGTGCAGCCCCATCAGTGCTGCGAGCCGGATCGGCGGGCGCATATAGTCGGAGAAGATCAGGAACGTCGAACCGTATGGTATGAATCCGCCGTGCGCGGCAATACCGTTCACGATTGCTCCCATTGCGTGTTCACGTACCCCGAAATGCAGATTGCGACCGTCACGACGAGTCGGCGAGAAATCACCCAGGTCTTTCAGCGCCGTATTCGTGGAAGGATCCAGATCCGCCGAGCCGCCACTCAGGGCGGGCAGATTCGCAGCGATGGCATTCATCACCTTGCCGCTCGCAACACGGGTCGCCATGCCCTTCGCATCGGCGGGAAACACCGGAATCGGTGTGCTCCAGTCAGCGGGCAGTTGCGCGTGCAGTCGCGCATCGAGCTCGCGCGCGAGTTCGGGCCAGGCCAGCGCGTACGCCTGCGCGCGGCTTCGCCACTGGTCCTGCGCCTGCGCTCCGTGCTCGAGCGCCTCGTGGAATCGCACCCGCGCCGCCTCGGGAACGAGGAACGACGGCTCAGATGGCCAGCCGAGTTTTTCCTTGGTCTTCTGCACGTCCGCCACGCCCAGCGGCGAACCATGCACTTTGAACGTGCCTTGCCCCGGCGAGCCGAAGCCGATCAGCGTGCGCACGAGAATCAGGGACGGTCGCTGCGTCTCCGCCACGGCCTGCTTCAACGCTGCATCGATCTGCGCGAGATCGTTGCCATCGCGCACGTGGATGGTCTGCCAGCCATAAGCCTCGAAGCGTCGCGCGCGATCCTCGGTGAAAGTGATGTCGGTGCCGGCGGCGAGTGTTACGAGGTTGTCGTCGTACAGGCAGACGAGCTTGCCGAGCTTCAGATGTCCTGCGAGCGAAGCAGCTTCGGACGCGACGCCCTCCATTAGATCCCCATCGCTCACCAGCGCCCACGTTCGATGATCAACCACTGTGTGGCCGTCGCGGTTATAGCGGGCCGCGAGCTGCGTTTCGGCCATCGCCATGCCCACCGCATTGGCGAAACCTTGCCCGAGTGGGCCGGTTGTCACCTCGACGCCCGGCGTGTGGCCGCGCTCGGGATGTCCCGGCGCCTTGCTGCCCCACTGCCGGAAGTGCTTTATTTCATCGAGCGACAAATCGTAACCCGTGAGATGCAGCAGGCTGTACAACAGCGCGGAGCCGTGGCCTGCCGACAGCACGAAGCGATCACGATCGACCCAGTCGGGATCGGCAGGATGGTGCTTGAGAAAACGTGTCCACAGTACATACGCCATTGGCGCGGCACCCAGCGGCAGTCCCGGATGGCCGCTGTTTGCAGCCTGCACCATGTCCACCGACAGGAATCGCAGCGTATCGACGCACAACTGGTCGCGGACCGTGGTGTTCATCGCGAGCCCACGGCAGCGGATTTGTCGGCGATCCGCTGCAGGAGTTGCCGCCACGATTTCACGAACGACTGCGCGCCCTCCTCCTGCAACTGCTGCGCGAGCGCGGCTGCGCTCACGCCGGCCTTTTCGATCCTTGCAATGGTTGCATCCGCGTCACCACCATCCACTGCCATGACGCCGTCGACCGTGCCGTGATCGGCGAACGCGAGCAGCGTCTTCTCCGGCAGCGTATTGATCGTGTCGGGCGCAGCGAAGGCGGCGACGTACAGCGTGTCCGGACTCGCCGGATCCTTCGTGCCCGTACTCGCCCACAACAGTCGCTGCGGCATCGCGCCGGCTGCTGCCAGCTTTTTCCAATGCGCCGAGCCGAGCAGCTCGCGATAGGCACGATAAGTCTGCTTGCCCACCGCAATACCGAGCTGGTTGTGCAGTTCGTCGGGCAGTTGCTTGTTGCTCGCCACATCCCAACGGCTGATGAACAGCGACGCCACCGACAGCACGCGCGGATCGCGCTTTGCCGCGATGCGCCGTTCGATGCCGCGCACGTACGCCTCGGCAGCGGCCAGGTACTGCTCGCGCGAGAACAGCAACGTCACGTTGATCGGAATCCCACGGAAGATCGCTTCCTCGATTGCGGGCAAACCCTCAGGCGTGCCGGGGATCTTCACGTACAGATTCCTGCGCGCGCCCCGCTCCTGGATCTGCTCGGCCGCCGCTATCGTGCCCTGCGTATCGGCCGCCAGCAGTGGCGACACTTCCATCGACACCCAGCCATCGACGCCGTGCGTCGCCTCGAACACAGGCTTGAAGAGATCCGCCGCGTGCTGCAGGTCCGCGAGCGCCAGTTCGAAGAACAGTTCCTCGCCCTTCAGTCCGGCGCGCGACTTGCTCGCGATGTCCGCGTCGTAGGCCAAGCCGCCGCCGATCGCGGCATCGAAGATGCTCGGATTGGAGGTCAGACCGGTGACCGAATACTCCGCGATGTAGCGCGCGAGCGTGCCATCATCAAGCAGCGTACGAGTGATGTTGTCGAGCCAGAGGCTCTGACCTAGCTCGTGCAGTTTTTGTGTCGGGTTCATGCGGCACATGATGCGCCTGATTCACCGTTTCGGGCACCGGACAGTGCCTACAAACAGGACTGGATTGCATGAATCCCCTGCAACAATTCATCCAGACTCATCCGCGCCTTACGATCCTGACTGGAGCAGGCGTCAGCACGCAATCCGGCATTCCCGACTACCGCGATGCCGATGGCGCGTGGAAGCGCGCTCAGCCTGTCCAGTTCAAAGCATTCATGGACAGTGAGTTCGTGCGCCAACGCTACTGGGCACGAAGCCTGCGGGGCTGGCCACATTTCAGTTCCGCTCAGCCGAACGGCGCGCACCGGGCGCTGGCCTCGCTCGAGACGCAGGGGCGCATCGACCTGCTCGTGACACAGAACGTCGACGGCCTGCACGGCCAGGCAGGTAGCCAGCGCGTCGTCGATCTGCACGGCAGGCTCGACACGGTGCGCTGCATGAGCTGCAACCACAACCCTGCGCGCTCCGAATTCCAGACCGAGCTTGCACGCCGCAACCCGGACTGGATTGCGCTTGACGCGAGCGTCGCGCCGGACGGCGACGCGGATATGGAGGGCCGCGATTTCGCGGCGTTCGACCTACCGTCCTGCCCCGTCTGCGGCGGCATCCTCAAACCCGACGTCGTGTTCTTCGGAGAGAGTGTGCCGGGCGAGCGCGTCGAGGCGGCGATGGCCAGTGTCGAGCGCAGCGATGCCCTGCTCATCATCGGCTCATCGCTGATGGTGTATTCAGGCTATCGTTTCGCGGCCGCCGCGTCGCTGGCCGGCAAGCCCATCGCCGCCGTGAACCTGGGGCGCACGCGAGCCGACGACCTGCTCGCGCTTAAAGTCCAGGAACGCTGCGCCGACGCGCTGGCGTTCCTGCTCGACCACCCACGGCGCACTGCCGCCAGCTCACCATGACGCACGTGCGGGCATTCCGGAGGATGCTGCGCGTACCCAGGGAGACAACAAAACTGCTGCAGTCCCCACTGCGTGCAAAGACTCGCTGATCCGCCACAGCCGGGATCTTGAAATCGCGCCGCGCGGTGCCAGATATCCTGGTGGAGGACCTATGGACGACAGACGCAAACAACGCATGGTGGAGCTCGAAGCGCGGTACCGGCGCACAGAGACGGCCCTGGCCGTCGCCCAGACCGAGCACGAGCGCTCTTTCACCGAATTGTGGACGCTGACGCACGAAGGGGCGGAAGGCCAACCCGTGTTGCTGGTCGCCGCGCACCTCACGGTGCACTGACGGTCAGGACTGGCGCGGCCGCACTCAACATGGCAATGCATGCGAATCCCGCACGCCTGAGATTCTTCTCCATCTCCCCTCTTCATTTACAGTACGCGTCATGTCACTCACGCTCTACTATCATCCGCTCGCGTCATTCTGTCACAAGGTGTTGATCGCCCTGTACGAGAACCACATCGCGTTCGAGCCGCGCATCATCGATCTCGGCAATCCGAAGGATCTCGCTGAGCTGCAGACAATCTGGCCATTCGCGGGCTTCCCAGTCATCCGCGATCACCGGCGCGGTCGCGACCTGCCCGAGAGTACGCTGATCATCGAGTATCTCGATCATCACTTTCCCGCCGAGCATCGTCTCATTCCCGACAACTGGGAAGGCGCCCTCGAGGTTCGCATCTGGGACCGCTTATGCGACAACCAGATTCAGCTACCGATTCAGAAGATCGTCCGCGACCGGCTGATGAAAACGAATCTGGACACGAGCCGCGAGCGCGCCACGCTGCAGACGGCGTACACATTGCTCGAGAAGCGCCTCGCGCAGCATCACTGGCTCGGTGGCGCAAGCTTCAGCATGGCCGAATGCTCCGCCGCCCCCGCCTTGTTCTACGCGCACACCCTCGAACCTTTCCCGGCCTCGTGCCCGAAACTCAGTGCGTATTTCGACCGCCTGGTGCAGCGGCCATCAGTGCGGCGGGTGCTCTCCGAAGCGCAGCCCTACTTCGGGCTCTATCCGTTTGCCGAAGCGATCCCCGCGCGCTTCCTGTCGCACTAGACTTTCGTGTACACCACGTGCGTCGCGTGCTCGGTAGCCACGTGTTCCGTGCGCTGGTAGCCCAGCTTGGGCAAATCGATGCCCGCGAACAGGTTCTCGCCCGCACCGAGCAGCACCGGCGAGATGGCCAGGTGCATCTCGTCGACGAGACCTGCACGCAGGTATTGCCGGAGCGTGGCAACGCCACCGCCGACCCGGACATCCTTGCCACCAGCCGATTGTCGCGCCCGTTGCAGCGCGGACTCGATGCCATCCGTGACGAAGTGGAACACGGTTCCGCCCTGCATTGTCAGCGACGCGCGCGGGTGATGCGTGAGCACGAACGCATCGCAGTGGTACGGCGGCTCGTCCCCCCACCAGCCCCGCCACGATTCATCCGGCTCGCCGCGATCGGGGCCGAAAATGTTGCGGCCCAGAATCCAGGCGCCGACGTTGTCCATGCCGCGAACAGCATACGCATCGTCCAGACCGGTACTTCCGCCCGACTGACCGACCATCTGCATGAACGTGCGGGTGGGATAGAACCAGGAGTGCAGCGACGGGCCTCCGACGCCGAGCGGATTGTCCCTGTCCTGGTGCGGGCCCGCACCGAAGCCGTCGATCGATACCGTGAAACAATTGACGCGCAGCCGGGACATGCTCAATCCTTTGCGAGCCGCTGACGCAGCCCCATCCAGTCGCGCAGGCGCTTGGCATCGGCAACGCGCGTGTACTTTCCCCACGAATTCATGAGTACGAAGATTACGGCGCGATCATCGATCATCGCCTGCATCACGAGGCACTGCCCCGCCTCGGAGATGTAACCAGTCTTCTGCACGGTGATGTCCCAGGCCTTGTTGCCGACCAGGGTGTTCGTGTTGCGGAACTCCACCTCACCGCGCCCGATCTGGACGGTGCGCTTGCGTGTCGTGGAGAAATCACTGATCACCGGGCTGCGCGCCGCTGCCGCGACCAGCTTCACCAGATCGTTCGCCGTTGACACGTTCTCCGCGTTGATCCCGGAAGGATCCACGAAACGAGTGCGCGTCATGCCCAGCGCCTTGGCCTTGAGGTTCATTGTGCGCACGAATGCAGGATCACCGCCGGGATAATTGCGACCCAGCGTGCTGGCGGCGCGGTTCTCCGAAGACATCAGCGCGAGGCGCATGAATTCGCGGCGCGTGAGCCTGGTGCCGATCGCAAGGCGCGATGCGTAACCCTTGGATCGCTTGCGATCGGCGGCTGTGACTTCCAGCACCTCGTCGAGCGACTGCTTGCCATCGAGCACGACGAGCGCCGTCATGAGCTTGGTGATGGAGGCAATCGGCGCAACCACATCGGCCTGCCGCGAATAGACCACGTTGTTGTCGCGATCCATGACGAGAACAGAGCCGGAGCGAACGTCTGGCTGGCCTGCGGATCTCGCCTTCGCCGCCTCGCCGGTCTGCGTGGTCGCGAGGAGGATGAGCGCGAGAACACCCGCGAAAAATCGGCCACTGCTATGGATCAAAAATCCTGCCTCGCAATTTCAAAATCCGCGCGAGTGTGCTCCCTTGCACGTGTCGTCTGCAACGCGAGTGCAATCGGGCACGGCGAACACATCAGCAGGGTTCCCAGGCCTCAGCCCAGCCGCAGCCAACC
>JBDSRN010000027.1:0-28617 GCA_039929265.1 Steroidobacteraceae bacterium | reverse complement strand
GGCGCGCGGCGCGCGCGAGGTTGCGCAGGAACTCCAGCACCTCGGTGGTGGATTTGGCCATTCGAGTGGCGAGTGCGTATTCCGCGTAGCTCGGGAAATCGAGCAGGCGTCCGGCTTCGTGCCGCAGGCGCAGGATCTCCTGCATCACCTGGGAATTGTCAAACCGATTGGCGCTCGGCCCCTGGTCGGAGGCGCGCGTGGTCCAGGCCTCGTAGAACTTGCGGCGCAACTCGCCGGACTTGCCGTCGGTGACGATGGCGACGTAGGTGGGCTGGTCGAGCGTAAACAGCCAGCCTTCCTGTTTCGCCTCGGCCGCGCGCGCACTGGCCTGTTCCACAATCGTTGCATTGATGCCGTCGAGCTGCGTGGCATCTGCGACCGCGAGGCGGAAATCGTTGGTGGCGTCCAGCACGTTTTCTTCGAACTTCGACTGCAGGCGTGCGAGCTCGAGCATCACCTCTTTGAATCGCGCCTTCTGCGCCTCGGGCAACCCCACACCTGCGAGACGGAAATTGCGCAACGCCTGCGCCAGCACTTCGCGCTGCACGGGATCCAGACGTGGACTCTCATTCAAGCGCACGTTCTCATAGGCCTGATACAGCGATTCGCTCTGGCCGATGTCGGTGCCGTACTCGGACAGCAACGGCAGGCAGGCGTTGTACTGCTCGCGCAGTGCCTCGCTGTTCATCACGCCGTTGAGGTGACCCACGGGCGACCAGGCGCGCGTGAGGCAATGCTGCAGATCTTCCATCGGCTCCACGACGGTGGCGAAGCTCGGCTCGGCGAGGTTTTCGATCTCGCGGATGCGTGCGCGGTTGAGCTCCAGCAGCGAGCGGATCGCCGGTCCGACGTGCTCGGCGCGGATGTCTTCGAATGCGGGGAGGGGCTGGTCGCGAAGGAGGGGATTGCTGCTCATGGGGCTCATATTAGCAATGCGGTGACGGTGTAACATGCCGCGCATCATGGCTTTTTCACACGATCTGATCGTCATCGGTGGCGGCAGCGGCGGCCTCGCGAACGCGCAGCGGTCGGCCCGGTACGGGGCCCGTGCGCTGGTGATCGAGGCGGGCCGGCTGGGCGGCACCTGTGTGAATGTGGGTTGCGTGCCGAAAAAGGTGATGTGGAGCGCGGCGCAGCTCGCACACGGCCTCCAGGAGGCGCGCGACTATGGCTTCGACGTCACCGTCGGCGCGCTCGACTGGCCGGCGCTCAAGCGCGGGCGCGATGCATACGTGCAGCGCCTAAATGGCATCTACGACCGGAACCTCGCGCAGCGGGGCGTGGAGCTGATCCGCGGCCGGGCGCAACTGGTCGCTCCTTCGGTGGTGCGCGTCGACGGGCGTGAGTTCAGCGCGCCGCACGTGGTGCTCGCGACGGGCAGTCGGCCGGTGTATCCGGATCTGCCGGGGGCGGAACTCGGCATCGTCTCGGACGGATTTTTCGAGCTGCCCGAGCGGCCGCGGCATGTGGCGCTCGTCGGTTCGGGTTACATCGCCGTGGAATTCGCGAGCACACTGCTCGGGCTCGGCTCGCGCGTGAGTCTGGTGATCCGCGGCAAGCAGGTGCTGCGCGGCTTCGATGCGATGCTCGGGGAGAAGCTGCTGGCCGATTTCAAGCTAGGCGGTGCGCAAGTACTGGACTCGGCGCTGCCCGTATCACTCGTCCGCGCCGGCGACACACTCACGCTGAGCCTCGCAGACGGGCGCAAGGTCGAAGCGCTCGACACGGTGATCTGGGCTATCGGCCGCAGTGCGATCACCGAGTACATCGACATTCCAGCGGTCGGCCTCGAGCTCGATGCCGCGGGTTTCATCAAGACCAGCCTGCTGCAGGAAACCAATGTGCCGGGTCTGTATGCGCTCGGCGATGCCACCGGACGCCAGGCGCTCACGCCCGTCGCGATCGCCGCGGGGCGCCGACTCGCCGACCGCCTCTTCGACGGACAGCAGCATCGTTTTCTGGACTACGAGAACATTCCCACGGTCGTGTTCACGCATCCGCCCATCGGCACCGTCGGCATGTCCGAAGCCGAGGCGCGACTCATGTATGGCGATGAGATCACCGTGTTCACCTCCACCTTCGTGCCGATGTACTACGCGCTCGGCACGCACAAACCAAAGACCCACATGAAGCTGGTGACGCGCGGCAAGGAACATCGCATCGTGGGGGCGCACGTGATCGGGCCCGGCGCCGACGAGATGCTGCAGGGTTTCGCGGTCGCCGTGCGGATGGGCGCGACCAAGGCGGATTTCGACGACACGGTGGCCATCCATCCGACCAGCGCCGAAGAGTTTGTGACGATGCGATGACGATTGTCATAGCGCACCGCGGCGCCAGCGGTTATCTCCCTGAGCACACGCTTGCCGCCTACATGCTCGCCGTGCAGCAGGGCGCGGATTACATCGAGCCCGACCTCGTCAGCACGAAGGATCATCGCCTCGTCGCGCGTCACGAAAACGAGATCTCTGGCACGACCGACGTCGCGGAGCACCGCGAGTTCGCGGCGCGTCGCACGAGCAAGCGCATCGACGGGCTCCAGGTCGAGGGCTGGTTCACAGAGGATTTCACGCTCGCGGAACTGAAGACGCTGCGCGTGCGCGAACGCCTGCCGAACCTGCGTCCGCAGAACGCGCGGTTCGACGGCCAGTTCCAGATCCCGACGTTCGACGAGATCCTCGCCCTGGTAGAGGCAATGAACACGATGCGGCGCGCTGGCTCGCCCGACGCGACCCCCATCGGCATTTATCCAGAGACCAAGCACCCCAGCTATTTTGCCGCGTGCGGTCTCGCGCTCGAGGAACCGCTACTCGAATCGCTGCTGAAGTCCGGTTACCGCGGCGCGCGTGCGCCGGTGTTCATCCAGTCGTTCGAGGTGGAGAACCTGCAGCGCATGAACCGCCAGACGCGCATCCGCACCGTGCAGCTGATCCAGGCGAGCGGCCAGCCGTACGACTTCATGGTGCACGAGGATCCGCGCGACTACGCAGCGCTGCTCACGCCGGCAGGTCTCACGGAGCTTGCGCGGCACGCGGATGCG
Organism: Steroidobacteraceae bacterium; assembly: GCA_039929265.1. GTDB lineage: Bacteria > Pseudomonadota > Gammaproteobacteria > Steroidobacterales > Steroidobacteraceae > ZC4RG30. The sequence goes on along the minus strand of JBDSRN010000027.1, from coordinate 25,580 downwards.
ATCGGCGTGCCGAAGTCACTCGTGATCCAGCCGGTAACGGGTGAGGCGACGGGGCTCGTCGCCGCTGCACATGCGGCGCATCTGCACGTGCACGTGTGGACGTTCCGCGCGGAGAACGAATTTCTCGCGCCCCGGTTCCGTCGTGGTGATGCGCCCGGCGCGCTCGGCGACATCGAAGCGGAACTGCGTGCGTTTCTCGCGCTCGGCATCGACGGCCTGTTCGCGGATCAGCCGGACTACGCGCTGCGCCTTATTCAGTCGCTGCCGCTGCCGAACTGATCTGCGCGCGCAGCGCGACCAGCACGGAAGACGTGTCGGGCCGCACTTCGCGCCACAGCTGGAACTGCTCCGCCGCCTGTTCCACCAGCATGCCCAGTCCCATCACCGCGCGTGCGCAGCCGCGCTCCTGCGCCCACGACAGGAACGGCGTGTCGCGGTTGGCATAGGCAAGGTCGTAGCAGAAAGTCTGCGTGCCCACGGTCTGCACAGGGATCGTCGGCTTCTCGCCCGCGAGGTTCGCCGCCGTGGCGTTGATCACGAGATCGAAGCGCCTCGCGGGCACGTCCTCGAAACCGCCGGCGCGCAGCTTGCCGAACTTGCTGAAGCGCTCGACCAGCTCGTGTGCTCGCTGCGGACTGCGATTGGCGATGAAAATCTCCTGTGGTGCGAGCCCGAGCAGCGGCAGCAACACGCCGCGCGCCGCGCCGCCGGCGCCGAGCAACAGCAGGCGCCGACCGACTATGCTGATGCCAAGGTTCTGCGTGAGGTCGCGCACGAGTCCCGCCCCATCGGTGTTGTCGCCGAGCAGCGCGCCGTCCTGGCGCAGCAAGATTGTGTTGATCGCTCCGGCTTGCGCCGCGCGGGGCGTGAGCTCCTGCACGAGCTGCGTGACCGCCTGTTTGTGTGGCAGCGTCACGCTGAGCCCCTTGCCGCCGTCGGCGAAGAAATGACGCAGGTATTCCGTGAGGCGCGCGGGCACGACTTCGATGGCGTCGAACTGGATGTCCTGCTGGGTCTGGCGCGCAAAGCGCGCGTGGATCCATGGGGAGCGGCTGTGGCTGATCGGTTGACCGATCACTGCGTAGCGATCGTTCATGGCAACTCAGGGACGCTCATCGATCAACCATCTCGTTTCGTTGCCGGCGTTGGCATCGGTTTGCAGCAACTGCTGCAACTCGCCCTGCCAGAGCGGCAGGCGCGTGTCGAACTGCCACGGCGGATTCACGACGAGCATACCCGATCCGTTGAGCCCGGCAGTCGAGTCGCGCGGGCGCAGCCAGAACTGTGCGACCAGCGCGGGCGGTGGCCCAGTGGCAGCGCTGCCGAGCCCCTGCAGGCGGCGGGTCACGCCGTTGAGCCAGTGATCCACCTCGCGCTGACGTTTGATCGGATACCAGGCGGCATACACGCCCCCTGGAAATTTCATCGCAGCGCTTTCGATCCCCGCGATGGTGCGCTCAAAATCCGCGTGTTCCTCGAAGGGTGGGTCCACGAATGCGAGCCCGCGGCGTTCGGCAGGGGGCAACAACGCGACGAGCCGCTCGAAACCATCGCCCTGCTGGGCGCGCATGCCTGCTGTGTACCGCAGCGCGCGGTTCAGCGCGCGCGCCTCCGGCGCCTGGCTCTCGATGGCGATCCCGCGATCCTGCGGGCGCAGGCACTGCGCGGCGAGCAGCGCGGAACCGGGGTAATCATGTGAGGTGCCGAGCTCGCGCTGGCGTTTGAGCAACTCGAGCAGGCGCACGATTTCCGGCTCCACCGGCGCGCTGGCGTGCAGCAGGCGCTCGATGCCTCCGCGCGACTCGCCGCTGTGGCGCGCCTCCTCGCTGGCCAGATCGTACAGACCGCGGCCCGCGTGTGTGTCGAGGTAGAAATAGCCCTTTTCCTTGCGCGCGAGCGCATCGAGCAGGGCGATCAGGAGGATGTGCTTGTGCACGTCGGCGAAGTTGCCGGCGTGATAGCTGTGACGGTACTGCATGGGTGTCGGGCGCGACCCGGGTCGCGCGAATCAGCTTCGCTCGACCGTTTTCTTCCTGCCCGCGCTCTTCGCGGCGACTTGCACGGTGGGAGCCGCCGGCGCGGTCTTGCCCTTCGGCGGTGGATTGCTGGCCTTTTTCTTCGCAGCCGGTTTGGCTGAGGCTTTTTTCTTTGCCGCGCCGTTGCCGCTCGGCCTGGCGGCGGCTTTGCCGCTGCTCGCTTCCACCGCGGGCTTGGCTGCCTTCGCCTTCTTCTCGCGCTTCGCCTTTAACGCAGTCTTGCTGGCACCTTTCTGGTTCTTCTTGCCGAAACGCCCGAAGCGTCCCGGCGGAGGGGCGGCGTCGAGCAACATGCGGCATTCCTCAAGCGTCAGCGACCTGGGATCGCGGTCCTTCGGCATGCGCGCGTTGCGCTTGCGATCGGTGATGTACGGACCATAGCGACCGTTGAGGATCTGGATGTCGTCGACGCCGAAGTCGTGGATAAGGCGGTTCGCATCCGCGATCTTCTTCGCCTCGATGACTTCGAGTGCGCGGGGCAGCGCGACGGTGTACGGATCGTCTTCCTTCAGCGAGACGTACTTGGCGCCGTACTTCACGTACGGCCCAAACCGCCCGATCGCGACGGTGACCTTGTCGCCCTCGGGCGTGACGCCGAGATCCTTCGGCAGCTGGAACAGGTCGAGCGCCTGATCGAGCGTGAGGTTGTCCATCTTCTGGCCCGGTCGCAGGCCCGCGAACTTCGGCTTCTCGACATCGTCCTTGGTGCCGGCCTGCACGAACGGCCCGAAGCGGCCCATGCGCACTGACACCGGTCGACCGCTGTCCGGATGGATGCCGAGATCGCGCGCCATCGCGACTTCCTCGCGACTGACGTTCTTCTCGGTGTGCTCCACCAGCTCGATGAACGGCTTCCAGAATTTCTCGAGCGGGGTTACCCACGCTTCCTCGCCGCGCGAGATCGCGTCGAGTTCGTCTTCCATGTCGGCGGTGAAGTTGTACTGCACGTAGCGCGTGAAGTACTTGGTAAGGAACCGGTTCACGATCTTGCCGATGTCCGTGGCGATGAAGCGTCGCGCGTCCATGTCGACGTATTCGCGATCCTTCAGCGTCGAGATGATCGACGCGTAGGTCGAAGGGCGGCCGATGCCATGCTCTTCTAGCGCCTTTACCAGCGAGGCTTCCGAGAAGCGCGGCGGCGGCTCGGTGAAATGCTGTTCGGCATGCAACGCGGTGAGGTCGACGATGTCACCCTCGACCATCGCGGGCAGCACGTGGTCCGTGTCGTCGTCGGCGCTGTCGTCGCGACCCTCCTGGTACACGGCGATGTAGCCGGCTTTCACCAGCGTCGAACCATTCGCGCGGAACGTGTGCCGCGCGACGCCCGCGACGCCGATATTCACACCGGCGACCATGTCGACCGCGACGGTGTCGAACACCGCGTGCGCCATCTGGCACGCCACCGCGCGCTTCCAGATGAGCGCATACAGCTTCAATTGATCCGCGTCGATTTTTCCGTCGAGGCTCTGCGGTGTGATCGCGGCGGAAGTCGGGCGGACGGCTTCGTGCGCTTCCTGCGCGTTCTTCGATTTGGTCTTGAAGACGCGCGGCTCGTCGGCGAGGCCTTCCTTGCCGTACAGGTGCTCGATCGTCGCGCGGATCTCGCTCACTGCTTCGGCCGCGAGTGATACCGAATCGGTACGCATGTAAGTGATGAGACCGACCGCGCCTTCGCCAAAATCCACGCCCTCGTACAACTGCTGCGCGAGGCGCATCGTGCGTTGCGCGGAGAAGCCGAGCTTGCGCGCGGATTCCTGCTGCAACGTCGAAGTCGTGAACGGCGGCGCCGGATTGCGACGGCGCTGCTTGCGGTCGATGGAAGAGACCGTGAGCCTGCCATTGGCGGCACTGTTGAGCCGCGTCTCGACGTCGCGCGCCTTCACTTCGTTGGTGAAGCTGAATTGCTCGACCTTTACGCCGCCGAACTCGGTGAGCTTCAGCGGAAATTTCGTGGCGGTGTGCTCGCCTTCGGCGTCGAGCGTCCAGTATTCCTGCGGGATGAACGCATCGATCTGGTCCTCGCGCTCGCAGATCATGCGCAGCGCGGGGCTCTGCACGCGCCCGGCGGACAGGCCCTGTCGCACCTTCTTCCACAGCAGCGGCGAGAGATTGAAGCCGACGAGGTAATCGAGGGCGCGTCGCGTCTGCTGCGCGTTGACCAGATCCATCGCCAGCTCGCGTGGCGCGGCGATGGCAGCGCGGATCGCCTTCTTGGTGATCTCGTAGAAGGCGACGCGGTGCACCTGCTTGCCCTGGAGGTCGCCGCGCTCGCGCAGCAGCTCGCTCAGGTGCCAGGATATGGCCTCGCCTTCACGGTCAGGGTCGGTCGCGAGGTACAGCGACCTGGATTTGCGCAGCGCCTTGGAAATGGCTTCGACATGCTTTTCGTTGCGCTCGATGATGCGGTACTTCATTGCGAAGTCGTTGTCGGGATCGACCGCGCCTTCCTTCGGGACGAGATCGCGCACGTGACCATAGGAGGCGAGCACCTCGAAGTCCTTGCCCAGGTACTTCTTGATGGTCTTGGCCTTGGCCGGTGACTCGACGATGACCAGATTGTCCGCCATCAGCGCTGCGAACTCCGGGGGGCTATAAACGAAAAACCGCGGGTGCGCCGCGGGTCATGCTGCAAGCGTGTTCGTGTGCGGGCGCGGGTCAATGTGCTGCCACGCCTTCGGCGTCGAAAACCAGGTCTTCCATGCGCGCGCAGGCCTGTTCCTGGCCCGGCTGACTGGACAGCACCATGAGCACCACCCACTTGACCTGCTCGATATCGAACTCTTCGGCATCCAGCGCCAGGAGACGTTCGATGACGATCTCGCGCTGCTGCGGGGAGAGGATGCCGGCCTGTTCCAGCGAGATGAGCAGACCCCGGCAGGCGGTATCCAGACGGGCGAGCTCGCTGGCGGTATAGATGCGCAGCGAACGCTCCGCCGCCGCAGCCAGTGCGGGGCGATCCCGTTCGCCGGCGAGATCCGCCAGCCAGTCGAGCGCACGCTCCACATTGGCCTCGCCGAATCCCGCGCTCTCGAGATCGCGCGCCAGCGCGTCGCGCTCGGGCACATCGGGGGCTTCGTCCAGCATGTAGCGGTCGAATACGTAGATCAGAATGTCTATAACGGTGCCATTCATTGGAAAAATCGCCCCAAAAATCACTAAGACAGGCGGCAGTAATGGCCGCCAGGCTGGGGTTCGACGCGTCCTTCGAGCTCGAAGATCAGCAAGAGGGAAGCGATCTGCTCGCCCGGAAGACCGGTCCGGTCCACCAGCGCATCGATGCTAGCGGGCTCAAAGCCGAGCGCATCTAACAGGATTTCGTATTCCTTGTCCATGCCGTCGGCCAAGCCGGAGGGGGGGTTGGCGCTTTTGCGAATCTGCGTAACTGGTTGTTTCTGAAAAGGTAGTTTCAGATCCGCGAGGATCTCCGCGGGGCTCGTAACGAGCTCTGCCATACCCCGGCGGACGAGCTGGTGGCACGAATGCGCCAGCGGGTTGTAGATGGATCCGGGGATGACGAAGACCTCGCGACCCTGCGCGCCGGCCAGCCGCGCGGTGATCAGCGAGCCGCTGGCATGCGCTGCCTCCACCACCAGGGTCGCGCGAGCCAGACCGCTGATGACCCGGTTGCGGCGCGGGAAGTTACGCCGATGCGGATCGGTGCCCGGCGGAAATTCCGAAACCAGGGCACCGCCATTTGTTGCGATGCGTTCCGCCAGGGCTTCGTGCACCGCCGGGTACACGGCGTCGAGGCCGGTGCCGCACACCGCGATCGTGGCACCGCCCGCGTTCAGCGCCCCTTGGTGCGCAGCCGCATCGATGCCCAGCGCGAGCCCGCTGGTGATCACGAGCCCGGACTGCACGAGTTCGCCGGCGAAACGGGTGGCGGTCTCAATCCCCTGAGCGGTGGGATTGCGGCTGCCCACCACGGCGAGCTGCGTCGTGCGCAGCACCGCCGGATCGCCGCGCACGTAGAGAACCAGGGGCGGGGCATCGATGTGCTCGAGCGCGGGCGGGTAGTCGTTTGCGCCGAACGCCACCAGGCTGACGCCGGAGCGCTCGAGCCAGAGCAGGTCAGAATCGAGCTGCTGGGAATCGGGTGAGCGCAGCCAGCGCAGGGCAAGCGGCGGCAGCGCGAACTGGGCGAGCTCGTCGGGCGGCAGAGCGACGATGTCCGTGAGTGAAGCGCCGCGCCGGAACAGTGGTTCGAAGTGATCCGCATGCAGCGAGGGTGCGCGCGCAATCAGGAGACAGGCGCGCCGGTCCGCATCCGACTGTGGGAGCTGCAGCATGCGCGGCAGCGTAAAACACAAAAGCCGGCATCACTGCCGGCCTTTGCTGTCCGAAACGCAGCGAAATACGCTACGGCGTGCGCACGCGATCGGCGACTCGCAGCGGCGAGATGGTGTTGACGACCAGCGCGTAGCTCATGCGCTCGTAGACCTTGAACACCAGCATCGTGCCCGCACGTTCGTCTGGCAGCTTTACATTCTTCTTGCCGAAGCACAGTAATCCGTCGCTCCTGCGGCAGGGGGAACGCACGGTCTTGCCCGCTTCATCGGCGGCAAGCACGTGGCCTGGCTCGAGGCCATGCTTCTTGCCGCGGTTGATCGCGACGACCTGGTATTCACCGATCAGGTACACGCCGTCAACCACCGAGATGATCTGGCCCTGCACGTCGCTCTGCGGTGCGTGCGGAATCAGCTCCGCGGTGCCACTGGCATCGTCGACGAACAGCAGGTCCCCGTCGGTCGTCTCGCGCGCGGATTCGGTGATCAGCGCCTTGGAAGGATCGCCCACGCGCTCGACGCGCACGGTGCCCGTGTACGTGCCCATGTAGCCGAGCACATCGCCGCCGTCGGGATCCTTCAGCGCCTCACCGACGCGCACGACGTTGTAACGACTGCCTTCGCCATCGACCGTGCCCTTCACGTAGATCTCGTGGCCCGCGCCCGCGACCATGTGCGAATCGCGCAACGCGACCACATGCGGCGCCATGTGCAGGTCTTCCTTCGACACCACGCTCGGGCGTCCGAGGAACGAGACGATCGCGCCGTAGGGAATGCTGGCGATGGGGCCATCGAGCGGTGAGCTGCGCACCAGCGGATGCACGCGCGCGGCGCCGCCACTTTCGAGGCGGATCTGCGGTGAGCCATCGGCTCCGTAGGCGAGGGCGAGCACGTCACCCGGATAGATGAGGTGCGGGTTCTCGACCTTGGGATTTACATACCAGATTTCCGGCCACAGCCAGGGATCGCGCAGGAACACCGAGGCGATGTCCCAGAGGGTGTCGCCGCGCTGGACGGTGTAGCTCTTCGGCGCGCTCGCGTTGAGCACGGGGCCGGCGCTGACGCTCTGCGTCTCGTTGCCGGCTTCGCCGGATGCGAGAGCGGCATCTATGGAGGTCTGGGGTTCTTCGCCCTGCGCGATGGGAGCTTCGTTGCGGGGGACAGGGGCCGAGGTGGGCGCCTCTTCCTTGCCACCCAGCCATGTGCAGCCAGCCAGCAGCGAAAGCCCCGCTGCCAGGATCACGGGCACAGCTGACATCAGCTGGCGCCCAGGTATTTGATTCGAGACCATTTTTGCTCCTCGTCTGCCGTCCGTCTGCGAGTGCGCGGCCTGCAAACCCTGCTGTTATAAACTTAAGCCCCGGCTGGCGCACAACGGCGAGTGCCAGTTGTGCGCCAGGTCACGAGGGTCTGGTTAACTACCGACCCTGCGAAACTGGAAAAAACCCAGTCCGGACTTAACATTAACGGAAACATTAGCAGCATTTTCGAATCGAATACACGCACATGAGCCGGCTACAAGTCCTCGAATTTCCCGACCCGCGACTGCGCACGCGGGCCACTCCCGTGTGCAGCTTCGATGATGCGCTGTCCCGGCTGATCGACGACATGCTGGAAACCATGTACGCCGCGCCCGGCATCGGTCTTGCCGCGACGCAGGTTGACGTGCACAAGCAGCTGATCGTGATCGACGTGAGCAAGGACGCGAACGAGCCGCAGGTGTTCATCAATCCCGAGATCCTCGCGAGCGAAGGCACCACGACGATGGAAGAGGGCTGCCTGTCGGTTCCTGGATTCTATGACGATGTGCAGCGCGCCGAACGCGTGCGCGTGCGCGCGCTCGACCGCCATGGCGCCGCGTACGAGTGCGAGCTCGATGGACTGCTCGCCGTGTGCCTGCAGCACGAGATGGATCATCTGAATGGCAAGCTGTTCGTTGACTATCTGTCGGAGTTCAAGCGCCAGCGCATCCGCAAGAAGCTCGAGAAAGAGCGGCGCGAACGCGGCGTCGACGAGAGCGCTGCGGCACGCCCTCGCGCTCCCGTGATCTGAGTCGCACAGCGGCCCCTGCCTCATGACTCTGCGAGTCGCCTTTGCGGGTACGCCCGAGTTTGCCCTGCCGCCGTTGCAGGCGTTGCTCGATGCGCGACTGCTGGTGGGTGTGCTGACGCAGCCCGATCGCCCTGCGGGTCGCGGCCGCGCGCTCGCCGCGAGCCCGGTGAAGCAACTCGCAACGGCGCATGGCATCCCCCTCGCACAGCCGGCCTCGCTGCGCAGCGAGGCGGAGCGTGCCGCGCTGCAGGTGTGGCAGCCGGACCTGCTGGTGGTTGTCGCCTACGGGCTGATCCTGCCGGCGGCGGCGCTCAGCGTGCCGCGCCTGGGCTGCGTGAACATCCACGCCTCGCTGCTGCCACGCTGGCGCGGCGCGGCACCGATTCAGCGCGCGATTCTTGCCGGGGATGCGCACACTGGCGTCACACTGATGCGCATGGAACAGGGGCTCGATACCGGACCGATGCTGCTCAGTCAGACGCTGCCTATCGGTTCGGCCATGATCGCGGGCGAGCTGCACGACGCCCTCGCCCGGCTCGGTGCTCGCCTGCTGCTGGAGGCCCTGCCCGGCATCGCGGACGGTAGTCTCGCCCCGCGCGCGCAGCCCGCCGACGGGGTGACCTATGCCGCCAAGCTCGACAAAGCCGAGGCCGCGATCCAATGGCGCGGGGACGCCGCGCAGATAGAGCGGCAGGTGCGCGCCTTCAATCCGTGGCCCGTCGCGCAGACGCTGTGGCAGTCTGAGCCTCTGCGTATCTGGCGCGCGCGCGTGGTGCCCGCCAATGAGCTAGACGTGAGCGCCGACGGCGCGACCCCCGGCACGGTGCTCGGCATCGAAGGTGGCGCGCTGCTGGTCGCTTGCGGCAGCGGCGTGCTCGGCATCACCGAGCTGCAGTGCCCGGGGCGGCGCGTCGTGAGCGCCGTGGATTTCGCCAATTCGACTACGTTGCGTGACGAGCGCTTCGGTCACACAACCAAAAATTCATGAACGAAGCTGCTGCCCGCCAACCTTTCGCACCCGGTGCACAGACGCTCGCCGCCGCGGCGCGAGCGCTGAGTCTGATCGTCAAGCCCGGCAAGACTGCGGAGGATGCGCTCGAAGCCGTACGTGTCGCGCCGACCGACCGCGCCGCCGCGCGCGCGATCCTGCTTGGCAGCACGCGGTGGTATCTGCGTCTCGCACCGGCGATCGCAAAGCTGCTCGATCGTCCCGAATCGCGTGTGGAGCCTCTGGTGCACGCGCTGCTGGTCGTAGCCGCGCATCAGATCGAGTATTCGCGCAGCGCGCCAGAGTCCGTGGTGAACATCGCGGTGGATGCCGCGCGTGCGCTCGGCGAGCCGCGCGCCGCGGGCTTCGTGAACGCGTTGCTGCGCAGGATGCTGCGCGAGCGCGTCGAGCTGTTCGCCGCGGTCGATCGTTCGCGTGCCGCGGCGACGGCGCATCCGAACTGGTTCATCAACACCGTGCAGGCGGCGTGGGGTCAGCGCAGCGAAGCGCTGCTCGCCGCGAACAACGCACATCCGCCGCTGGTGCTGCGCGTCGATGCAAGCCGCGGCACTCGCGCGGAATATCTCGCCGAGCTGCAGGCTGCAGAGATCGACGCATTCGCGCCGCAGTGGCTCGATACCGCGGTGGTCCTGCGCGAGCCGCGCTCCGTCGAGGATCTGCCGGGATTCGCCGAAGGCCGCGTCTCCGTGCAGGACGCAGGTGCCCAGCTCGCCGCGGTGTTCCTTGACGCCCAGCCGGGACAGCGCGTGCTCGATGCGTGCGCGGCGCCGGGTGGCAAGACCGGGCACATTCTCGAACGCACGCCGGATGTCGAACTCTTTGCGGTCGACAGCGACGAGGCGCGGCTCGGACAGGTGCAGGGCAATCTCAATCGCCTGAACCGGCACGCGCAGCTAGTACAGGCGGATCTGCGTCGCGATGCGGACTGGTGGGATGGGCGCGTATTCGATCGCATCCTGCTGGATGCGCCCTGTTCCTCGACGGGAGTGCTGCGCCGGCATCCGGACATCAAGCTGCTGCGCCGTCAGGCGGACCTGCAGTCGCTCGGGGCGACGCAGCTCGAGATCCTGGCGCGTTGCTTCGAGCTGCTTGCTCCGGGCGGGCGTCTGCTGTACGCGACCTGCTCCGTGCTGCCGTTCGAGAACGAGCAGGTCGTCGACAAATTCCTCGCGGCGCAGCGGGCCGCGCGCGGGGTGCCGCTGCCGGATCTCTCGCTGCCGAAGTTCGCGGTGAGCACGGCGCACGGCTTGCAGCTGCTGCCGCAGCTCACCAGCGCGCCAGACCAGGTGACGCCCGACGGTTTCTATTACGCTTGCCTGACACGATGAGGCTGATGTTGCGCAGCCTGCTGCTGTTGCTGGTGGCCCTGGCGCCGCCGCCGCCCGTGCGCTCGGCGCCGCTCGATGGCGTGCTGGAAGTGCGGTCCGCGTACATCAACTTCGAGAACGGGGTGTTCGCGCTGAACGCGCGCATCCAGTACCCACTCAACGACGAGATCCGCGGCGCGCTGCTCGATGGCGTGGCGCTCACCTTCGATCTCGAGGTGTCGATCACGCGCGCGCGCCGCTTCTGGTGGAACGCCGACGTCACGGCGGTGGCGCTGCGCCGCGAGTTGTCGTACCACGTAGTAAGCGATCGCTATGTGGTGCTCGACGTGAGTAATGGACAGCCACAGAATTTCTCGGCGCTGGAAGATGCGCTCGCGTATATCGGCACGGTGGAAGCATGGCCCGTCATCGTCGAGCCGCAGCTCGCACGCGATCGCGACTACGAGATCGCCGTGCGCGCAGGCGTGCGCCGCGGACGGATGCCGGACCCCTTGCGCTCACTCATCTTCTGGTCCGACAGCTGGCATCGCACTAGCGAGTGGTACGCATGGTCACTGCCGCGCTGAGGCGCGTCGGAAGTTACGGACTCGTCGCGATCGGCGCGACGCTGGGTGTTGGTGCGCTGCTGCTGCTCGCCAAGAGCGTGGAGAACTCCGCACAGTTCACGCGCTGGCAGGCGTGGATCCTGCTGGTGAATTTCCTGGGCGTGCTGCTGCTCGGCACGCTGCTCGGCCGCAAGATCTGGCAGCTCGTGCGCGACTTCCGCAATCACGTGCCGGGCTCCCGCCTCACTGCGCGCACCGTAGGAATCTTCGGCACGCTCGTGATCGTGCCGCTGCTGGTCGTGTACGTGTTCTCGCTCGAATTCCTGAATCGTGGCATCGACAGCTGGTTTCGCGTCGAAGTCAAACAGGGACTCGGCGATGCGCTCGCGTTGTCGCGTTCGGCGCTGGAGCTGCGCATGCGCGAACAGGGCCGGCGCACCGAGGATTTTGCCCGGTCGCTCGCCAATGTCGGAGGTATCGAAGTACTGAATGCCATCGACAACGAGCGTCGTCGCACCGGTGCGCTGGAGGTTGTGGTGTTCGGCCGCAACGGCGAAGTGCTCGCTGCGAGCGCCGCCGGACCCGAAGACAGCCTGCACGCGCGCCCGCCGACGGAGCTGCTGCTGCAGATTCGCGAGAATCGCCCGTATGTCAGCCTCGAGCCGATCGCCGACAAGGGTTTCCTCATCTCCACCGCGGCGCCGATTCCGGACAACGCGCGGCGCAACGGCAGCGCGCGGTTCGTGCTCGCGCTGTACGACGTGCCGCAGCAGCTCGCCGCGCTCGCCGAGGCGGTGCAGAACACCTATTCCCAGTACGGCAATCTCTCGGTGATGCGCGCACCGGTGAAGAACGCGTTCCGGGCGACGCTGACGCTGGTGCTGCTGCTCACGATGCTCACCGCGGTGTATCTCGCGATCTTCTCGGCGCAGAAGCTCACGCGTCCCGTGCAGGATCTGATCGAAGGCACGCGCGCGGTCGGCAAGGGCGACTTCGCCAAGCGCCTGCCGCTGCCCTCGCGCGACGAGATGGGCTTTCTCGTGCATTCGTTCAACGACATGACCAAGCGCCTGCGGCGCGCGAGCGAGGAGGCGACGCGCAGCCGGCAGATCGTGGAGCATGAGCGCGAACGTCTTGCAGTGATCCTCGCGCGCCTGTCCACTGGCGTGCTCACCGTTGATGCCCTGCTCAGTGTGCGCATCGCCAATGCCGCTGCGGGCTCGATCCTCGGTCTGGATCTGTCGGGCGCGGTGGGCAAGAGCCTTACGGAGATGACCGGCGAAAATGCGCAGCTCGCGAGTTTCGTCAACGAAGTGGCTGCTCGGCTAAGGGTCGGGAAGGAAGAATGGCGCGAGCAACTGCAGCTCCCGCCCGACCGCGTACTCACCTGTGCCTGCACGCCGCTGCCGGCGGACGCGGACGAGATCGGCTACGTGCTGGTGTTCGACGACATCACGACATTGCTGCAGGCGCAGCGGGACGCCGCCTGGGGCGAAGTCGCACGACGCCTCGCGCACGAGATCAAGAATCCGCTGACGCCCATCCAGCTCTCCGCGGAGCGCATGCGACGCAAGTTCCACGCCAAGATGAATCCGGAGGATGCCGAGATCCTGGAGCGCTCCACCCACACGATCGTGCAGCAGGTGGAGGCCATGAAGCAGATGGTCAATGCCTTCAGCGAGTACGCCCGCGCCCCGGAAATGAAGCTTTCGGCCGTGAATCTGAATCAACTCGTCACGGAGGTCGCGGAGTTGTATCGTGCGCAGGAGGCGGGTGTGGACATCCAGGTGGACACCGACCCGAGGGTCGAAACCATCGAGGCCGACCGCAGCCGCCTGCGCCAGGTCCTCAATAACCTGATCACCAACGGGATCGAGGCGCTGTCGGACACACCGGGGGGGCGTGTGGAAGTGACTACGCGGCTGGAGCATTCGGCGCAGCAGACTTGCGCCGTGATCAGCGTTGCCGACAATGGTCACGGTTTCCAGGGCGATATGCTGCTGCGTGTCTTCGAGCCTTATGTCACGAGCAAACCGCGTGGCACGGGACTGGGTCTGGCCATCGTGAAGAAGATCGCCGAAGAACATGGCGGCCGGATCGAGGTGGAAAACAGGCCGGAAGGTGGCGCACGAGTTCGCGTCGTCCTACCGGCCGTGGCGCGCGGATTGACGGTGCAACCGCGAAGGGAAATGGCATGAGTGCAGGCAAGATTCTGGTGGTGGATGACGAAGCGGACATCCGCTTGCTCCTCAAGGAAATCCTCTCGGAGGAAGGCTACGACGTAGATGTCGCCGCCGACGCCGGCCAGGCTCGCGCCTCGCGCGCCAAGGGCTCGCCCGACCTCGTGCTGCTCGACATCTGGATGCCCGACACCGACGGGATCACGCTGCTGCGCGAATGGTCCGTCGCGACCACCGAGGACTGCCCGGTCGTCATGATGTCGGGCCACGGCACGGTGGAAACCGCGGTGGAAGCCACGCGCCTCGGAGCATTCGATTTCGTCGAGAAGCCGCTGTCGCTCGCAAAGCTGCTGCGCACCGTCGAGCGCGCGCTGGATGCGGGCAAGCGCAAGCGCCTTTCGGGCAAGCTGCTTATTCCGCCTCTGATGGCGCCGATCGGCAAGAGCAAGCTCACGCAGCAGCTGCGCGCCGAGCTCGCGCGCATCGCGCCGCATGCCTCCTCGCTGTTGCTGATCGGCGAGCCTGGGAGCGGGCGCGAGGCGCTCGCGCGTTTCGTGCACGACGCCAGCCCGCGCGCGGCGAAGCCGTTCCTCAGTGTGGTTGCGAGCGCGCTCGGCGACGCCGATGCGGAAGTCGTGCTGTTCGGCAGCAACAGCCCAGGCGGTACCCGCGCCGGCCTGTTCGACGAAGTGCAGGGCGGCACACTCTTCATTCATGAGATCGAGGATCTGGCCCCGCGCACTCAGCGCCTGCTGCTCGGCGTCGTGGAAACCGGAACCTATCGGCGCATCGGCGGAGACAAGCAGATCCCGCTCAACGCGCGCCTCGTGTCCTCAGCGCAGCCCGGTGTCGAAAACCGTGCCGGCACGGATCCCGCGCACATGCGTCGCGACCTGCTGGCGCATCTGAATACTCTCATCGTGCGCGTGCCGCCGCTGCGCGACTATGCCGAGGACGTGCCCGAGCTGCTGCGCTACTACGTGGATCGTCTCGTCGACAGCGAGGAGCTGCCGCTGCGCCGCTTCAGCGTCGCCGCTCAGAACCGCCTGCGCAACTATCCGTGGCCCGACAACGTCCGCGAGTTGCGCAGCATCGTGCGCCGTCTCCTGATCCGCGGCGGCAGCGAAGAAATCAAGCTCGAGGAAATCGAGAAAGAGCTCGCCGTGCAGGCGCCGCCCGACGAGCCGCTGGTGAAGCAGGACCTGCTCGCGTTGCCGCTGCGCGAGGCGCGCGAACAATTCGAACGCGCCTACCTGCAGCAGCAGCTCATGCTGTGCAATGGCAAGGTCGGCCTGCTCGCAAAGCGGGTCGGCATGGAGCGCACGCACCTGTACCGAAAGCTGCGTTCACTAGGCGTGGACTTCCGGCACATCAGCGACGCGGACGAATAGCGCTCAGCCAGCCGGTGGCGCCTGCCCATCGATCAGCGGCAGCTCCGGGTCGAAGCAGGCCCAGACCGGCGCCTGTGATGCCCAGATCGTCATCTGCGGCGACACGAGCTCTGGATCGTCCAGCGTTCCTGCGCGCACGAAGATCAGATGCGGACGAATATCCGCCGCACTGAACATCGGCGTGCCACAGGTGGAGCAGAACCTGCGGTGCATGCTGTTGCCGCTGTCCGCGATAGCCACGAAATCCGTGAGCGGACCTCCCAGCCGCGTCGCGGCGGTGGGAAAACAGACATTCACCGTGCCACTGCCGCCACCTAGGAACTGGCACAGACGGCACCAGCACACGCGCGTCGCAAGCGGCTCGGCATCGATCGTGTAGCGCACGGCGCCACACAGGCAGCCGCCGGTCACCGGCAGTTTTATTAGGCTGTTCATGTGCGTGGCTCGGAGGATTTCCATATCGGCGGCGGTTCACATTTTCAAGCTGTTCGAAAAGGATGCTCCGCAGTCGCAGCGCGCGCTCGATGTGACGGTCGACTGGTTCTTGCGGACGCCTGGCTCAGTCGCCGATTCGCATCACGAGCGGATCCAGGTCCGTCGCGCGGAGCTGGTCGCACAGCCGGTTCACCTCTTTCTGATCGCGCAGCGGGCCGATGACAACGCGGTGCCATACATCGGTGTCCATGGTTACCCGCTGCACGCGCGCGTCCAGCCGCTGCTTTGCGAGTTGCTGGCGCACGCGATCGGCGTCGGCGAAATTGCGGTAGGAACTCACCTGCAGGACATAGGCGCCCGGCCGGTTCACGCATTGCGCGAGCCGGTCGCGTTTCACTTCTTGCTCCTTCTCCGGCACGATCACTTCCATCTTCTGGAGCCGGTCGTAGAACTGGAGTTGCGCTGCCGTGTCTTCGGCCTCGGCCGCTTCGCTCACTTTTTTCTGTGGCGTGGGATGCGTCGGCTGTGCGTCGGAAGGCGGTGCCGGCTGATGCTGCGTGAAGTACACGCCGAGCGCGACGATGAGCCCGATGGCGAGGCCCGCGCTGAATTCCTTCCAGCGTCCGTAATCAATTGAAGAATAGCGGGCGTCCTTGTAGTCGCGCGAGGTGAGTTTCCTGCCCGACAAGCGCGTCTTGCTCACATGCTCACGGGTGCGGAGACGCCAAGCATGTAGAGCCCGTTGCGCACCACTTGCTGCACAGCCAGGATCAGCATCAGGCGCGCGTTGCGCAGCGCCGCGTCGTCGACGATGAACTGCTCCGCGTTGTAGTAGATGTGGAACGAATTTGCGAGCTCGCGCAGGTAGTGCACCAGGGTGTGTGGCGCACGCGCTGCCGCCGCGCTGTTGATCACTTCGGGATAGCGCGACAGTGCGGTCAGCACGACCTTCTCGTGCGCGTTGTCGAGTAGCGCGAGATTCGCAAGCCCCATTTGCGTGTCGAGTCGCAGCTCGCGCGCCGCGAGTTGCCGCAACACACTGGCGACGCGCGCATGCGCGTACTGGATGTAGTACACCGGGTTCTCATTGCTGCGCGATTTCGCGAGCTCGAGATCGAAGTCGAGGTGCTGGTCATTGCCGCGCATGACATAGAAGAAGCGGCACGCGTCGTTGCCGACCTCGTTGCGCAGCTGGCGCAGCGTGATGAATTCACCGGAGCGCGTCGACATCTGCGCCTTCTCGCCACCGCGGAACAGCGTGACGAACTGCACCAGCAATGCCTCCAGCGAGTCGCCCGGCTCGCCCATCGCGGTGAGGCCCGCGCGCACGCGTGCGACATAGCCGTGGTGATCCGAGCCGAGGATGTCCAGGAGCCGGTCGAAGCCGCGCTCGCGCTTGTCGAGGTGGTATGCGATGTCAGATGCGAAGTAAGTCTTGACGCCGTTCTCACGTACCACGACGCGATCCTTCTCGTCGCCGAACGCCGTGGCGCGGAACCACTGCGCGCCGCCCTTTTCGTAGACGTGGCCCTGCGCGCGCAGACGCGTCAGCGCGCGTTCGATCGCCCCGTTCTCCTCGAGCGAGCGTTCCGAATACCAGCAGTCGAACACGACACCGAACTCGGCCAGATCGTTCTCGATGTCCCCGAGAATCGCTGCGAGGCCGAGGTCAAGTACGTCGCGGAACGCGGCATCGCCGATCAGCGAACGCGCACGTGTGACCACCGCATCGATGTACGCATCCTTGTCGCCGCCCTCGGGTTCGTCCGCGGGCAGATTGCCGAACAGTTCGCCCTCGGGGCGTTGGTAGGTGTCGTCGACTTTCTGCAGCAGGTTCGCGGCGATTTCGCGGATGTAATCGCCTTTGTAACCGTTCGCGGGAAAGCGGAACTTCTCGCCGCAGGCTTCAAGGTAGCGCAGCCAGATGCTCACGGCGAGGATTTCCATCTGCCGGCCGGCATCGTTGATGTAGTACTCGCGATGCACGGTGTGACCAGTCGCCTCGAGCAGATTCGAGACGCTCGCACCGAATGCGCCGTGGCGCCCATGCCCCACGTGCAGCGGCCCTGTGGGATTCGACGAGACGAATTCGACGAGCACCTTCACGCCGCGACCCATCTCGCTGCGGCCGTAGTTCTCCATCTGCTCGTGGATCGACCCGACCTGTGCGGTCTGCGCAGCATCGGCGAGGAAAAAATTGATGAAACCGGCCCCGGCAATCTCGCAGCGCGACAGCAACTCAAGCTTCGGGAGCGCGTCGACTATCATCTGCGCGAGATCACGCGGCTTGCGTTGTGTGACCTTGGCGAGACGCATCGCGATGTTGGAGGCAAAGTCGCCGTGCGTCGCATCGCGCGTGCGTTCGACCGTGATCCACGACTGATCGACGGGCGCGGTCAACGTGCCTTGCGGCAGTTGCGAGAGCGCAGTGGCGATGAGCTGCTCGAGTTCGGCTTTCAAGATGCGGGTCCGACGAGGTGGAGCTGCGCAGTCTACCGAAAGTCGCTAGAACACTTCCTGCGGATCCACGTCGAGCGACCAGCGCACCGCGCGGGCCTCGGGCAGAGCATCGAGCTGCGGCAGCCAGATGGCGAGGAAGCGATGCAGCGCCGCGCGATCGGCGCTCTCGGCGAGCAATTGCGCGTGATGACGCCCGGCGCGTCGCGCCATCGATGCAGGTACCGGCCCCAGCAGCTTCACGTGCGGCGGCGGCTGGGCGAGTGCACGCGCCTGTTCGAGAAAGCCGTGTGCCTGCTCGGTCGTCTTTGCGGAGCTGCGCAGGAGCGCGAGCCGAGCATAGGGCGGCCAGCGTGCCTCGGCGCGCTCAGTGAGCGCCACCTGGGCAAAACCGTCGTAGCCTCTGGTCAACAAGTTCTGCAGCAAGGGATGTTGCGGATACTCGGTCTGGATCAGCACCTCGCCCGGCTTGGCCGCGCGCCCGGCACGCCCGGCCACCTGCACGATGGTCTGCGCGAGCCGCTCGGCCGCGCGGAAATCCGCGCTGAACAAGCTCTGATCGGCGTTGAGTACGCCCACCAGTGTCACCTGCGGGAAGTGGTGACCTTTGGTCAGCATCTGCGTGCCGACGAGGATGCGTGCCTCGCCCGAGTTCACGCGCAGCAACGCTGCCTCAAGGTCATCGGGATGCTGCACGCTGTCGCGATCGAAGCGCACGAGCGGCACACCGGCAAAGCGCTTGCTGAGCACCTCCTCGATGCGCTCAGTGCCCTGGCCCACCGGGTGCAGCGCATGTCCGCAGCGCGGGCAGCTTGCGGGCAGCGGCTCCTGGGCGCCGCAGTGATGGCAGGTGAGCGTGCCGGCGGCACGATGCACGGTTAGTCGCGCATCGCAGGCATGGCAGGGCGCGATCCAGCCACAGGCGCTGCACAACAGAGTCGGCGCATAGCCGCGGCGATTGATGAAGATCAGCACCTGGTTGCCATCGGCAAGATGCTTTTCCATCGCGAGCAGTAGTGGCGCCGAAAGCCCGCGGTGCTGCGCGTGGGCGCGCAGATCGAGCAAGGACAGCGTGGGCTTCGATGCGGCCCCAGCCCGCTGCGGCAGCGCGAGCCGCGTCGCCTTGCCTACCGCGACGTTGTACAGCGACTCGAGCGCGGGCGTCGCCGAGCCCAGCACCACCGGCACGCCGGACTGCTGCGCGCGCACGATCGCAAGATCGCGCGCGGAATAGCGGAAGCCGCCCTCGTGCTGCTTGAACGAGGCGTCGTGCTCCTCGTCTACAATGATCACGCCGAGATCCGGCACGGGTGCGAATACCGCAGAGCGGGTGCCGACGATGATGCGCGCGCGACCACTGCGTGCATCGCGCCACGCGAGCAGTCGCTCGCGATCGGTGAGCGCGGAGTGCAGTGGCGCAAGCACGGTGTCGAAGCGCTCGCGCAGGCGCGACACGAGCTGCGGCGTGAGCCCGATCTCCGGCACCAGCACCAGCGCGCGCTGCCCGCGCCCCAGCACGTCTTCGATGACGCGCAGGTATACCTCGGTCTTGCCGCTGCCGGTGACGCCGTCGAGCAGGAAACTCGCGAACGCGCCGAGCGCCGTGCGGATCGCCGCGAACGCCGCCTGTTGCTCGCTGCCCAGCGTGAGCCCCTCGACGCGCCGCACCGGTGCATCGTTCTGCAGTGCCAGTGGTTCTTCGTGACTCGCCACGTACTGCAGTTCTGCGAGTTTGCGCAGCAGCGCGCGCCAGGTCGGCGAGAATTCGGCGAGGTCGAGGCTCGACGCGCCCGGCACGAGCCGCTGCAGCAGCTCGCGCTGCTTCGGCGCGCAGCGCAGCGTGCCATCGACGAGCGCGGTCTCGCCGGCGGGGGTAACCCTCCAGTGGGTGAGGGCGGCGAGCGCGGGGGCACCCTCACGCAACATGCGCGGCAATGCCGCGGCAATCACCTCGCCGATGGGATGGTGGTAATACTCCGAAGCCCACGACAGGAATTGCCGCGACGGCTCATCGAGCAGCGGCTCGGTATCTATGAGCTCGGTGATGCGCTTGAGTCGCGCGAGCGGCAGCTCCGATGTCTGAGCGTGAGCGAGGATCGTGCCGACGAGCTGGCGTCGTCCGAACGGCAGGTGCACGCGCGCGCCGATGGGCAGCGCGCTCACCGGCACATCCTCGGGCGGCAAGTAGTCGAACAGCCGGCGCAATGGCGTATCGAGCGCCACGCGCAGCACCGTGGCCGGGCTCACGGGTTTGTCCATAGCTCTTGTGGATAAGTCTGTGGACGAACGCGTGCGCAAGCGCACAACGCAGCGCGTTTATGGCCCTTCACGTTGGTTTGCTCACCAAATGATCGTCGCGGGAATTCAATATGTTTCAGTAACTTATTGGGTTGACTCGACTTTCCGGCACGCAGGGCGGTCAACCGCGGTCGCCCTTGTGCGTTACCTGATCCCACAAGCCTCGTTATCTCCAGCATCAAACTGCCCGGATATGTTCGTCTTTGCTACTCTCGCCACCGAGTCGGCCGCTGCGCCGGCAACACCGTTCTGCGCGGCGCGCAGTATGAAGGCTGCGAATACGGCCAGTCAGTCGCTGGATCAATTTCTCGCGGGCATCGAGCGCAAGGCGTTTCGCATGGCGCAGATCGCATTGCGTAACGAAGCCGACGCGCTCGACGCGGTGCAGGACGCGATGTTGCAACTCGTGCGCAGCTATGCCGCCCGCCCTGCCTCGGAATGGCGCCCGCTGTTCTATCGCATCCTCACCAATCGTATCCGCGACCTGCAGCGTCGGCGCAGCGTACGCAGCCGCGTCATGGCATGGTTGCCGTTCGCGGGCGGCGAGTCGGAAGACGAGGCCTGGGATCCCATCGCAAATGCGCCTGCGGTCGAGCCTGGCCCCGAGCAGCAGCTCGCGCTGGATCAAAGCATGGCTCTGCTCGAGCAAGGTCTCGCGGCATTGCCGGCGCGGCAGCGCGAAGCGTTCATGTTGCGCACATTCGAGGGCCTCGACGTTGTACAGACAGCCCTCGCGATGCGGTGCTCGCAGGGCAGCGTGAAAACACATCATTTCCGCGCCGTGCAGGCATTGCGCACGCGCCTGGGAGAGCCGTAGTGACTGCGCAACCGGATCCCTTCGAACACGGGGCGAAGGCCGCATTCGACGACAGCATCGCGCGTCTGGATGCCGCGACGCGGTCGCGGCTCACGCAGGCGCGGCATGCGGCGCTCGCAGTCGGACCCCGTCGCGAACTGGCGCCGTGGTGGCGCAACGCCGCGCCCGCTGGCGGGCTCGCCGCTGCGGTGCTGGTTGCGCTGGTGCTGTGGAATCGCAGCGGTGCGCCGGTCTTGCCGGACTTGAGCACAGCCCAGACCTCGCGTTTCGACGACCTGGAGCTGATCGCCGATGCCGATGCCCTGGACCTTGCGGATGTCGACAACTTCGAATTCTACGAATGGGCCGCGACGCAGGACGAAGGCGCGGACGAAGGCAACGGGGAGGTTCGTGGCACGTGACGCGCACGGCACTGGCCGCATTGCTCGGCGCATCGCTCGTGACGGGCGTTGCGCACGCAGCGGAAGCGAAGCTGCCGGCGGAGCTGCTGGAGTTCCTGGGCAGTCTCGACAGCGAGGATCCGGAATGGCACGACTATCTCGCGAGCACCAATGTGAAGAAACTCCTGAAGCCACCGGTTACGCCCGTGGCGTCAGACAAGAACCAGGACGAGGCGAAGCCATGAAAGCCGTGCAACTGCTGTTCGTGACGCTGATGCTGCTGAGCGCCCCCGCGCTGCCTGCGCAGGAACCCCAAACCCCTCCGGGTGTCACCTGGAGCAGCCTCTCCGGCGAGCAGCAGGGGCTGCTCGCGGACTTCGCGCCACGCTGGGAGCAGATGCCGCCCGCGCGCCAGAAGGCGCTCACGCGCGGCAGCGAGCGCTGGCTCGCGATGACGCCTGAAGAGCGCGGCGCCGCGCAGAATCGTTTCAAGGAATGGCAGAAGGCGGCCCCGCAGCGACGCGATCTGGTGCGCAAGCGCTGGTCGGATTTCCAGTCGCTCTCGCCCGAGCAGCAGCGCGAGGTGCGCGATAATTTCCGCACCTTCAAGCAGTTCGCCCCGGAACGTCGGCGCGCGTTGCGCGAGCGCTGGCAGAACGCAACGCCCGCGCAGCGCGAGCGAATGCTCGAGCGCGCGCGCCGGAATCAGCAGCGACTCAGACCGCCTTGACCGCCTGGATGAGCTGCGCCACTGCTGCCTGGCCATCGCCGTACAACATGCGCGTGTTGTCGAGGTAGAACAGCGCGTTCTCGATGCCGGAGAACCCCGCGCCCTGACCGCGCTTGATCACGATGACATTCTTTGCCTTGTCGGCATTCAGGATCGGCATACCGTAGATCGGACTGCTCTTGTCGTTACGCGCCACGGGATTCACCACGTCGTTCGCGCCGATCACGAGGGCGACATCCGCCGTCTCGAACTCCGCGTTGATCTCGTCGAGATCCGCGATGAGGTCGTATGGCACGCCGGCCTCGGCGAGCAGCACGTTCATGTGGCCGGGCATGCGCCCCGCCACCGGATGGATCGCAAAGCGTACCTGCACGCCGCGCTCCACCAGCAATTGGCACAGCTCCCATACCTTGTGCTGGGCCTGCGCCACCGCCATGCCGTATCCGGGGATGACAATCACCTTCTGCGCGAACGCCATCATGACGCCGACGTCTGCAGCTTCAATCGCCTTCATGCTGCCGCTGACTTCGCCACTCGCGGCTGCACCGCCGCTATCGCCGAAGCCGGAGAACAGCACGTTGCCAAGCGAGCGGTTCATCGCGCGCGCCATGAGCTGGGTGAGCAGCGTGCCGGCCGAACCCACCACCGTGCCGGCGATGATCATCGCGGCATTGCCGAGCACGAAGCCTTCGAACGCCACTGCCAGACCCGTGAGCGCGTTGTACAGCGAGATCACCACGGGCATGTCGGCGCCACCGATCGGCAGCGTCATCGTGAGACCCAGCAGCAGCGCGAGGACGAACAGCAGCGTGACCATCATCGCCGCGTTGTCGTAACCCAGCGCGATGCACGTGCCGACGGCGAGCGCGCCCGCGAGGATCAGCAGGTTCAGCACCTGCTGGCCGGAGAAACGCAACGATCCCTTGATGAGCCCCTGCAGTTTCGCGAACGCGACGATGCTGCCGCTGAATGACACCGCACCGATGATGCCGCCCACCACGGCCAGCACCGCGATGCTGACCTCGCTGATGCCGCCGCGATACAGCTCCACCGCGGCGATGGCCGCGGCGGCGCCGCCGCCCATGCCGTTGTACAGGGCGATCATCTGCGGCATGTCAGTCATCGCGACGCGCCTGCCGCTGACCCAGGCAATCGTGGAACCCACGGCAATCGCGGCGAGAATCAGCGGGAAGTTGGTCATGCCCGGGTACAGGAAGGTCGCGAGCGTCGCGACCGCCATCCCGGCACCGGCCCACAGGATGCCGCTGCGCGCCGTGACCGGTGAGCTCATGCGCTTCAGGCCCATGACGAACAAAAACGCCGTGATCAGGTAGCTGATCTGGATCAGCCCATGCGCATCGAAGTTCATCAGTGCTTGCCGGGCGGCGCTTTGCGGCCGCTATTGCGGAACATCTCGAGCATGCGTTCGGTTACCGCGTACCCACCGACCGCGTTGCCTGCTGCGAGCAGCACGCCTGTGAAGCCGATGCTCTTCTCGAGTGTGGTGTGCGCCTCGCCGAGGGCGACCATCGCACCCACGAGCACGATTCCGTGCACGAAGTTCGAGCCGGACATCAGCGGGGTGTGCAGGATCACCGGCACCTTGGCGATCACTTCGTAGCCCGTGAATGCCGCGAGCATGAAGATGTACAGCGCTACCATTCCAGTCATGTCAGTTCCTTTGCGGTCGGCGCGTGATGGATCGCGTTTTCGCGCGTGAGGCAGGACTTGTCGAACACTTCGTCTTGCCAGTCGATCTTCAGTTCACCCTTGTCGAGCGCAGGTTTGAGGAAGTTGTACAGATTGCGCGCGTACATCTGGCTCGCGTGATGCGCCAGTTGCGCCGGCAGGTTCACCGGGCCGACGATGCGCACGCCGTGGTGCTCCACGGTCTCGCCGGCGCGGGTGAGCTCGCAGTTACCGCCGGATTCCGCGGCGATGTCGATGATCACTGCCCCGGCCTTCATCCGCTCCACTGCCGCGACCGAGATGATGCGCGGGGCGGCGCGCCCGGGGATCGAGGCGGTGGTGATCACCGCATCCGCGGCGGCTATGCGTGCGTCGAGCACCTCCTGCTGCCGGGCTTGTTCTTCGGCGGTGAGCTCACGGGCATAGCCGCCCTGGCCATCGGCGGATACACCGGTGTCGACGAATCTCGCGCCCAGCGATTTGATCTGCTCGCGCGTCGCGCTGCGCACGTCATAGGCCTCGACGACCGCACCCAGTCGCCGTGCCGTTGCGATCGCCTGCAGACCCGCGACACCCGCGCCGATGACGAGCACCTGCGCAGGGCGGATCGTGCCCGCGGCAGTGGTGAGCATCGGCAGGAACTTGTCGAGCGTGTTCGCGGCGATCAGCACGGCCTTGTAGCCGGCGACCGCTGCCTGCGAAGACAGCGCATCCATCGACTGCGCCCGCGAGATGCGCGGGACGAGCTCCATCGCGAAACTCGTGATGCCTCCATCGCGCAGGGCTCGGACCTCGGCCGCGCGCGCATGCGCCTGCATGAATCCAATCACCACGGTGCCCGCGCGCAACGCGCCGATCTGCTGGAGGCTCAGCGGCTGTACGGTCAGTAGCACGTCCGAGCGTCCCAGCACCTGCGCCGCGTCGTCGATCCATTCGATCTCGGTGAAGCCCGCGTCGGGGAACTGCGCCGCGAAGCCCGCGCAACGCTGCATCAGCACGTGCGCCCCTGCTGCGGCAAATTTGGCCGCCACCTCGGGCACCAGGCTCACGCGGGTCTCGCCGGGCGTCGTTTCCCGCAACGCGCCGATGGTCACTGGCATTGGTAAGGTTCCCTGTTCTGGTCGAGCGGCTCGTGTGAGCCTTGTTTTCTCGTTGAATTGTTGCACAGACACCTCTAGTCTTACAAAGGCTTGGACCGGCTTCATTCCAGCAGCAGTGGCAACGAAGGTGACGACGATTTTCGCGTCGTGGCCGCGGGTCCGCATGGCCTGAATCAACTGGTGCTGCGCGCCGATGTGGCGGGCATGCCCCTCGAGTGGATCGACTACAAAGAGGCCGCACGCCTCTACCATCAGGAGCAGGTGGCCTACACCTGCGGTTCGCCGCTGTACGAGCTCACGGGCGGTTACAACGCTATTTCGGGCAAGCGCACGGTGCTTGAAGTCAGCTCCATCATCGCGACCGTCGGGCACACCGGTAATCCGGGCAACACGCGGCACGATTACATCCCGCCGCTGAACAACCAGACGCTGTTCCGTCGCGATGGCTATCTGTGCATGTACTGCGCGCAGCGCTTTGCCTCGCGCGAGCTGTCGCGCGACCACGTACGGCCGTTCAGCCAGGGTGGTCACGATATGTGGATGAACGTGGTGTCTGCCTGTCGCCGCTGCAACAACGCCAAGGCATCGCGCACGCCGGAGCAGGCCAGGATGCAGCTCATCGCGGTTCCTTTCACGCCCACCTATGCCGAATACATTTTCCTCAAGGGGCGGCGCGTGCTCGCCGACCAGATGGAATATCTGCTCGCCCATTTCCCGCGCTCGAGCCCGCTGCATGCGCGACTCAAGCGCTGGCTGAGCTGAGAATCCCTTGCTCTATCTGATCGACGCGTCCGTATACGTGTTCCGGGCGTACTACTCCATGCCGCAGGATATGCGCGATGGCGAG